>JBEBWZ010000135.1:0-9162 GCA_040391865.1 Solimonas flava
GGGGCGGCTGCGGTTCGGTCAGGTCGCCGCGTCGCTCTTGCTGGCGCTTGCGGCCGGGGCGCTGGCCGCCGGCGCCGGTGCTGCCGGGGCACTGTCGCCACCTGCCAGATTCTTCTTGTTGCCCGACTTGAAGTCGGTTTCGTACCAGCCCCCGCCACTGAGCCGGAACCCGGCGGCGGACACCTGTTTGCTCAGCTCCGGCTTGCCGCACTCAGGGCAATCGGTCTCCGGCGGATCGGAGATCTTGTGCATGATCTCGGAGGTCTTGCCACAGGCTTTGCAAACGTAATCGTAAATCGGCATGACAATAACAATACTCGTGACACTGCAGGATCAGCAGCGTATGGGGGCAAAGCCGGGCATTTTCAAGCTTCCGGGCCGACCGGTCCAGCCACCGGTCGCAGCGGCAGCCGCAGATGAAAGCGGCCGCCCTCGTCTGCCGACTCTGCCCAGATCTGGCCGCCATGATAGGCCACGATGCGCCGGCACAGCGCCAGACCGATGCCGGTGCCTTCGAAATCCTCGGCGGCGTGCAGGCGCCGGAACGGCGCAAACACCTGCTCGAGCTGCTCCGGCGGCACGCCAATGCCGTTGTCGGCCACCACGATGTGCCAGTCCTCCCGTTCGCGGCGGCAGCTGATCTCGATCCGCGGCCGTCGCTCCGGCATCCGGAACTTCAGTGCATTGCCGATCAGGTTCTGGAACACCTGCGCCAGCAGCTTGAAGTCGCCACTGATGGCGGGCAGTTCGCCGTACACGATCTCGGCGTCGGCGGCCGCGATCTGATCGGCCAGCGTCCGTCCGATCTCATCCAGCAGTTGCGCCAGTGGCCGCTGCTCGAACTGCCCGCCATTGCGCCCGACCCGCGACAGTTGCAGCAGCGCGCCGATCAGCTGCTGCATCTGCTGCACGCCGGTCGTCACCTGATCGAGGAACTCGCGCGCCTCACCCTGCAGCTGATCGGCATGCCGGCGCTCGAGCAGTTGCGCAAATCCGGCGACATTGCGCAACGGCGCCTGCAGATCGTGGGAGGCGCTGTAGGCGAACCGTTCCAGATCCGCTGCCGTGCGCTTCTGATCGGCCAGCGAGCGCCGCAGATGCCGCTCAGCCGTTTCCCGCAGCAGCAACTCCTGCTGCAGTCGCTGATGACTGTCGGCCACCCCCTGCTCCGCCTTCAGATGCTGCACCGCTGCAACCGTCAGCCAGGCCGCGACGGCGCCGGCCGCCACCGCCAGGCATTGCAATGACAGCAGCAAGGCCTGCGGCACTGCGAAATCCTTCCCCAAACCAATCGCCACCAGCAGCCATACCAGCACGCCCGCCGTCAGCGCCAGCCGGCGCAGCACCAACGCCAGTACCCGTTGCGCGGCCGCCCACAGGAACGCCATCCCGAACGCGATTCCGGCAAATGCCGCCAGCAACGAGGCAATCTCAGTCATCGGCAAGACATGACGTCAGTTATCGAGAGCTTGGGCGGCCGAGCACCCCGGTCGGCCGCGATACAATTTAACCGCATCCCGCGCTCCCCAGCCGCTCCACTGATCCGCCTCACCCGCTCCGCTTGGCCGGCCAGCCGCGTCCCAGGCCGCAGTTGCCGGACACTGGCGCCGTGGTCGCGGCAACGATCGCGCTCCTCACGCTCACCGCATTTTCCGTTTTCATCATCAGCAGGACTTTATGCAAAACGACCTGCGCCGTGGCGCGATCTACGCGCTCTACGCAGCCGTGGCTTTCTCCGTCATGGGGATCTGCATCAAGGCCGTCCCCAACGACACACCCAACGAGGTCGTCGTGTTCATCCGCTGTTTCGTGGGCTTGCTGGCATTGCTGCCGTGGGCGCTGCGCAACGGTGCTGCCAGCATCCGTACCCGACGCCTCGGTGGACATCTGATCCGCGCCGGGTTCGGCGTACTGGCGATGTACGCCTTTTTCTACGCGATCGCGCATCTGCCGCTGGCGGTGGCCATGCTGCTGACCTATTCGACCCCGTTGTGGGTGCCCTTCATCGCCTGGGCCTGGATTCAGGAGCGGCCACCGCTGATCGTGCTGCCGGCAGTCCTGCTGGGCATCGCCGGCATCGCGCTGATCGTCAAGCCCGGCAGTTTGGAAATGAACTGGACCGCCGGAATCATCGGCATCGGCTCGGGTGTGCTGGCCGGCTGCGCGATGGTCGGCATCCGCCGCATCACCGATACCGAACCTGCACCCCGCATCGTGTTCTATTTCGCGCTGCTGTCGAGCGTGATCTCCGCGATTCCGCTGTCCTGGTCCTGGCAGACACCGGGATGGCAGGCCTTGGCCTTACTGGTCGCGGCCGGCATCAGCGCCACCATCGGGCAGCTGAATCTGACCCGGGCCTACAGCTGCGCACCGGCTGCGCGGATCGGGCCATTCACGTATGCGACCGTGGTGTTCTCAGCCCTATTGGCCTGGTTGCTCTGGGGCGAAGCGCTCGACCGCTGGTCGATCCTCGGCAGCATGCTGGTCATCACCACCTGCGTACTGGTCAGCTGGCGCCGCAGCGAACCGACGATGGAGGAGTGAATCCCGCGTTTCCGGTGACTCAGCCCTCGGCCGGCGCGGCCAGCACTTCGATCGCCAGCTCGGGAAAGGCCTGCAGGCCCTTGCGGAAATGCCGGTACGCCGCCGCCGCATCGGCAGCAGCGCCCTTGAATCCGAATTCGATGTGGCGCGGTCGCTGCGCATCGCCGCGACTGGGCAGACTGGACAACTTGATCGCCGGATAACAGGCCAGCGTCGCCTCCATCAGCGGCAGCAGATCGCCTTCACCATTGGTACCCGTGACCCGCATCCGGTATTCCACCGGCGGGGTTGCGACATGCAAAGCGGCATAGCGCGTATCCAGCACCCATTCGAGCATTGGCCAGGCCATCTCCGGGAAGCCGGGAACGAAATGACAGTCGCCGACATAGAAACCCGCGACCCGATTGACCGGATTGGGGATCAGCCCTGCACCTTGCGGAAAATCGGCCATCAGCACCCGATTGGGAAACGCCGCCTCGCCATACTGCGCAACGATCAGCGCCTCGCCCTGCGGATGGCGCAGCAGCGGCACCCCGAATGCACGAGCCGCCGCCTGCCGGGTGCGATCGTCCGGTGTCGCGCCGATGCCGCCGCAGGACAGCACCAGGTCGCCACGTGTGTGCGCGGCAATGATCGCTTCGGCAATGTCCGTTTCGTCGTCGCCGAGAAACCGCACCCAGGACAGTTCCAGCCCACGTACGCGCAATAGCTCGACGACCTTCGCGAAATGGCGATCCTGGCGTTTGCCGCTCAACAATTCATCGCCGACGATCAACAGGCCGATTCTCATCGGAGGCTCCTGATACAGCGCACTGCAAGAACTGAAAAGGGCGGCACAGGGCCGCCCTCGTGTTACCGCACAGCCGACTCAGTCAGCGGTCCAGCCGTACTTTTCAACGGCATTGAAGATGTCGGTTTCGGTGACGATACCGATGATCTTGCCGCCCTGAGCCACCGTCAAGCGGCTGAAGTTCTGGTCGGAGATCGCGGCCGCCGCTTCGCGAATGCTGGTTTCCGCCGGCACCGAAATCACCGGACGCGTGGCGATGTCGCGCACACGGGTGCTCGCGGGATTCTTGCCGCCACGCACGATCTTGCTGACGATATCGCGTCGCGTGAGGATGCCCCAGACGCCATCGGCCTCCGGCTCGACCACGACCGAGCTGATGTCGTTGTCGGTCATCACATGCATCGCGCTTTCCACGGTCTCGCCGCCGGTGACGGTGATCAGCGAACGGGTCATCAGATCCGACACGGTGTGCGGCACGCGTCCGGAGTCGAGCATCTCTTCCATCGGCTGCAGCAGGCGGCGAATCTCGCGCTGCTTGCGCTCCTTGACCAGCTGCTCCTGCTGCGCCTTGCGCTTGGCTTCGAAATCGACGCCACCGTTGATGCGCTCGATCAGCGCATCGGCGAACTGGCTGGTGCCGACTTCGGTGGCGCCGTCGATCTGACGCGCGAAGTCGTAGGTGACGATGCCATCGCCGATCACTTCCGGGTACACCAGCGTGATCAGGTCGGCGGCTTCCTGCCAGCCCATGTACTCGAGCATCATCACGCCGGAGAACAGCAGCGAACCCGGATTGACCTTGTTGAGGTTGGCGTACTTCGGTGCGGTGCCGTGAGTGGCTTCGAACACGGCAATGTTGTCGGACATGTTGGCGCCCGGCGCGATGCCCATGCCACCGACTTCGGCTGCCACCGAATCCGACAGGTAGTCGCCGTTGAGGTTGGGCGTGGCGAGCACGTCGAACTCGTCGGGCCGCAGCAGCATCATCTGGAACATGATGTCGGCGATGCGATCCTTGATGACGATCTTGCCTTCCGGCTGCTTGCCCTTGTATTCGTTGTAGAGCTGTTCTTCGGTGATGGTGACGTTGCCGAATTCCTCGCGCGCAACTTCGTAGCCCCAGTTGCGGAACGCGCCTTCGGTGAACTTCATGATGTTGCCCTTGTGCACCAGGGTCACCGACTCACGGCCGTTGTCGATCGCGTACTGGATCGCCTTGCGCACCAGACGCTTGGAGCCGAAAGCGGAGATCGGCTTGATGCCGATGCCGGCGCCGTCGAAGAACTTGGCCTTCATCTCCTCCTTGAGGAACTTGGCGACCTTCTCGTTCTCCGGTGTGCCGGACTTGTATTCGATGCCCGCGTACACGTCTTCGGTGTTCTCGCGGAAGATCACCACGTCGACCTTGCCCGGATTCTTCAGCGGGCTGGGCACGCCGGCGTAATGGCGCACCGGGCGCACGCAGGCGTAGAGATCGAGATCCTGGCGCAGCGCGACGTTGAGGCTGCGGAAACCGCCGCCGACCGGCGTGGTCAGCGGACCCTTGATCGACACCACCAGTTCCTGCAACACCTTCAGCGTCTCTTCGGGGCAGTAGTTGCCGTCATAGAGGGTCGCAGCCTTTTCACCGAGGTAGGTCTCGCACCAGTGGATCTTGCGCTTGCCGCCGTAGGCCTTCTCGACTGCCGCATCCCAGATGCGCAGGCAGGCCTTGGAAATGTCGGGGCCGATGCCGTCGCCTTCGACAAAGCCGACGATGGGCTGATCAGGAACGGTCAGCTTGCCGTCTTTGACAGTAATCTTGGTGCCAGTGGTGGGGATTTTGATGTGGCGATACGCGGCCATAGGGGGCATTCTCCGGATTTATCGGTCGACTTCATTAATCGCTATAGATTCTACGCCGCCTGCGCCTCGCGGTGGAGGTGGCAAATCCGCCGCCAACAGCGTAAGAGTGACACCAGACCAGAACCGAGAGAGTCCGTTCCATGAAAACCGCGCCAAAAGTCCTGATCCCGATCGCACCAGGCTCCGAGTCGCTGGAGACGGTCACGATCGTCAACGTGCTTCGCCGCGGCGACATCGATGTCACCATCGCCAGCATCACCGCTGACGCTACCGTTGCCGGCACCCGCGGCATCGCCCTGGTGGCCGACGCCCTGTTCGCCAACGTCGCGACGCAGGATTTCGATGCGATCATCCTGCCGGGCGGCGAAAAGGGGGCAACGGCGCTGGGCGCGCACGGCACGCTGATGGACAAGCTGAAACGCCAGCGGATCAGCCACCGCTGGTATGGCGGCATCTGCGCGGCACCGGCCCTGGCGCTGGCGCCGCATGAGTTGCTCGATGGCAAGAAGGCCACCTGCTACCCGGCATTTCGCGAGCAACTGATCCATTACGTCGACCTGCCGGTGGTGGTCGATGGCCATTGCGTCACCAGTCAAGGCCCGGCGACCGCACTGGCATTCGGAATCAAGCTGGTGGAATTGCTGGCAGGCCCCGAGAAGGCGCGCAGCGTCGCGGAGTCGATGCTGGCGAGCTGAATGCTCGATCGGACCGCTGAAAACGACGACGCCCGCGGGTCGCGGGCGTCGTCGTAGAACGGTGCACCGCGAGGTCAGGCCGTGGTCTGATCGCCGACCGCTTCACTCAGCATCTTCTGCAACTCACCGGACTGGTACAGATCCAGGGTGATATCGCAGCCGCCGACCAGTTCACCCTTCACGTACAACTGCGGGAAGGTCGGCCAGTTCGCAAACTTGGGCAACGCCCGGTAGACCTCTTCATCCTCGAAGATGTTTACCGACGCAAACGGCACATTGCAGGCGCGCAGGGCCTGCACGGTACGTGCGGAGAATCCGCACTGCGGAAAGTCAGGAGAACCCTTCATGTACAGAATGATCGGGTTATCAGTGACTTGCTTCTTGATTCTTTCCAAAACATCCATGACGCTCTCCTGCATCGGGAGTCAAACGGCGGCGGATTATACGCACGGACGCATGACACGGTTGAACGACCGTTGAACCACTATTGAATTTGATCGACCTGTCGCCTATGGTGTCGCTCCCCCGAGCCAGCAGGCGCCTGGCGCCTTACCAGCCAACTAGAGGAATTACCCATGGCCCTCACGCTTCCAGAACTTCCCTACGCTCGTGACGCACTTGCGCCGCACATGTCGGCCGAAACGCTCGACTACCACTACGGCAAGCACCACAAGGCGTATGTCGACAATGCCAACAAGCTGATTGCCGGCACCGAGTTCGAGAACCTGAGCATCGACGAGATCGTCAAGAAATCGTCCGGCAAGATCTTCAACAACGTTGCCCAGATCTGGAACCACACGTTCTTCTGGAACTGCCTGACACCGAACCAGACCGCGCCCGGCAAGAAGTTGACCGATGCCCTGGTCAAACAGTTCGGCGGCGTCGAGGATTTCAAGAAGCAGTTCACCGAAACCGCGATGAACACCTTTGGTTCGGGCTGGGCCTGGCTGGTCAAGAACGCCGATGGCTCGCTGGCGATCGTGTCGACCACCGGCGCCGGCAACCCGATGACCAGTGGCCAGACCCCGTTGCTGACCTGCGACGTCTGGGAGCACGCTTACTACATCGATTACCGCAATGCCCGCGCCAGCTTCCTGGAGCATTTCTGGGCACTTGCGAACTGGCAGTTCGTGGAGAAGAATCTCGGCTGATTGTTGGTCGAAAACCTCAGGGCCGCGCTGAGCGCGGCCCTTTTTCGTTTCAGGAGTACGTGATGGCCCGCCACTTTCTACGGCTAACCGATCTTTCCGCCGCCGAAGCACGTTCGTTGATCGATCGCGCCATCGCGCTGAAGACCGATCAGGACCGCAGCTATCGGCCGTTTGTCGGCAAGTCGCTGGCCATGGTGTTCACCAAGAACTCGACACGTACCCGCGTCAGCTTCGAAGCCGGCATGGCCCGCTATGGCGGACACGCCCTGTTCCTGCATTCCGGCGCCACCCAGCTGGGGCGCGACGAGCCGATCAGCGACACCGCGAAGGTGCTGTCGCGCATGTGCGACATCATCATGATCCGCAACGATTCGCACAGCGACCAGCAGGAACTCGCGGCGAACTCGCGCGTACCGGTGATCAACGGCCTGTCCGATCAGCATCACCCCTGCCAGCTGCTGGCCGATCTGCAATGCTGGTTCGAACATCGCGGCGACCCACGTGGCAAGACGGCGGCATGGATCGGTGACGGCAACAACGTCTGCCATTCATGGATCGAGGCGGCCAAGCTGTTCGGCTTCCGTTTGCGGATCGCCACACCGGTCGGTTACGAGCCCGATCCGGAACTGGTGCGCGAGGGCGGCGAGCAGATCGAGATCGCCAGCGATGCCGCTGCGGCCGCCGCTGGCGCCGACCTGATCGTCACCGACACCTGGACCAGCATGGGACAGGAGGCCGAGACTCAGAAGCGCCTGGCCGATTTCAGCGGCTATCAGGTCGATGCCGCGCTGATGGCACGTGCAAAGCCCGATGCCATCTTCATGCACTGCCTGCCCGCGCATCGCGGCGAAGAAGTGAGCGCAGAGGTCATCGACGGCCCGCAGTCGGTGATCTTCGACGAGGCCGAAAATCGCCTGTGGGCACAGATGGCCCTGGTGGAATTCCTGCTGCGCTGAGTCCAGCCGGCGTCCATTCAGCTTGCAAAACTTGCGCGAGGGTGACGTTGTAAGGCGATAATTCGCCATGCATAACCACCCCCGAGCTCCGGCATGAAAATGCAGCTGTACTGCAGCGCAGCCTCGCCCTATGCGCGAAGAGTGCGAATCACGGCCGAAGAGCTGGGACTGTCCGACCTGATCGAAGAAATCATGGTCGATCCGTTCGCTCCCAGCGCGGAGTTTCTGGCGGCGAACCCCCTGTCGAAGATTCCCACGCTGGTCACCGAGAAGGGCGAAGCGCTGCCGGACTCCGGCCTGATCATCGAGTACCTGCAGACGCGAGGCCGCGGCCTGGTTTCGCTGCCGCGCGGCACCAAGCGCTGGGCGGCCTTGCGCCGCAATGTGATTGCCGAAGGCGTGATCGACGCCGCGGTTGCCAGCGTATTCGAGAAACGGCGCCCCGAGAGCATCGTCTATACGCTGTTTCTCGATCGTCAGGCCGCGGCCATCGCGCGCGGGCTCGAGTTGCTGAACCTCGAAGCCAGCGCACTGTCAGCGGATCAACCGAGCGAAGTCGAAATCACCACGGCAGTAGCCCTGGCCTATCTCGACCTGCGACTTCCGTACATCGAGTGGCGCAAGAACTGCGAAGCGCTGACCAGCTGGTACGCGCACTTCTCGCAGCGCCCGTCGATGCTCAGGACCGCGCCTCCGGTCTCGTGAGCATGATCCGCATGCTGTTGCCGCTGCTGCTGGCAGCGACCGGATTTCTGCTGTCGGGTTGCAGCGGCAACGTCAAACCGGATCACGAAGAGGCCCGTCACCGGATCGTGCTCGAGGCCCTGGGGCAAGTGGGTCGCCCCTACCGCTACGGTGGCGCCACCCCTGACGGCTTCGATTGCAGCGGGCTGGTGCAATACGTATTCGCGCAGGCGGGCATCAAGGTGCCGCGTACCGCACGTGCGCAGCATGCCTTGGGCGACACCATCAAGCTGAGCAAGGCGGAGCCTGGCGATCTGTTGTTCTACAGCTTCGCCGGGCGCAAGGTCGATCACGTGGCGATCTATCTTGGCGACGATCAGGCGGTTCATGCGCCGGCCAGCGGGCGTTCGGTGATTGTCGCCTCGGTGCACCTGCCCTACTGGCAAAAGCATTTCGTCGATGCGGTGCGCGTATTCGACTGATCCGCGCACCGCATC
>JBEBWZ010000136.1:0-9097 GCA_040391865.1 Solimonas flava
GTGTGGGGCAACGTGCTCGCCGCGCGACTCGATCGGGCCGGCCCCTCACCCCAACCCTCTCCCCGCGCGCGGGGAGAGGGAGTAAGAATTAATGCGCGTTGCCAGTTCCATTGGCCTCTCCTCGCAGGCGCGGGAAACATCTGAGCGTTACGAGTTACAACCGCAGCCGCGTCGGATCCGCCTGCGCCTTGATCCGACTTGCCGGATGGGCGTGGTTGGGGACTAGGCGAGAGAAAATCTCTTTTCATGACAAGAGACTTTATGCCGAGGGAGTGCCGGGCCCTGCAAGCCCAGTGAATTCGCAGGTCGGCCTCAAGCGCGTAGCGCGGAGCCGGCGGCTTTGGGGTTCGTTCCAGTTTCAACGGGTGCGGATGTCGGATACACGTCACCCACGGCTTACTGTCCGCCACCATGAGTGCGGGGTATCTACGGCACCAGCAATCACATAAGCTAGGTCTATATAATTAAATACCTAGCCAATGAGACTTCGCCAATGACCGCTACTAGCCTGGAAAAAAGGACGCTCAAAGCCGTCAAGCGGCTCGGCGTCGCGCGGCCGCGCGACCTGGTAAAGCTCGGCATTCGACGGGAATACGTACAGCGCCTGCTGGAACGCGGCTCGCTAGTGCGCATCGCCCGCGGACTTTATGCCGTGCCGGACGCCGAGATTTCCTCTCGCAGAAGCCTCGCGGAAGTGGCTAAGGCCGTGCCGGGCGGTACTGTCTGCCTGCTCAGCGCGCTGCGCTTTCACGGGCTGACGACACAGTCCCCTTCGGAGATCTGGATCGCCGTCGATGTCCACGCCTGGAGGCCGCGCAACACCTCATTCCCAGTACGAACCGTCTACTTCTCAGGCCCGGCGCTCATTGAAGGTATCGAGATACACGAGATTGACAGCGTACCGGTTCGCATCTATTCGGCTGCCAAAACGGTCGCGGATTGCTTCAAGTACCGCAACAAGATTGGACCGGAAATCGCTGTCGAAGCGCTGAAGGATTATCTCAAGCACCACCGTCGCGGTGTGGACGACCTCTGGCGTTTCGCCAAGCTGTGCAGGGTTTCCAACGTCATGCGCCCGTATCTGGAGGCAACTGGATGAAGGACCAGCCCCCGAAAGACCGCGCAGCCTCCGTGCGTGCGCGCCTTCTCAACCTCGCCCGCGAACGCCGAGAGGACTTCCAGATCACGCTGCGGAATTATCTGTTCGAACGCTTTCTGTACCGCCTCAGCCTCTCGGAGGTACGCGAACGATTCATTCTCAAGGGCGCGATGTTGTTGAGGCTATGGGCGGACCAGCCTTACCGGGCCACCGTGGATCTGGATCTACTTTCGCGAGGCCACAACGACCCGGACTCCGTAGCCCGCGACATCGCCGCCATCTGCAGCACGGCCGTTCCGGACGACGCCGTGGTATTCGATGCAGCAACGATCAGCGTAGAGCCGATCCGTGCAGAGGAAGAGTATTCCGGTGTACGCGCATTGTTCGACGCACGCCTCGGTACGATCCGCGAACGTCTGCAGATCGATGTCGGGTTCGGCGACGCTCTATGGCCGCAGGCCGAGAAAATGACATATCCCGTTGCCTTGGGCGATCCAGCACCGATGCTCCGCACCTATCGACCGGAAACGGTCATCGCTGAAAAGCTTGAGGCGATCGTGTCGCTGGGCATCCGCAACAGCCGCATCAAGGATTTCTTCGACATTGATTACTTGGCACGAACCGAGCGCTTCGACCGGGTGGCACTCATCGAAGCGATACAACGCACCTTCGAGCGGCGGGGGACGTTAATCCCGACAGAGCTGCCCATAGGATTGACGCCTGAGTTTTGGTCGCAATCGGGACGGGACGCGCAGGTCAGGGCGTTTGCCAGGAGAGCTCGCCTACCAACAACGACGGAGTCCGCAGCCGAGTTGGGGCTCCGAGTGGCTGCGTTCGCCATCCCACTATTGCAAGCAGCATCGCAACTGCCGGCCGGGAAAGGTGCGGAAACCTAAGGTGCTCGCAATCACGAAAGCTCGTTTTCTGTCATCTACAGAAAAATTTTTCGCTCGGATCTGGAGCAAAACCGCACCCACGAATATCACCATGAAGATGCCTGTACCGATCAGGTAGCCAAGGTTCATCGACATGGAGACCGCATCTCCGCCCGTTTCCCCAAGCGTCGTGGCGAGAATCTTGATGATCCAGAATCCAAGCGTGATGGCCGGAACTTTCGTCAGCACTTCTTTGGCAGACGCAGTCATTGCGAGACACTCCGATAGTGATGGCCAATCCTACCCGCCAGGCGAGCTCGTCTTGAGTGATTTATCAGGCGCGTACGATCTCGAATACCCATTTTCCGAGAAACCACATGACAGCTAACCACACAACAATGACGAAAGCTGCCGCGGGATAGCTCACGGGCTTTATCGATGCCTGCTGTGCCTTTTGCCGAGCCGATTCCATGACCTCCGGCGGCGTGAGCCGGACAACCAAGGCCAAACCCAGAGGAATCAGGATCAGGTCATCCAGGTAGCCGACAACCGGTATGAAATCCGGAATGAGGTCAATGGGGCTGAGCGCATAGGCGGCAACATGAACCGCCAAGGCCCTGACGAGGATGGGCGTGCGCGGATCGCGCGCCGCAAAGTAAACAGTGAGCGTGTGTCGCTTGAGTTGCCTGGCTTGCGCTTCAAGTGAGTTGAACATGCCGATCCGCGCCCAAGCTATTCAGCGCACCTGTATGCACCATGCAAATGCGACCTTACCTTCGAATATGGCATTTCCCTGCTTCTCGATACCTGCGCCACGGGGCTCTGTCTCGCGCTCATGGCGCATGCCAGGCAGGTTGGGGCCAAATGGCAATCTGCGCAACGTGTTGGTCAATCTCGCTCCGCTGCTCGGTCTCCTTATGCAACCGAACTGGCGACGCGCATTAATACCTACTCCCTCTCCCCGCGCGCGGGGAGAGGGCTGGGGTGAGGGGCGGCCTGATCGAGTCACGCGGCGAGCACGCTGCCCCTCACCCTAACCCTCTCCCCCAAGTTGGGGGAGAGGGAACTCTTGTGGCTATCCTCGGCACGCTCCAGGGTTCTTGCGCATGCCGTCGCCTCGCAAAAGTCTCTTGTCTTGGAAAGAGACTTGTTGGCTCATCGAAATCTCTTTCCGGGCACCCGAATGCCGCGGGAGAAAACGATGCTCCCTCTCCCCGCGCACACGAGGAGAGGGCAACGGAACTGGCGACGCGCATTAATACCTACTCCCTCTCCCCGCGCGCGGGGAGAGGGCTGGGGTGAGGGGCGGCCTGATCGAGTCACGCGGCGAGCACGCTGCCCCTCACCCTAACCCTCTCCCCCAAGTTGGGGGAGAGGGAACTCTTGTGGCTATCCTCGGCACGCTCCAGGGTTCTTGCGCATGCCGTCGCCTCGCAAAAGTCTCTTGTCTTGGAAAGAGACTTGTTGGCTCATCGAAATCTCTTTCCGGGCACCCGAATGCCGCGGGAGAAAACGATGCTCCCTCTCCCCGCGCACACGAGGAGAGGGCAACGGAACTGGCGACGCGCATTAATACCTACTCCCTCTCCCCGCCCACGGGGAGAGGGCTGGGGTAAGGAGCCTGCCTGATCGGGTCGCGCGGCGAGCATGTTGCCCCTCACCCTAGCGTTCTCCCCGCAAGCAAGAACGGAAGCCGCCGGCAGATATCAGCCCCAGGTCGGTTTCGAGCGTATAGCGCGGAGCTGGCGCAAGGCGTCGTACCCGCCGCTCACATTCACTGCGCAGGCGCAGGACGAATCCGCAGGAAAACAGGGCTCGCCAGCAGAAACAGCCAGACGACCAGCACAAACGGTGAGGTCATCGCCGGCATGCCCAAGGGCTCCAGTGCGGCGGATATCGCAGCGAACACGACAGCCGTCGTCACCACTGCCAGCAGTGCGTACACCGCTGAAGCGGCGTTGAGCACGAAGAACACGCTGCCCAGGGCAATGGCCGTGAGTACGCAATTGAATCCGAAAGCACCGGAACGAATGGCGGGCTCGGCCGCGCCCATGCCCCACGCAACCAGCATCCCCACCAGCGAGCCGAGGAGCGCCACGCTGCCTGCCAGCCGCGAACTGATCAGCAGTCCGACAACAAAGATGACGCCGGTGATCGTGTTGCCCTGGAAGAACACCTGCGCCACACCATTGAACAGCCCTTCGGTCAGCGTCGATGCGGTCACCACCCCGTCAACGGTCGCTGCCTTCGGCAGCCCGGCAGTCGGCAGAACGTCCGTCGAATGCAGGCGGCCAAAACGCGCGCAGGCCAGCACAAACAGCAGCGTGGTGATCACGAACGGCGCGGTCAGTGTCGGGATCTTCCATACGCCCAGTAAATTCATCAGCGCCGCCATGATGACGGTGCTGCACGCCGCAGCCAGCACCACATAGCCGCAGGTCAGGAGGTTGGGCTCCAGAAAATAGAGCAGCGCAATGGCGACCAGTGCGCCGTTGAACCCGAACAAGCCGTCGCGGATACGGGCGCGATCAACTCCCAGCAACATCGCTGTTGCGGTACTCGCGATCGTGCCGAGCAACACCGCCCAACCTAGCGTGACCGAGTTGTAGAAAATCCCGATCAGGAAGATCAGGCCTGCGTAGCTGTTGTTCTGCAGCATCACCTGGCCGATGCCGCGGAGTACAGAGTCGAGAAAACTCAGTACTGGCGGCGATCTCAAATTGTCAGCGGCGACAAAACCGGTCGATGACAGCACTGAAAACGGGGATTTGATACTTGCAGGCTTCATGAACAGGTTCCACGCAGGATGGGGGTACCGCTTCAGATAACGGAACCACGATAGGTACCGCATGCCGATTGATGCAGATCATCATTTCCGAGGCACATCTCTGTGCCATTCAGCTGTGACCGCATCGGGCAAGGTCCGCCGGCTTCACGGCAGCCTGTCAACCTGTGTGCTTCGGAAACCGGACACAGCGCATTCTACAGTGCAGGGGCACTATGGATTACCAGCACTTTTCGTCCAGGCTGGAGGGCCGCTCGCAGCGGCTATGGCACTTGAGTCTAGCTACGCGTTGCGGTGAAAGGACGCGCTCAGCCGCCGTAGCTGAGCACCACACGCTCTTCGCCGGATTCGGTCACGCGCACCGGGAGATGCACGGTGAGCATTTCGATGAACACGCCGGTGTTGCTGGTGTTGAATGCGCCGCTCACTCGCAGGTTCGACAGGCGCGGGTCCGAGAGCACCAATTGGCGGCGTCCGTAGCGGTTCAACTCGCCCACGGCGTAGGCCAGCGCGTCGTTGTCGAAGATGATCTGCCCTTCTCTCCAGCTGGTGGCGCGGCGAGCATCGGCCTTGCGTACGATCGGAGCATCGGACACTGCGGTGGCAACGAGCTGATCGCCGGGGCCGAGTTCGGTACGAGCATCAATCAGTCCGGCGTTGGCATATTTGAGCCCGCCATGTTCCGGCTGCGGCTGCACTACCACATGGCCTTCAAGCATGGTCACTTCAAAGATGCGGTTGGACAGACGCACATCGAACGCCGTGCCCAGCGCGGTCACAGTACGACCACCGGCGGTGACCACAAACGGGCGACCAGGGTTCTTGGCCACCTCGAACAGGGCCTGGCCACTGAGCAGGGTGACGCCGCGAATGCCGTCGCGGTAACGCACCACGGCACGGCTGTCGGTGTTGAGGGTGAGCATGGAGCCATCCACCAGGGCCACCGAGAGTCGCTCGCCGACGGCGGTGCGGTACAGCGACTCACCCACCAGCATGTGGCCGGCGCGGTCGCGCAGGTATTCCAGCTCGCTCCAGGAGCCACCGGTGAATGCGATGACGGCGATCACGCTCGCCGCCAGCCCAGCAAACACGGCACCCAAGCGACGTCGATTGCGTCTGGCATGCGCAGCGACACGCGCCATGGTCTCGCTTTCCATGTCGCTCAACGCACGCGAGTCGCCTATCGCGGTGCGGACGTTGCGATAGGCGCTGCTGATGCGATCGAAGGCCAGACCATGGGCGGTGTCAGCCGCGCACCAGCGCTCGAAGGACCGGAAAGTTTCCGGGTCCTTGCTGTCCTGCAGCAGATCCGCCCATTCCGCTGCTTCTCCCTCGATACGGTCCGCTGTTCGGACCATTCGCGGGTATTGTGTTTTTTCGAAAGGCTTCATCCAGACTTCTTCATTGTGACTCGCCGAACACCTTGCTCAGATGCCGGATAGCTTTCCCCATATGCTCGTGTACCACGCGCGTCGATACACCCAGCATATGAGACACCTCTTCATGCTTCAGTTGCCGCACACCACGCAGAATGAAGATATCCCGCGTGCGTGGCGACAGGGACTCCAGTGCAGCCATCACCCGTTCCACCGACTCACGCCCCATCGCGATCCGTTCCGGCGAGATATCGGTGCTCAGTCCGTGCAACACTTCGTCGAACGACTCATGCTGATCGTGATGGCGGACCTTCATCTTCCGGCCATAGTCGCACAACACATTGGACGCGACCTGAAACAGATAATGCCGCGCGTGTTCGATGGGATCGCCGCCCGTGCGGCGCAACAACTGTACAAATACCTCCTGTACCAGATCATCGACATCAGCCGGGTTACGCACCCGGGAAGCAAAGTAACCACGTAAAGCCGAACCGTATTGCCGCATCAGACTGTCACAGCGACTGGCGTCCGTCTCTCCCAGGTCGGAAAACGCGACCTTTCCCGTTGAAGTCAGTGCTTGTCCCGACACTGTTATTCCCTCCTCCGCTATCGCGGTTGCGGAGCGGAGACTACGCCCGGCAAAACAGGCGGGCAAGTGACGCTCAGGCCGGGGTGCGCGCCTGTTGTCACAATGATTACAGATGATTTACAGACGAAAACGCTGCTTTCCCTGCAGCTACAGAACCTTGCCCGATTCACGCGTCACTTGTGGCCTTCCTCTCCACATGAAAATCTCTTGTCTTGGCAAGAGACTTTTCTGCCGCTCAACAGCAGCTGTTGATTTCGATCATCCTGGCGGAGCTTTCTTCAAAGCCGCAAGCCCGGCAGGTCGGATAAGCCGCAGGAAAATCCGGTATCTGCACTCGTTGCCCCCAAAGCCGTCGTCTCCGCGCTACACGCTTGCGATCGACCCAAGGGCAGCCGTCTCTTTCGCCGGAGCCAGCGCGGTGACGATCCGTGCCTAATGGTACATAATATGTACCAAATGGATCTCAGGAGCCCCCCATGGAACCGTTGATCGACCTCGGCGCCACCCCTCGCAGGACCGCCGGCGGCCAGTTCACCGAGGCTGAACGCAGGGCCCTGGCCAGACAGGTCGTCAAGTTGCTGGAGCTCTGGAACCTGGACAAGGCCATGGCCTGCGAGATGCTCGGCCTGTCTGCCAACACGCGAACCACCCTGAATCGCTACGCGCAAGGTGCGCCGCTGGCCGATCAGCGCGATCTGCTGGACCGGGTCGGGAATCTGCTCGGGATTCACAAGTCCCTGCGGCTGTTGTTCCCGCACAACCGAGATCTCGCCTACCGCTGGCCGACGACTCCCAACCGGGCTTTGGCCGGACGCCGCCCGGTGGACATCATCGCCGAGGAAGGTCTGCCGGGACTGGTCGCGTTGCGCGGCTATCTGGACCACCTGCGCGGGCAGTAACGATGGCCCGCAAAACCACCAGGCCCGCGGATCTGCTGGATACGCCCCACTACCTCAAGGACGACATCTTCCGGAATATCGTTTCGATCCGGATCAGCCAGAACCTGTTCGACGATCTGTCGGACGATCCCGAAGACTGGGAGGTGTCGATCCGGCTGGAGAACAGCACCAAGCCTCGCGATCCGATGCCGGCGCTGAATCGCGCGTTCGAGGAAAACTATCTGGCCGCGATCGACTTCCCCTTTTCCAGAAACTGGACCGCAACCCGCTACAGCGATGGCACGTTTGGAACCTGGTACGGCGCACCGACGCTGGAGACCACGGTGCATGAGACCGTGCACCATTTCCGCATGCAACTGGAGGATGTCGGGTTCGATCGCGACGCGCCGGTGATCCGCGAACGGAAGGTGTATCTGGTGGCAGCCGATGCGCTGGTGTTCGATCTCCGCGGCAAGGTCAAAGTCGCGCCAGAGTTGCTGCATTCCACGGACTATCGGCTATGCCAATCCATTGGTCGCCATATCCATGCACGCCATGCTGGGCTGATGACCCGCTCTGCCCGCTGTGACGGCGATTGTGTTGCGATCTTCGCTTCACAACATTTATCCAACCCCAGGATTCACTGCTACCTGACCTACGTCTTTGACCCGAGTACGCGGGAAGTGCGCGTACAGCGACAAGCGGGAAAGAACTGGTTGCGCATCGCAGAACGCTGAGGCGTCTGCCCGCGCCCCTCACCCCCCCCTCTCCCCGCAAGCGGGGAGAGGGAGACAAGCACACACCGCGCTGACATTCTGGAGCGCGCCCCTTTCCCCGGGCGTGGAGAAAAAGGCGTGAATACATCATCCCACCGCTGTTCTCCCTCTCCCCGCTTGCGGGGAGAGGGCCGGGGTGAGGGGCCGCTGTACGGATCGAGCCCACGCAGATCGAAGAGAACGATAAAGTCGAAAACACCGCTGCACGGGGAGACCGCATACGAGGTCCCGACACTCCGACGACTGCCCGCTCTCGCGTCTTGCGCCGCAACCAGACCGATACCGAAGCACGTCTCTGCACCCTCTGCGCGATCATAGGCCCGCTGGCCGGGGGAGAGGGGGACAAGCACAGATCATCCCGCCTCTGTTCTCCCTCTCCCCGCCTGCGGGGAGAGGGCCGGGGTGAGGGGCCGCTGTACGGATCAAGCGCACGCAGATCGAAGAAAGCGATAAAGTCGAAAGCACCGCTGCACGGGGAGACTGCATGCGAGGTCCTGACACTCAGGCAACTACCCGCTCTCGCGTCTTGCGCCGCAACCAGACCGATACCGAAGCACGTCTCTGGCACCACCTGCGCGACCGCAGGCTTGCTGGTTGCAAGTTCCGTCGCCAGGTTCCGCTGGGCCCTTACTTTGCCGACTTCGTCTGCGCGGACAAGCAGCTGGTGATCGAACTGGACGGCGGGCAGCATGCGAACCAGATGGACAGGGACGACCAGC
>JBEBWZ010000137.1:0-9006 GCA_040391865.1 Solimonas flava
AAACTGATCCCGTGGCCGCCACTGCAGCGCGCCTGCAGCCGCTACTGCGTCTGGATCGCGATCAACTGGGTCAGCAACAACAAGATCCTGTTCCGGTTGCTGCACGCGGTGCAGTGGGACATCGACATCCGCACCGCGATCCAGCCCGGCAGGAACTACCTGCTGATCGCCAATCACCAGTCCTGGGCCGACATCCTGTTGCTGTTCGACGTGTTCCATCTGCGCACGCCGTTCCCGCGCTTCTTCCTGAAACAGGAACTGCTGTACGTGCCGATCATCGGTGCCGCCTGCTGGGCGATGGACTTCCCGTTCATGAAGCGTCATTCGCGCGAGGCCCTTGCCGCCAACCCCGCGCTGCGCCACGAAGACATCGAAACCACGCGCAAGACCTGCGCGCTGTATCGCAGCGAGCCGGTCACCGTGGTCAATTTTCTCGAAGGCACCCGCTTCAGCGAAGCCAAGCGCATCAGCAAACAGTCGCCCTATCGCCACCTGCTGCGACCCAAGGCCGCCGGCATGTCGTTCGCGCTGAATGCGATGGGCGAGCAGTTCGCCGGCGTCATCGACGTCACCATCGCCTATCGCCCCACGAGCAAATCGCTGTTGTGGAGCTTCTGCAGCGGCGAACAGGATCAGCTGTCGGTACACATCGACGTGCAGCCGATCCCGCAGGAACTGCTCGCTGGTGATTATCAGCACGATCCGGAATACCGCGCGCACTTCCAGTCCTGGGTCAACGGCATCTGGCTGCGCAAGGACGCGCGCCTGGAACGCATGCTCAACACGCGGCCGGCGATGCAGGCGCAGCGGCCCGCACACTTCTGAGCACAAACCTCAGGGCCATCGCCCGGCGTCTGTTGCCGGATTTGCGGATTTACGAATTCCTGTCGGGAAAATGCTGTCGGTGAAGCCCTGACACGAGCACCTGTCATCGAAGTTCTCGCGCCTTTCGTCCGTTCTTTTCATCGAGTTGTCTGCGGCGTTTGTAGGATCGCTCCTACTCCTTGTCTGTCAGGATTCCGTCTCGATGAGCGCCCAGATTTCCTTACCGCGTCAACGCAGGATCAGCTGCGTCGGTTTCGATTGGCGGGCGGAGGTCTCACTCAAGGAAACCCTGCTGCTGCTGCGCGGCAAGACCCACGACCACTGGGAATACACCGACGAGCTGCTCGCCGACGTGCTGGTCTACGACGAACACAATGCCCTCGCACAGGCGATGCTGCGCCGTCGCGGCAGTCACGCTGCGCTGCGGCAGGTACTGTTCTCTTCCGCCGGCGACGACGAGCAGGGCCTGAGCATGCGCCCACCCTTCGGCGCCAGCCGCCTGATCCGCTGCCTCGATCACGCCTCGACGGAACTCGGTGCCGCACCATCAGCCACCAGCGATCGCAGCGACAGCCTGTGTCAACAACTTGACGTCGCGTTGCGCGCACCCGGCACCCGCGCCGTGGCGCTGCATACGCAGGGTTTTTCCGGACTGATCCGCGTCGATGACCTGAGCCTGCATTGGCCGCAGCCGATGGGTGTCGACGAAACCGCAGCGCTGCTCAGCGGCACCGTCGAAGTACAGCGAATCGACAGCAAGGACGACGCGACGCTGCAGCAGCTGCTCGCCGCGGCACCGGTCGTCACCTCCGCCGAAGGTCTGCTGTGGGCGATCGGCATCACCCGCTCGCGCAACACCCTGTTGCAGCGCCTGTACGAAACGCGTCCGTATCGCCTGCAGCGCTGGCCGGATTTCGGCCTGATCGGTCGTCGCAGTCTCGACCTGCGCTGCGCCGCGTTGCTCACACAACGTGAGTTGACGCCCTCGAATCTGTCACAGCTGTCCGGCATGCCCTTGAGCGTGATCGGCGGCTTTCTCAATGCCGCAGCGCTCTGCGGCTTGCTCGAAGCCGGCTCCGCCACCGCGCAGGTGCCGAACACCACGCGGGGCATCAACGCCGACAGCCCGCCGTCGCGGCTGGGCGGCATGCTGCGTCGCATTCGTCAGGCACTGGCCTTGAGCTGATATGAACCCTCGCGAATACAAGCTGCTGTTTGCCGGCCCGATGGGCGCCGGCAAGACCACCGCACTGACCGTGATCAGCGATCACGCACCGATCGCAACCGAAGCGCACAACAGCGATCGCGCGCAGCACAGCAAGGCAAGCACCACGGTCGGCTTCGACTACGGCGAAGTGGCACTCGAGGGCGGCGAACGTCTGCGCCTGTACGGCATGCCCGGCCAGGAACGCTTCGATTTCATGTGGAAGATTGCCAGCGAAGGCGCGCTGGGCGTGGTGCTGCTGCTCGACAACACACGCGCCGATCCGATGGCCGATCTCGCGCTCTATGTCGAGGCCTTCGCCACGCATGCGCAGCAGGCCGCGATGGTGGTCGGCATCGGCCGCAGCAATGACGGCGGTCCCCGCATCGAGCAATACAACCGCTGGCTGGCGCAACAGGGTTATGCGATCCCCGCGTTCTCCATCGACGTGCGTCGCCGCGACGATGTCCTGCTGCTGCTCGATGCGCTGCTCAACCAGATTGAAACCCGCGAACTGCTCACCGCAGACGGCACCCCCTAAGGAAATCCCATGGATGCATCGATGCCAGCAAGCGGCGCGGCACACCAGCGCCAGTTGCTCGAACAACTGCTGAACCGCGAGCCCGGATTGCACGGCGCCGTGCTGTCGCGCAGCGACGGCTTTGAAGTCGCAAGCGTCAGCCGCGGTGGCATTCCCGTGTCGCGCCTGTCCGCGCTGTCGAGTTCGATGCTCGCGCTGGCGCAGGCCTCGCTGCGCGAACTCAGCCTCGATGGCGGCGGCACCGTGCTGATCGAAGGCCAGGCCGGCAAGCTGCTGCTGATCGAAGTCCCGCAAGCCGCGCAACCGCCGCTGGTGCTGGCCGTCGTCGGTGGCGACATCGTCACCGGAACCCTGTTGTGGGCCGCGCGCGATTGCGCGCAGCAACTTTCTTAATCCGTTGTCACTTCACTCTGATCATAAAAAAGGAACCATCATGAGCAACCTCAAGCCAAGCCTCGACAACCTGCTGACCGTGGACGGCGCCCTCTGCAGCGCCCTGGTCGATGCCAACAGCGGCATGATGCTGGGCAGCAGCGGCACCGGTCTCGATCTGGAACTGGCCGCCGCCGGCAATACCGAAGTGATGCGCGCCAAGCTCAAGACCATGTCCTCGCTGAAGCTCAACGACAGCATCGAAGACATCCTCATCACCCTCGGCAAGCAGTACCACATCATCCGCCCGGTGGTGTCCAAGCCCGGCCTGTTCCTCTACGTAGTGCTCGACAAGGCCCGCGCCAACCTCGCAATGGCACGCCGCAAGGTCGCCGATGTCGAAGCCGAACTGGCCGTCTGAATTTTTTGCTGAAAGAAAGCCGCCTCCGGGCGGCTTTTTTCATTCATGCCCGACCATTCATGGCGAACAGGGTCGCTGTGCACAATCGGCTTACGCGCCATTCAATCTCACCCAGCGTCAGCCCGCTCCCGGAGCCCCGCCAACGAACCCCTGCTGCGGCCCGCGAACCCGATCACTCGGTTCCGGCATCAAGGCTGGGGACAACGCCAGCTTTCTCGATACCACCGCAGAGTGCCGGTGACGGATGCTGTCGTGAAGCCGTGGGCGACAGGAAGCCGCTGAAAAGCTGGGGGAAACAACTCGCACACCCCTGTCGGCTTAAAAATTGACGATGTTAAATTAATACTCGATACTCGATTCATGGCAAGACGCGGCCACCCCCATCAGCAACGTGCACACAAGCGCCAGTCAGCTCCGGACGCGGCCGCAAGCGCGTTCGAATCGGTGGCGGTCGAGGCCGTGAGTTTCCGTAGCCCGTTCGAGAGGGGCCGCTGATCGACGCCGCGCCCCCGGATATACCCATTTCCTTTCCTGGTCCGCGACAGCCTGCATGAACCGCAACGCTCCGATGGCTGCCAATCCGCGGCGACCGAATAGATCGCCTGTTGGGTCTGACGAACTGCATTCGAACCGAGCTTGAACCATCGGCGGGATGGGTCGCGCAGCAGAACCTGCCCGGCACCGCCCAACCTGACTACACCGCCACGTTGCAAAGAAAATTACAAAATCGAGGAGCATGAATAATGAGTCAAGAACCTTGGGTTCTAGATGGACAGGGCTTTTCCAAACGCATCAGCGGAAAACTTCTCGTTCATTGTTTCATCATGATGTTCATGGGTTTCAGCGGAGGCATGGTCTGGCTCATTCACCTGGCTGAAAACGTATTCCACATCCTGCCGATGCCCCGGTTCGAAATCCCGGTACCGGATCGCGGTGAGCTTCTGCGAAACGCCCATACCGGCCCGATGATGAATGCGATGTATGTGATGACCGTTGTTCTACTGAGCGCCCGGCTGAACTTCAGCAAGCTCCAAGCCAAGTGGGTGTATTACGCCGCCATTGCCACCCTGTGGGGAAACCTGATCGGGTATACGACCGCCGTTTACGCGCCGGAACGCGGCCTGCAGCCGATTGGTGATTGGCCCAACCTCGTGTCGTACGCAACGTTCTATACGGCCGTCGTCGGCGTCGTCATCTTCACCGGAATTTGCCTGCTCAATGCCATTCGTGCGGCCAGGAGCAAGTAGTCATGCGTTGCCGGGTGTCAGTGGCTCGATCTCATTTCAGATAGCACTTCAGATCAGCGCATTACGGACGCCCACCCGTGTCAAAGCAAAGCCGCCTCCGGGCGGCTTTCTTCATTGAGGCGTCATCGCCCATGCATCGTCGAATCCGCCTGCGCCCTGATCCCACCAACACGAGATCGACCGCCACACGCACGCCACAGATCGCACCGCACGTCGCACCGTAGGTCGGTCTCAAGCGTGCAGCGTGGAGCCGACATCTGAGCCTCGGAATAAGAAAGTAAAGCTTCGCAACCACACGGCTCACGTCACTCACCACACCCTACCGCCCCCCAACCCGCTCCCGAATCGCCGCCTGCGCGCGCCAAAGATGCTTCTCCACCGCCGCCAGCGAAATCCCGCAACGTTCCGCGATCTCCCGGTAACTCAGCTCCTGCACCAGACGCAGCAACAACACCTCACGCCGCCGTGCAGGCAACCCGTCAATCGCCGCCAGCAACCGCTGCTCGCATTGCGCCTGATCGAGTTGCTCATCCAGCCCCGGCGCATCCTGCACAATCTCCAGCGCGTGCAGCGACACATGCGGTTTATTGCAGCGAGCCTGCCGCAAATGCGATGCCGCCAGATTCAACGCCGTGCGCATCAGCAGATAGCGACGCGCTGCCGGTTTGCACTCACGGTAACGCAGCACCCGCAGGAAAGCCTCTTGCGCCAACTCCGCCACATCATCCTCATTGCCCAACCGCCTGCGCAGCAGACGCAGAACCGTCTCATGATGTTTGCGGAACAACGCATCGAAGACCGTGCGCTCACCCGCACTCAGCGGCACAACAGGCAATGCATCCACCGCTGCATCGCCAAACGGCAGCAGTTCCTCCATCGCCGAGCCCGAGAGCTGCGGAGACGAGAAACCGCTGGCACGAGAATCGCGGTCGAAGAAGTGCAACACGCTCTAATCCCAATTCCCTCTCCCCGCACGCGGGGAGAGGGTCAGGGTGAGGGGCGTTTTCTATTGCGCGCCGAAGTTGTAGGTCATGGTCAGGCCGAAGGTGCGCGGGTCGGCGAAGATCTGGCCAACGGTGCCGGTCGTATCCACCAGCGGAATGGCACCGACCAAGTAGTCATCCTTGTTGGTCAGATTCTTGCCCCAGGCCGCCATCTCCATTTTTCCGTCGCCGGAGATCCACGAGATGCGCGCATCGACGAATACAACCTTGTCGGAGAGCACTGAACTCTGGACATCCGGCACCTGCGGAACGTAGCCGATCGGGTTCTCTACTTGCAGGCTGATGTTGCAGCCGGGCGTCGTGAAGCAATAACTGCCGCGGTCGAAGCCGTGATAGATCTCGGACGTGTAACGGACCGCCACGGACGGCACCAGCACACTGCCGCCTACCAGGCGGATGGTGTAGTCGGTCATCGCGTAGGCCTGCCACTTCGGCACGCGCGGCATCGGCTCGTCGTCGCGGGTGATCGTCGTGTAGGCATCGAGCACAGGGACCCCGGTGATGGGATCCAGCGCAATTACTCGGGCATTCCACTCCTTCATGTCCGCATGGGTGTACGAGGCATTCAGGACCACGCGCCAATCTTCCAACGGCAGGACGACAAACTCGCCCTCGAACCCCTGAATAACCGACTTTCCGACGTTATCGATGTACGGGATGGGAATGCCCCCGCGAGTCGCGGTGCTGGTGATCTGCATGTCCTTGTAGTCGGTATAGAACACCGCCATGTTGGCCTGCAGACGCCTGTCCAGGCCTTGCAGCTTCAGGCCCAACTCGTAGTTTTTGACGTGCTGAGGCTTGAAGATGATCGGGTCTTCGATTCGCAAGTAGCCCGAACTGCTGCTCAGATCGACTGCACCCGCCGTCACACCCCCCGCACCAAACCCCTCACTGTAGGTGACATAGGCCATTGCACTATCAAGGCTCAACATCTCCAGGAGAGGCCCATCCGCGTGATATTTCAGACTGGCCATCGGCGTCCAGGCCTGGTCGCTGGTCGACGCATCCTCGCGCCCGTAGGCAGTGCCGAGTGGCCTGCTTGAGCCCACCTCATACCCCGGCACAAGATCGTTGAAGTAACAAATGAAGACCTGATCAGATGGGCAGTCGGCTCTAAAACTAGGATCGTCCCGGTCAACGCCGAGATACTCAGCGGAGTAGAACACCCAATCCTGAACCCGAGTAAGGCCTGGTTGATCTGTGAACCCTATGGTCTGCGCATAGTCGATGCCAGTGGAGATCGTGCCATCGGGATTTCGGAACACGTCACCAACAATCATCGACGGGCCGACGGTATAGGCCTTGGTGTACGCACTCCAGCGCTCTTCGTGGGTGAATCGCAGGCCCAGGGTCAACTGGAGTTGCTGGGTCAGGTTGAAGTCCAGCTGACCAAACCAGGCATAGGCCTGATTGTCCGTTTCCAGTGTCTCCCGCGTAGGCTCCATTGCCTGATAGGTATAACGACCATCGCTAGCTCGCGGGGGCGACATGCCCACCCCCGCGGAGCGGATGAGAATGTCCTGCGGCGTTTCTTCCTTGAAGTAATACAGGCCGGTGCTGAAGAACAGCCGACCGTCCATCGCGGCGCCCGTGAACTGTAGTTCCTGCGAGCCTTGCCAGCTTTCATTGAAGCCATCCTGCACGCGCAGCAGCTGGGCCATGCCCACGGCATCGAGGTCTTCGTCGGCGATCTGCTCCACCTTGCGCCAGGCGCTGATGCTTTTGAACTGCGTGTTTTCAAGAACGCCCAGGTCACCGATATCCCAGGTTCCGGTCAAACCCACCGTGCTGGTATCGATCCAGTAGCGCCCCTTGTCCAGCAGATCATTGCCGTCCACATCCGGCAGTTCTGCGAAGTCGCTGGCGAACTGATTCGTGGGCAGCGCCTCGGCTTCCGCACATAGCTGCTGGAACGACTTTCTGTTCGATGGGTTCCCATTGTTCAGCCGGTTGCCGTCGGTTGAAACAACAGGACTGGGTCGAAAATAGTAGGGGTCGTAGGTTGGGTTCGGCTTGCGAGGACCACGGAGAATCCCTCCAAACTCATCACGAAGAATCACTCCGTTCTCGTCCCGGAGAATGTCACCTACAACATACGGCCTTCCAATGCTGGAAGTCGCAGCCGCCATGGGCCGCACGAGCTTGCACTTGGCGGGCCTCGGCGTTTCACGGACGCGTGTCCGTTCCGTGAGCAGGTCGAACGTCAGGTCCTCCGAGGGCAGCCAGCGAAACTGTCCGATTCCCGTGATGCGATTGTCATCGCCCCACTTCTCACCATCCATCACATTCGTGAAGTAGCCGTCGCTGTTCTTGCTGGAGATCGTGAAGCGGCTGAGCAGTTCATTGCCGATCAGCGGGATGTTGGCCACCGCCATCACGTCGCTGCGACCATAGTTGCCGACGTTGACGGTGACGCTGCCATCGAGACCCGGTTTTGGCTTGATGGTGGTGAAAGAGATGGAGCCGCCAACCGCATTGCGTCCAAATAGCGTGCCCTGCGGGCCACGCAAAACTTCCACACGCTCCATACCGACTGTATCCAGCAGGGCACCACCGGTACGTGCGAGATAGATGCCGTCGATGTAACTACCCACACCCGGATCAAGCGTGACTTTTGTTTCGCGTTGGCCGACACCGCGGATGAAAGGGTTGCTGTCTTTCTTAAGGCCATTTCCGCCACCGCCCATGTTAAGGCCGGGCACGATGCCTTCCATGTCACCGACGTTCTTGATGCCGAAGGCTTTCATGTCTTCGGAAGTGAGTGCGGTAATTGCGATGGGGACGTTCTGTACCGATTCCTCACGGCGACGAGCCGTGATGATCACTTCCTCAATGCCACCACGCCGAATACTGGTGACGGATTCAGTGGTGATGTCGTCGGCGTCGGCGAGTGCTTCAGCGGCGAGCGGCGTCACTGCGCCTGCAATCGCAGCGCCTTCACCCTCAATCGCCGCATCCGGAGAGCGACGCAGGATCAGCGTCTTGTCATTGACGAACTGATGGACCAGCCCGGAGCCTGCGAGCAAGGCATTCAGCGCATCCCGCGCCTGCAAGCTCCCGTTGATTTCGGGTGCAGCCTTGCCGTTGACCAGCTCGGACTCAAAGAACACCTGAATCCCGCTCTGCTCACTGAACTGATGCAGGGCATCCGCGAGTGAGCCCGCGGCAATGCTGAATTCAGTGGGTGTTGTGGCAGCGGCTGGAGCAACAGCAGCGGTAGGTGGAACTTCAGGAGCGTTTTGTGCGACCGCATCAGCACTGGTCAGCGTGGCGAGCGCCATCGCAAATGGGACCAATGCAAAGCGCCATGATTGGCGCTGTAGAAAACTGTTCGGTTGGAACCGAACCTGAACGGAACTATTTCGGTCTAAGCGATCCGATCCGATCCGATC
>JBEBWZ010000138.1:0-8908 GCA_040391865.1 Solimonas flava
AGGTCGATGCTCTGCTCGCCGTCGGCGACGCGGGTGCGCAGATAACCGATGGTGACGTTGAACAAGGTGTCGGGCGTCGGCGCGATCAGGCTTTCCAGTTCCAGCCCCCAGATCGTGGAATCGAAGTTCTCGTTGACCGCGGTGCGGTCGACGATCTTGCTGACCTGGTAGTCCTGGTAGTCGTAATAGAACGCGCTGAGATTGAGCGTCAGCCCGCCCCCCAGCAGCGTGTTCTTGGTGCCGATCTCGATGGCGTTGACGTACTCGGCGTCAAAGGTGGCGGGGATCACCGCACCGCCGGACGCATTGGCGAAGAAGGTCGCCTGCGGTTCCGCAACGCTGGGCGGATTGGCGCCGCCGCCCTTGTAGCCGCGGGCCAGTGACAGGTACACCATGGTCTGGTCCTGCCACTCGAACCAGGTCTCGGGCTTGTAGTCGAGCACGATGCGGCCGGTGGGCACGCGCCATTCCTGCACGATGTCCGGCTCCGGCAGGAAGCCCCGACCGCCCGGCGCCGTGCCGGCCAACGGACACAGCACGAAGGATTCCAGACAGGCTTCCGGACTCTCACCCTCGTTGACGAAGACGCGGTAGTCGCCCAGCAGCAACTGACTGGGCAGCGGCGTGAAGCGCTTTTCGTCCCAGGTGAAACGCAGACCACCGGTCAGCTTCAGGCGCTCCGTCGCCTGCCAGTACACCTCACCGAAGATCGCGGTGGAGCGCAGCTTGTACGGGTTGCCGTTGCGGAAGTAGTTGTGGCCGTCGCCGCCCTCGCCCGCGATGATCTCGTCGAGACTGCTCGGGTCGACATAGCGACAACCAGTACCGACATTGGCCGGATTGATGGGGGACCCTTCGGCGCCATCGATACAGCGTGAGCTGTGATAATTGAAGGGAAAGAAGTTCAGCAAATGCGTAAAGGCGTTGCTGAAGACGAAGTAGTCGTTGAGCGTCTCGAACCGCGTGAAATTGGCGCCGAGGCTGAAGTTGAGGGCGCCGTCGAAAGACGACACCAGGCGGATTTCCTGATTGAACTGGCTGCTCTCCGCGCGGGAAAGATCCTGCATCAGCAGCGTGTCGGAGCAACCTAGCTGCGGATCGCAGAGCACGCCGGGGGTTCCGATCGGCGAGCCTTCCGGACGCGGCGTGAGCCCGGCGTAGAAGCCGTTGGCGAACGAACCGATCGCATTGCAGTTCGGCAGGCTGGCGCCATTCGTCGTCGGATTTCTCGTGACGCCGCAGGCGATCGAGGAGTCCGACCAGATCGGAAAGGCGGTGAAGCGGTTGTAGTCCTGCGTGGCGTAGTACTCGTCGCGGGCGTACACCGTCTGCGAGGAGAGCAGCAGGCTCTCGTTCAACTCGTAGTCGAAGGCCAGTTCGAAGATATCCGACGCAGCGTAGTACTGTGGCTCCAGCTGCGACGAGATCGTGCGCAGATCGCGTGACTGGCTGAGGCCGCGGAAAACATCGGGATTGCAGACATCGACCGGGTACAGGATGTAGGTGTTGGCGAAACCCTGGCGCCCCGCGGCCAGCTCGCAAGGGGGCGGCAAGAGCGCGGTACTGCCGGGGGAGGGCAAGGTGAAGCAGCCGCCGAATCCGGGAATGCCGTTGGGATCGCAGCCCACGGGATTGCCGGCAACCGGTGCGACCGTCATGTAGGGATTGCCGCCGAGGCCGAAGGCCTCGTGCGCACCGACCAGCGCCGCAAGACCACTCGCGCCATAGATGTTGCCCCAGTAGAAGGCGGACATGAACGGCAGCGCCGCACCGTTCGGCGTGCCGAAGGCTTCGTCGGCATACAGCGAGCCAGCCTCGCAGCCTTGCGAGAGGTAGCTGTAGTTGAAATTGTTCTCGGCGTCGGTCTGGAACGTGCCGCTGTCCAACACGACATCGAAGACCTCGCCGGTGTCGCGGGTGCAGAGCTGCTTGGAGGTGCGGACGCGCCGGTCCTTCTCCTGAAAGCGCTCGTACAGCAGGTTGACGCGCAGGCGCTCGTTCGGCTCCCAGCCCAGCGACAGGCGGCCAGTCCAGAGATCGCGATTGTCGACGTCCGGCTTCACCGGATCGCGAAAGGCATTGCCGATCTCGCTGTACTCGTTGTAGCCGTAACCATCGCGCTTGGTGGCTGCATACGCGCCACGCAGGGCGACGGTGTCACCAATCGGCAGGTTGTAATGACCACGGATGCGCTCCGCGCCGTAGTTACCCGTTTCCAGTTTGATCTCACCCTCGTAGATACCAAGCTTTGGCTTGGCACTGATGACATTGATGACGCCAGCGGTCGCATTACGACCGTAGAGCGTGCCCTGGGGGCCGCGCAGCACTTCCACGCGCTCAATGTCGAGATATTCCTGCTCGAACAAGCGGTTCACGATCAGCGTGGTGTTGTTGAAGCTCACCGCGACACCCGGATCGGTGGTGGCCGAGATCGCCTGCGTACCGATGCCGCGAATCTGGAAGTTGTAGCCGCTGAAGTTGGTCTTGGAGAAGGTGACGTTCGGAATGTTCTTCAGCAGATCAAAGCCGCCTTCGATCTTCTGGTTGTCCAGGTCCTCCATCGAGAACGCGCTGATCGCAATCGGCACGTCCTGGATGCGCTCGGCTTTCTTCTGGCCGGTGACGATGATTTCCTCGATACCGCCGCGGCGCGTGGTTTCCACCGAGGCGGTAGAGGGGCCGTCGGCGATGCCCGGGTCGCTATCAGGGGTCGCTGGCACCGCCGCCGCATTGCCGGTGTCCGCCGTTGGATTGCCCCGGATACCGACACCCGCTGGTGGCAGTGCGCTATCGCGCAGCGCTGCCGGTGTGTTGATGGTGACAGTCTTGTCGTTGATGAAGCGGTGCGCGAGACCGGTACCCTCAAGCAGCTTTTCCAGCATGGCATCAGGCGCCAGATCAGCAGAGGCCCCCTGTGTATCGATGCCCTCGACCAAGGCCGATACGTAAACGAGTTGCAAGCCCGTACGCTCGGCAAACAGGCGCAAGGCTTCGTCGAGCCGCATGGGTGGGATCGCAACATTTCGCGACTCCACAACTGCGGCTTGCGCATAGGCGATGCCGGTGAACCCGGTGCCCATGGCAAGAGCAAGACACAGTACCGCGAATGTGGCGCGCATATTCTTGACTCCCTTTATCTGATCGCTGCCAGGGCTCTTTAACTTCAGTCCTCACTGAAGTGATGGCCCGCTACCTATAAAGAGGGTAGCGATGGGGAATCGGGTACCGATGTTTTAGCATTTGAGTTGATAGGCGGGAATCTTCTGTGCGTGAGATTTTTGATTTGGCCGAAAAGCGGCCCCTCACCCCAGCCCTCTCCCCGCAAGCGGGGAGAGGGAGGTTGGTGTCGCGGTGCGGAAGAAAAATCTCTTGCCTTGGAAAGAGACTTACTTGTGGTGCCTTCTCACCGCGCGGCGAGAGGAGAAGCATCTGTCATCCTGAGCGCTAGCGAAGGATCTACTTTCATACCGTGGCTGATACCTGATGGGAGATCCTTCGCTGTCGTTCAGCATGACGGCGACGGGAAGCACCTGTAGCTACAAGGGCTGGCGCGCTCTTCGCCCGATCGAAGACGGCAATTCCCTCGCCCCGCCTGCGGGGAGAGGGCCGGGGTGAGGGGCGGCGTTTCAGCCGGCTTTTGATCGTCCGTCCTTGACGAGGATGCGGCCTTCAATCATCTCCGCGCTGACGCCGGGCAGGCCGTTGAGGAAGTCGACGAAGGATTGCACGTCGTAGCTGCGGAACACGCCGCTGATGGGGATGGTGCCGACGCGGGGATCGCTGATGACGATCTGCTGGCGGTTGTAGCGATTGAACTCGGCGGCCACTGCAGCGATGGTGTCGGACTCGAACACGATCTTTTCCTGCACCCAGGCGGTGGCGACCTGGACGTTGGGGCGCTGCACCTGGATCTTGCCGCTGCTGGCGATCTGCACTTGCGCGCCCGCGCCGAGGTCCGCGAGCGGTGCGGGTGCGTTGGCCTCTGGCTCTGTGCCTGCGGGCTGCTGCGAAACCGCAGCGGGAATTTCCTTTTCCCAGACGCGCACGCGGCCTTCGACGACGGTGACGGTGGTTTCGCTGCTTTTGCGGTAGACGTCGAAGGCGGTGCCGATGTCTTCGATCAGGTAGCTGCCGGCGCGGACGTTGAACGGGCGCGTGCTGTCTTCACCGATTTCGAAATAGACCTGTCCGCGCAGGACATCGACATCACGCCGTGTGTCGCTGAAGCGCACGGCGATCGCGGAATCGGAGTTGAGGCGTACGACGCTGTTGTCCGGCAGTTGCAGGGTGCGCTGCTCGCCGTGATGGGTGCTGTAGTGTTGCTGGCCGCGTTGTGGCGAAAGCCAGAAGGCGGCGACGATGGCGATCAGCAGCGTCGCGGCGAATGCGGAGGTCCATGGCGAGAACAGGCCGCTGCGCCCTTTCGAGGGGCCAGCCGTTTGCGCGGGCTGCGCTGTGGCTTTGGTGTCGCCGGCTTGATGGCGCGGCAGGTGGCTGACGGCGGATGCGGCTTCTGCCTCGGCCAGCAGTTGCGCGCGCGTCAGCGTGGATGTTGCCGCGGCACCTGCCAGATCCTGCGCGAGGCCGGCGATGCCGAGGTATTCAGCGACGTGCGCAGGCGAGGCGCGCAGCCAGCGCATGAAGGCACGCGCCTGTTCGTCGCCGAGGCGGCCATCGCGGTGTGCGACGTACCACTCTGCGGCCTGTTCGGCGATCAGTTCTTGCAGCTTGTCATTGCGGGGGCGCATAAGGCTCAACTGTAACGGGCCAGACCGCGGCACAGCGCCAGGGCCTTTACGACGGTTTTCTTGACCATGTGGGTGGAGACGCCCAGTTCTGCGGCGATCTGTTCGTAGCTCATGTTGTCGCGGTACTGCATGACCATGACCGCGCGGCAGCGGGGCGGCAGGCGGTCCAGGGTGTCGCGCAGCCAGGCGTAGCGGGCGTCGCGTTCCACTTCGTCCTGGGCGGAGCCGCCCGGGGCTTCCAGCTCGGGAAAGACGCTGGCGATGTCGAGGCTCTGCGGCACGCGCTTCTGGAGCACGCCGTGCTCTTTCACCAGGTTGGCGGCCACGGTGTAGAGGTAGGCCTCGGGGTTGTCGATGGCGCTACCGTCGCGGCTGTCGACGCGCAGCAGGCGCAGATAGACCTCCTGCGCCAGATCCTGCGCATCCCAGGGATGCGCGACCCGGCGACGGAAGAAGCCCGTGAGCGCGGACTGATGCTTGGTGAACATCCGGGCCCAGAATGCGCGCTTGTCGTCCTTCAATGCCCCTCTGCCGTCACGACAAATGGATGGTTCTATACCTCTACGAGTACGGTACGCCGGTTTCGGGTACCGCTTTTTTGCCCGCCCTGCCCCCGGTGCCCGTCCAGCGGACGGACGCGGCCTTGAGTGGGCTGGCACAATCCCCATTTATCTCAAGCGTATCCGGCTGCTTTGAGGCCGGATCAGCCGTTATCTCAGGGCCGGAGTCACAACAGCCGCAATATGGAATACAAGGATTACTACAAAATTCTGGGTGTGCCGCGCACGGCCAGCGCGGACGAGATCAAGCGTGCCTATCGCAAGCTGGCGCGCGAGTTCCACCCGGACAAGAACAAGGCCAAGGGTGCCGAGGACAGGTTCAAGGAGGCCAACGAGGCCAACGAGGTGCTCAGCGACCCGAAGAAGCGTCAGTCGTATGACCAGCTCGGTGCCAACTGGAAGGCGGGCCAGCAGTTCACTCCCCCGCCCGGCTGGCATGGCGCCGGCGGCGGCCGCCGCGGCGCGGGTCCGCAGTTTGGCGGCGGCGGTGGCAATTTCTCCGATTTCTTTTCGCAGATGTTCGGTGGCGGCATGGGCGGCTTTGGCGGCGGCTTCGATGCCGGCCCCAGCGAAGCCCCGGCCACGCGCGCACGGCTGTCGATCACGCTGGAGGATTCCTACAACGGCAGCCAGCGCCAGATCGGTATCGGTGGGCGCTCGCTGAGCGTGCGCATTCCCAAGGGCATCACCCCCGGGCAGACGATCCGCCTGGCCGAGCAGGGCAACCACGGCGGCGATCTGTTGCTGGAGGTGGAGTTTCTGCCGCATCCGCAGTTTGATCCTGAAGGCCGCGACATCCACCACAACCTGCGGGTAGCCCCGTGGGAGGCCGCACTGGGCCGGCGCGTACCGGTGCCCACGCTAGGCGGCGAAGTGGAGCTGACCCTCCCCGCCGGCAGCCAGACCGGCCGCAAGATGCGCCTGAAAGGCCGCGGCCTGCCGGGCGCGGTGGCGGGTGATCAGTTCGTAATCCTGCAGATCGTGACGCCGCCCGCTACCGAGGACAGCGAGCGCAAGTTCTACGAGGAGATGGAGGAGCAGTTCGGCAGCTTCCGGCCGCGCAGCTGAGCTGGCTCCGGACGGCTCGCGTCGGCTGCGCGCTACGCGCTTGAGGCCGAGCTGCACAAGATCGATCTGCCCGCTCCGCGCACCGCAACGAAAACGCCCCCGATTACGGGGGCGTTTTTTGCATCCGCTGCTGCGCTTACTCGCCGGCTTCGCGGTGGTAGCGCGTTGCCACTTCGACTTCGTTCTTCGAGCCCATGAACACCGCCACACGCTGGTGCAGCTCGGTGGGCTGAATGCCCATGATGCGCTCGTAGCCGTTGGTGGCGGCGCCGCCGGCCTGCTCGACGATGAAGCCCATCGGGTTGGCCTCGTACATCAGGCGCAGCTTGCCGGGCTTGCCCGGGTCCTTCTTATCGCGCGGGTAGATGAAGATACCGCCGCGGGTGATGATGCGGTGCACGTCCGCCACCATCGACGCCACCCAGCGCATGTTGAAGTCCTTGCCGCGCGGCCCGGTCTTGCCGGCCAGCAGTTCGTCGACGTACTTCTGCATCGGCGGATGCCAGTGGCGCTGGTTCGACATGTTGATGGCGAATTCCTTGGTGTCCGCCGGGATCTTCATGTCGCGCTGCGTCAGCACGAAGCTGCCCTGCTCGCGGTCCAGCGTGAACGCATGCGCACCGTGGCCGACGGTGATCACCAGCATCGTGCTCGGACCGTAAACCGTATAGCCCGCCGCCACCTGCGAGGCGCCCGCCTGCAGGAAGTGCTCGGTTTCCGGATCGGTGACGCCATCCGGGCAGCGCAGCACCGAGAAAATGGTGCCGACGCTGATGTTCACGTCGATATTGCTGGAGCCGTCCAACGGATCGAACAACAGCAGGTAATTGCCCTTGGGGTAGACGTTGGGGATCTTGCTCGGATGCTCCATCTCCTCCGACGCACAGCCGGCCAAGTGGCCACCCCATTCGTTGGCCTCCAGCAGGATCTCGTTGGACAGCACGTCCAGCTTCTTCTGCGCCTCGCCCTGGATGTTGCCAGTGCCGGCATCGCCCAGCACGTCGCCGATCGCGCCCTTGTTCACGGCATGGGAGATGGTCTTGCACGCACGCGCAACCACCTCGATCAGCAGCCGCAGATCGGCGTTGACACGGCCGGCGCGCTGCTCCTCGATCAGAAAACGGGTCAGGGAAATCGGCTTCATACAAACTCCAGGCGGATCGGACGGATTCGGGGACGGCGCATTGTCGCGAGTCGACTGTTGAATGCAAGCCGGGGCGGTATTTTACGCCACCAGCGCCAGCAGGTAGTCCGGTACCCAGTGCCGCCACGGCTGTTGCTTAACCGTCTCGGTTTCCTGCATCAGCCGCACATTCATCGCCGAAGGCCGCTTGCGCAGTTCGACCGGCAGGCTGGTGACGGGGATGCGGACGTTGAGGTATTTGCCGTCGGCGGTGACCTGTACGGCGAATGGCAGGGTGTCGATCATCTGGGTTGCTCCCGTTGGATTGATTACGGGAACCACTCTGCGGGGGTAGAGGCTCAAAAGCTGAGCCTGTTCGCAATCGATGGTCTAGCGGTAACGCGCTGCGGCCTGGTGCAAGCGGTCGGCGACGGTCTTGCGCAGGGTTTGCGGCCCCATCACTTCGACGTCCGGGCCGTAGCGGAGGATGTCGAGAATCAGTTCTTCATCGCGGTGATAGGGCAGCGAGAGTTCGTAGCTGCCGTCCGGCATCCATACCGCCTGTTGCTGCGGATGCCATTGTTCCGCGGCGATCCAGCGCGCGCGTTCGGCGGTGAAGCGCAGTACGGCGGTTGCGCTGGGCACGCCGGAGAAGATGCCGTAGGAACCGCCGAGTTCGTGATTCAGTCGCGGCTCGTCGATATCGTCGGCGGGTTTTTCCAGAACTTCGGCACTGCGCACGCAATCGACGGCGAAGGTTCGCAGACCATTGGATTTATGACACCAGGCGTCGAGGTACCAGTTGTCGCGATAGTGGGTCAAGCGCTGCGGCGAGATTTCCCGCTGTGTGATCTGCTGGCTGCCACGCGCTGCGTACTCGATCTGCAGGCGCTGCCGTTGCAGCACGGCACTGGCGATCGCGGGGAAGTGCTTGCCGGCAGGTCGCGCCGCGGCACGCAGCAGGCGCATGCGTCCGGCATTGCTGGCCTTCAGGCCCTGTGAGCTGAGAATCTGATTGAGGCGCTGACGCACCGGATTGAGTGCGTCGTCGAGCAAGCCGGGTTCGAAGGTGGCAAGCAGTTGCTGCAGGGTCAGCAACGACTGCAGTTCTTCTGCACTGAACCAGAAGCCCGGCAATTCGTAGGCGGCATCGGTGTAGTGATAACCGCGCGGATCACGGCTGGTTTCCAGCGGCGCGCCGAGTACATCGCGCAGATACGCAAGCACGCGCTTGGTGGTGGCGCGCGAGCATTCCAGCTCTTCCTGTACGCGCTCGAACGGCACCGGATAACGCTGCCGCTTGAGCAGGCGGTGCAGACGGTAGACGTGTTCGAACGATTTCATGGGGTGAAGCGTAACCCACAAAAAATCGGGGCGCCCGAAGGCGCCCCGATTAAACAGCAGACTGC
>JBEBWZ010000139.1:0-8762 GCA_040391865.1 Solimonas flava
ACTCCGACGACTCGGGTTTGACGACCAACGTCTTCACCCTGGACCCGCGCCTCGTCGGCCTGTCCATCACCAAGCGTTTCTGAGGGAGGAGAGAGCCATGACTTTGAATCAAGAAAAGCTGTCTCGCGCCAAGAACGCAAAGGACATCACGATGAACCGCACCAAGCCTGTCATTCTGAGCGCAGCGAAGAATCTAGTCTCAAGGCGCAGCCACGGTACGAAAGAAGATTCTTCGCTGTCGCTCAGAATGACGACGGTGGGAGGATTCACCCTCACCGCCATCGCCGCCACCCTGCTGCTCACGGTGCAACCCGCACGCGCCCAGGTCGACGCCGACTGCACCGGCAGCAACCCTGGCAGCGTCAACTGCGCCGGCCCCACGTTCGCCAACGGCATCACCCACGCCACCAATGGCGGCAACCTCACCGTCAACAGCGCCAACGGCGTCACCAGCTACGGCACTGGTGGCTTTGTGACCACGGCCACCGGCAGCGACAGCATCACGATGACCAAGGGCACTGGCAACCTCAGCAACAACGCGACCACCGGTACGAGAGCGCCCGTCGTTGTCGGTGCAACCGCTGAGGCCGGCGATATCAGCATCACCACCGGCACCGGCACGGTGCAGGGCGCCGCCGCGTTCGTGCAGTACGGCGTGCGTGCTCTGACCGGCACCGGCGATATCGCCCTGAATCTGGGGGGCGTGGTCAGCACGTCGACGGCCACCAACGGCGTCGCTGCAGTGCAGGCGGTGGCCAGCGGTGCCGGCAACATCAGCATCCAGGCGAATGGCCTTGTGCTGAACGGCGCGGCCGGCAGTCTCGCCCTCGATGCCCGCTCGGGCGGCGGCGACATCAGCATCACCGCCGCGGCGGATATCGGCAACCAGAACGGCACTCTTGCGAACCCGACCGGACTGCGGGAGCTGCGCGGTCTGCTGGCGCAGACCACCGGTGCCGGCAACATCATGATCAACACCGGCGTCGCGAGCATTCAATCCAGCGGCTTCAACAGCACGTCGCTGGAAGCCCGCACCGGGACCGGCGATATCGACATCACGGCCAATGTCCTCACACGCGGCGGTATTGCGATCGTCACCCAAACCGACGGCCTTGCGACCATCAATCTGCTGAATGGTATTCAGGGCGCGCGGCGCAACACCACCAGGCACGCGGCCTATGCCGTTCGCAGCTTTGGGGCCGGCAACGTCGTCGTGAATGTCGCCGGCCGTCCGGATCAGGATCTCTTCCAGGTCGGGGAAGGGCTGGCCGGTTTTTCCAGCATCACGGCACCCTTCGATTTTCGCAACCTGGGCGGCGCGGCGCGGCTGAACTTCGAGGTCGGTACCGCCTGGCTCCTCACCGACCCGGCCTCGGTGGAGCTGGACGCTGCCGACCTGAGCATTCTCTCCGCCGGCAACGATGTAGTCGATATCGCCGACGGCGCCGTGCTCAGCACCTCGGCCATGGATCGCGGCGGCTTCGGTTCGCTGGGGTGGAACGGTTTCGCTAGCAATCTGGGCTTGGCTGCGGAACGCTATCGCTACCGCCTGCAGTTCGGCGACGGCGACGACTTGGTGACCATGGCCGGGTGGCTGTTCGTGGCGCCGCTGGTCGACCCCATCGTCGGCGGTAACGACTTTCGCGGAGCCTTCCCGGGCGAGATGCGGCTGGAGGGCCTGGAGACCTTCCGCAACAGCGGTGAGATCTGGCTGGGCGCGATGTTCGGCAATGTGGGTGCCGGCAATAAAGGATCGGCATTCTCCGGCCGCACCGACAACCGCGCCGATGACATCCTCAGCCTGCCGGGCGCCCACTTCATCGGAGAAACCGATGCCGACGGACAGGCTCTGGGCAAGATCTTCGCTGACGTGAACATCGGAGTGATCGGCCAGAGCGGCTGCGGCATCGAGCAGCGCGGCGACGACAACAGCCTGCCGGTGGCCGACTGTCTCGACCTGCGCGATGGCCGTGCCAGTGGCCGGACCAACGTCGTCATCGTCCAGCGCACACCGGGTGACCGCGGCGCCTACAACCCCGACGGCTCGGTGCTGGTGGATGTGCGCGGCGCCGGTGCCGCAGAGACCGACCCGCTGGCCTTCGGCATCTCACCCGACAGCTTCCAGTACGGTGAATTGGGCGACGGCACCGGCATCATCGACAAGGGCCTGTTCTTCTACACGATCCAGTACGACGCCGAAGACGAGCAATACAAGATCTACGGCTTGCCCGGTGACGGTGCCCAGCAGTTTCCGCTGCTGACCACGGCCGCCAATCGCTTGTGGCAACGCGCGGCGGGCGCCTGGTTTGAGCGGCAAGTGGACCAGCGCGATCTGGCCAAAGGAACGGAGGTCGGCACCGGCCTGTGGTTCCGCTCGTCGGTGGCGTCCACGGATCGTGATCTGACCACACCGATCACGGCGGGCATTGCCGTGCTCGACTTCGACAACAGCTACACGCAGGACGACGTCACGACCAGCTTCGGCTGGGACTGGATCGGCCGCTCCAATGAAGAGGGCTCGCTGATTGCCGGTGTGATGCTCGGCTATGCGCGCGCCAAGCTGAAGTACGACAACGGCCCTAACACCGCGAACCTCGAAGGCATGCACGCCGGTCTGTACGGTAGCGTGACCCAGGGTGGGTTCTACCTGGATGCGGCCATCGCGCAGACCTGGCTGGACATCACCAACGATATTCCGGCGCTGAACCTCACGCCGGCAACGGCGATTCTGGACACGCGCGGCAAGTCGCTGGGCGGGCGTCTGGAGGGTGGCTGGCGCATCCCGATCGGCCCCGTGCAGATCGAGCCGCTTGCGGGGCTGTCCTGGGTCAAGACCACCCTCGACGACATGCGCGTGCCGGCTGGCGATGAAACCCGCATCGGTGGCGACCTGCGCTTCAAGGGCGTGAGCAACAACAACGTGAGCTACGGCCTGCGCGTGGCGATGGACAATCTCATGGCAAGCGTGATGCCGTTGGGCGTCAGCCTGACCGCGCGCCAGATCGAGGAAATCCACGGCCGCAGCGAGGTGGTCATCAACAACATCGGCCCGATCCCCGCGACCACGGCGGACGAGCTCGATGGCACGTTCACGCAACTCACTGGCAGTGTCAGCCTGAGCAACGTCAAGCGCACGCTGGCTGGCTACCTGAACGTGGACTCGCTGTCCGGCAACGACGTGAGCAGCCTCGGCTTCTCGGCGGGCGTGCGGTACGAGTGGTGAGCGGAGGGCATCAGCCCCTCACCCCAGCCCTCTCCCCGCACTTGCGGGGAGAGGGAGCCACGCAAAAAAGCAAAACCATCAGGAGAACAATGGGATGAACATCATCACTCGGCCGCTGCGCGTGCTGGCAGGCGCATGCGCGCTGCTCATGGCGCTGCCGGCGGCCGCGCAGCTGAATCTGGAAGGGCGGCAGTACGTGGGGTTGAGCCTGTTCAGCTGGGACAGCCAGTCCGCACGCACGCAAGCGAGCTTCGACTTCCCCAGTGAGCTGGAGGGCAACTTTTCATTCGAGCAGACACAGGCCGATGCCAGCGCGCTTGGCGTTCGCCTGCAGGCCGGTGTGCGGATGACCGACTGGCTGGCGGCGGAGTTGCATGTGGCCGGCGGCGGCAGCAAGAAGGTGATGCAGGAGCGCGCGGCCGTCGATATTGCGGTCACGCTGCCGGCAGACTTTGACCCGACGCCGTTCGAAGGGCTGACGTTGGACGAGATCCTCAATCTCGACCCGTCGGTGTTCGAGGGGGTCGATATCGACGTGACGGAAGACGATACGCCGGCGCGCGTGAAGTACCGCCTCAATCAGGCCTGGGGCCTGTTCCTGCGCCCCAACTACACGTTCGCCGAGCGCTTCACCGTCTCCGCGCTGGTCGGCTGGGGCTATGCCAAGGCAGACGTGCGCTCGGATGCGTCCTGGTACACCGCGTCCGGCTCCGGTCTGGCCTACGGCGCGGCTGCCGAGTTCGCGGTGCTGAAGGACAAGCTCAGTGTGGTCGCGGATTACGTGCAGTATGCGGATGAAGACATCCTGCAGATTGATGCGATCTCGCTCGGGGTGCGGTTCCGGTACTGAGTTGAGCGGGGGGAGGTGGGTGAAGCACAAGGTCTCGCGCTGCAACAGCCTCTCCTCCGCTGTTCCGGCACTGCGGCGATGACGGCTCGAACGTCATCGCCGTTCTTCTCTCTCGTGCTGCACGGGGCGCTGCTTCTCTGGGCTCTGCTGCTCGCGCCCGGTGCCACCGCGCTGGAGCCCGGTCAGCCGGTCGGCAACTTCGTGCTGCTCGACCATCGTGGTGCCGCGCACGAGCTGCGCTATCACAGTGACGCCAAGGCCATCGTCATCATGGTGCAGGGCAACGGCTGCCCGGCGGTGCGGCAGCTTCTTCCAAGATTGGCGGAAGTCCGGAAGGCATATGCGGATCGTGGCGTCGTCTTCTGGCTACTCAATGCCAACCCGCAGGATGACCGCGCGAGCGTGGTGGCGGAAGCGAAGGAGTTCGGCTTTGCCCTGCCCGTGCTGATGGACGACACGCAGCTCGTCGCCGAGGCACTCGGCGTGGAGCGCACGGCGGAAGTCTTCGTCATCGATCCCGCTGACCGCTGGAAACTGAAATACCGCGGCCCGGTGGATGATCGCGTCGGCTACGGTCAGCAGCGACCGGAAGCCGATCATCACTACTTGAGCGATGCGCTCGATGCGGTGCTAGCGGGAAAACCCGTGGCGCGACCGCGCGTGGAAGGCGTCGGGTGTTTGGTCGATTTGCCGAAGCACGAGCGGCGTATCTCCTACGTGAAGGAAATCGCGCCGCTGCTGATCGAGAAGTGCGTGGAATGTCATCGCCCCGGCGGCATCGGCCCCTGGGCGATGAAGAACCACAAGACGGTCGCCGGCTTCGCGCCGATGATCCGCGAGGTGATCCTGACCCACCGCATGCCGCCTTGGCATGCCGATCCGCACGTCGGCGAGTTTTCAAACGACCGCTCGCTGTCCGTGGAGCAGAAGCAAAAGCTCGTGCACTGGATCGAGTCGGATGCGCCACGCGATGCCGGGCCTGATCCGTTGGAAGCGGCGATGAAGCGGCAGTGGCCGGAGTGGCCGCTGGGAGAACCGGATGTCGTCATCGAGCTGCCGCGCGTGCCGATTCCTGCGACTGGCCTGCTGCCGTATCTGCATCCCGTGGTGGTCAATCCGCTGGACAAGCCGGTGTGGCTGCGTGCCGTGGATTTTCTCCCGGAAGAGCGCGGGGTGCTGCATCACATCATCGCGGCTCACATTCGGCCGCCCAGTGCTCCAAGAGGCAAACCCGAAGGTGGACTGATGGGCGGCTACACGCCCGGCGGCGGGCCGGTGATCTATCCCGAAGGCGTGGGTCTTCATTTGAAACCGGGTGATCGCTTCGGCTTCCAGGTGCATTACACGACGATGGGGCGTGCGACGGCGGATACCACACGGCTCGGGCTCTACTTCCGGGATGGTCCGCCGCAGCACGAGCATCAGGCGGTGGTGCTGCAAAACCCCGGCATCCGCATTCCGCCGCATGCGAGGGCGCACACCGAATCCGCACGCTGGACATTTGACCGCGACATCCTCGTCTACAGCCTGCTGCCGCACGCGCACTTTCGTGGCAAGGCTTCCGAGTTCCGGGCGATCTATCCGGATGGAAAGGAGGAGCTGTTGCTGGCCGTGCCGCGCTACGACTTCAACTGGCAACACATCTATCAATTGAAGATGCCGAAGCGCCTGCCTGCCGGAACCACGGTGGTCCACAGCACGACCTGGGACAACTCGATTTTGAACCGCGCCAACCCCGATCCGGACAAGGAAGTGCGCTGGGGCCTTCAGAGCGAGGACGAGATGCTCTTCGGCGTGGTCAACTACCGCTACGCCGATTGATTGAGGGGATCGATGGCGCGCAAGAAGGCCAGGGTGATCAGACCGCGGCAGCAGCCCGCGCAAGGCGTGTTGCCGAAGTCGCGCCTGGATCTCAATTCGATTCGGCAAGCGATTCGCGCGTTGCCGGAAGGCCGCTGGCTGCAACGGCGACTGGCGTGGCTGCTGCCGGCATCGCTCAGCGGTGTGCTGCTGGGTTTGGCGTTTCCTCCCTTCAATTGCTTCTGGCTTTCATGGATCGGCCTCGTGCCGCTGCTGTGGGCGTTGACCACCGAGGCGGGCAGGGCGCGTGCGCTGCGTATGGGCTGGCTCGCCGGCACGGTGATGTTTCTCTTCGTGCTGCGCCCGCTGGAGTCGGCCAACTTGTGGAGTGGCTGGGAGATGGTCGAGCGCGCCCAGGTGGACGCGCTGAAGGCCGAGCGCGCGGTGGCGCTGACCGGCCTGTGGATCGGTGTCTCCGCCTGGATCGGTTTCTACTGGGGCCTGTTCGCCCGCGGGCTGGCGTGGCTGGCCAGGGGGAATGTTCTGCGCATGGCCTGGCTCGCACCCGCGCTGGTCGTGCTGCTGCCCGAGTGGCTGCGCGCGCTGATGGTGTTCGATTCCACCTGGGGTTTTCTCGGCAATACGGTGGTGCCGGTGCCCGGCATTCTCCAGCTGGCCGCGCTCGGCGGTGTGTCGCTGCTGAGCGGGCTGGTGGTACTCGTCAACGTCGCCGTGCTCGCGCTGCTGATGCCGGGGCCGAGGGCGCAGCGGCGGTGGCTGCCGGCCGGTGTCGCGGCGCTGATGGTCGTCGGTGGAATCGGTGGATTGCTGTGGAGCCGCAGCCTGCCGTCCATTGTGCCGGAAGGCGAGGGCATTGCCGTCGCCGCCCTGCAGTATCACCAGGAGCACTACCGCGCCAGCGACTACACCTCGGTCGGTCTGGAGAAGGCCTATCTGCAGCTGATGCACCAGGCGGCGCAGGGTGAACTCGGCGACATCGACCTGCTGGTGCTGCCGGAGTCGATCAGCTACGTGCCGATGTCACTCGACGGCAGCCACAAGTCCGATATCCCCGACGAAGCGCAGCAGTCCACCGAGAACTGGCAGGCCGCCATGCGTTGGGTGATGGGTTACAGCGACAAGCCCTTTCACCTGGTATTCGGCATGGACACCATCGAGAAGGGAGAACTGCACAACACGATGGTGTTCTGGAACCGGGAGGGCCTGAAGGGGCATTACCATAAGCAAGGTCTGGTGCCCTTCGGCGAATACCAGCCACCGCTGCTCAAGGCGCTCGGCCTGCGCGGCCGTGTGCAGTACACATCCGGCACCCAGAGCCGCATCGTCGACCTCGACGGCCTCAAGGTCGGCAGCTTCATCTGCCAGGAAGTGGTCGAACCCCAACTGCTCCGCCGCAGCGTGCTCGACGGTGCACAGCTACTGGCGAGCGGCGGCAATGACGGCGTCTTCACCCACCCCGCCGTCACCGAGGTCAACGCGATGCTGGCTCGTCTGCGGGCAGTGGAGACCGGGCGCTACATCGTGCGGGCGATGAAGACGGGGGTTTCGGCGGTGATCGCGCCGACCGGTGAGGAGTTGCGTAGCAGTCCGGGGAGTGAGCCTTTCGTCGCGATCTCACGCGTCAAGGCGCTCGACAGCATCACGCCTTATGTGCGGTTTGGCGATTGGGTGGTGGGGTTGGCGGCGCTGCTGATGCTGGGGGGTGTGGTGAGGCGGCTGAGGCCGCTGCACCAAGTTAACTGCTCATGCCTTACAGCGATGCGTCGAAACCAAACTTGAATGACTCAGCCTCTGCCTTATTCAGGAAAGCCTGGAATTTCGTGAGCATTGCAACAATTCGTTTCTCTAGCTGGGTGTTCTCAAGCCGGCGAAACTTGAAGGGCGTTATGGTGCCGTAGGATTCAATTGTCTGCGGAGGAGAATCTGACGTTAATCCAACTCTAGGGCCACGATTCACACGGCTTGCCAACAAACTGGCCAGTGCCCGGTCAGATGTGCATATCACGCAATCGGAAAGGGCCGCACGGTGGTACTCAACTTCCATGCGCATCCAATACAGAAGGTCCCATGCGACATTCTTGGCCAAAACTCTTTGATTTTCCTTGCGAGCTTTGTTTGCCTTAACTAAATTTCTAGCGTCTGGGCTGCCTGCTATTGCAAAAACTGCCGCATACAGTAGGGGCCCGCCGATCAAGGTAAGTTTCTGATGGTTTTGCCACAACCAGGAAAGCAACTCCTCGCACCGGGCAAGGATCTCATCATCGTCAAGCCTATCGGGACCTTCGGTAAGTGAGTAGGTCTTTTCCAGAGTCACCACGATGGAGGGTAACGTACCAACCTGTGCCGCCATCGCGGCTACATAGGTTTGTATGACCCATGCAGGATGGTATTCCTTGATGCCATACGTTCCCTGAAGAAATTCATCGTATGTTTTCAGGAATTTCCCAATGTCGGGATGCTCGTTTTGCTTTGTAAGCTCGATCAATCCAAGGATAGGGTCGATGGCCATTTTGGGAGTTGGCGCATCCCACGCTTGCTGCGCAACTTTCTTGGAAACGCTCAGAAAACTTCGATAGGAGACTGGAAGGGCTTCCTTACCGCTGCTGTACCTGAGCAGCGGCAGAATCACATTCGCATCTAATACATAGCAGACGTTCGTGTTTGTCGGTGAGATGTCGCCAAGAACTCCATCGAATCCAATAAAATGAAGGGGGAGGCGCTCCTGTCCATGTCGAAGTCCGATTCGAGATTGATCGGTCATTTCTGAAGCCATAGAAATTGGTTGCGATTAAGGTGTCTGTTATCGGGTTGAATCGGAATTACGATGACCCGTTCCCCGCACCGAAACCAATAGCCTGTTGCCCGTCT
>JBEBWZ010000140.1:0-8617 GCA_040391865.1 Solimonas flava
CGTGACCCAGGCGGCGTTCAGGGATGCCGCGCATACCCGTCATACCGAGCAATTCATCGTCAATGCACTGCGCAATGCCGGACAACTCACCCTCTCCCTGGTGGCAGAGATCGATGGCGCCGTGGTGGGGCACGTCGCGGTCTCTCCAGTCACCCTCTCGGATGGCACCGCGCATTGGTTTGGCCTGGGGCCCCTTTCCGTATCGCCGCAGCATCAGCGTCGCGGCATCGGCTCACTGCTCATGCATGAAGCCCTGCGCTTGTTGCGCGACCGCGGCGCTGCCGGCTGCGTGCTGCTGGGCGACCCTGCGTATTACCGGCGCTTCGGCTTCAGGCCGGAAGCCTGCCTCGTACTTCCGGGCGTTCCATCCGAGTACTTCCAGGCACTCCCGTTTCAAACCGTCTTGCCGCAAGCTACCGTGGCCTACCACGATGCCTTCAACGCACAGCACTGATCGCGTAATCCGCCTGCAGGTACGATGAAGCCGCGGCATCCAAATAAAAATGCTGAATACGGGAGAAAGAGGCCATGCGTGAACTGGAACTGACCTGGGGTCGTATCCTGCAAATCTGGTGGGCCTCGCTGTGGAGAAATCTCGCCTATGTGATGCTGCCAGCGGCGGTGGCCGGATTCCTGTTCGGATTCGTGCTGGCAATCAACAAGATTCCGGTCGAAAACCACATGGGGAAGATGCAACTGATTTTCGCCCTTTACGGACTCGCCGCCGGAATCTGGATCACCCGAATCATCCTCGGCAAAACCTACGGCGGATTCCGTATCGCGCTTGTCGCTGTTCCTGCGTCAGCCGCGGAAACAGCAGCAGCCATTGATACCGGCACTCCGACGGTCGGCGAACGTACCGATTAGTCTCCTGCCGGGAAAAGCCCCGGCACGGTGACTGCAGAATGGTGAGTGCCCTGCCCCAAAAATGGACAGGGCACTCACCATCGAATCATCCGTCACCGCCAACTCATTCAAGGTACTGCAGCAAGCTCACCACTGATAACGCAAACCCGCCGAGCCGCCGACGCTGCGATAGTCGTCACCGAACTTGCCTTTCAGGCTCACGTAGCCGCTCAGCGAGCCGGCGTCATTGCTCAGGGACAGGCTGCCATCGAGTTCGCTGAAGTTGCCGCTGAACCCGTCGATCAGCCGGATCGGCGCCGACTGGCCGGGGACATCGACAACGACCTCATTCTCGGCATCCCGCTCATTCCAGTAGCGCCCCGTCAGCCGGTACTGCGTACGCAATCCGGCGAGCTGGCTGTCGATGCCGGCCCTGAGGCCCGCCCCCAGCCGCAAGCTGCGCGCATCGCTGTCGAAGCGCATTCCGCCCGCATCCGCTTCCAAGATCAGATCGCCCTCGTCGGTGGTGACGTAGCTCGCGCCCAGCAGCGGCTGCAGCCAGACCCACTGGCTGAGCGGCAGTTTCCACCCCGCTTCAAACCGCACGCCGTTCGACTTCACCTGCGTGCGCAACTGGTTGTGCTCGCCCTGCCCGAGATGCGTGCCATCGACGATCTGGCGCAGGTAGTTGAGGTTGAGCATGCCGTCGATCGACAGTCCGCCCATCATCCAGCCGCCGTACAGGCCGGTGGCCAGGCCGGTCATCGAGGTTTCCCGCTGCGTGGCTTCGTAGTCGATCGATGAATGCAGCAGGCCCACGGTCGCACCGGCAGTCCAGGTCTGTTCGCCATCGCCGCCCTGCAGCAGGTCCATGCCGAAGGCCAGGTGCGAGATGTCCTGATCCTGGGACAGGTTGTAGGTGATCGGTGTACCGGCAAAGTCCACCGCCTGTCGCAGGCTGCGATCGCCCCTGGCGGTATTGGCCGTGAACCACAGCCCCTGCGGATTGAAACCGTCCTTGCCTGCCTCTCGCGCCGCGGCCTGTCGATCGAACCAGGTGTCGGTACTGAGCCGCCAGGCTTCATGCGCCGCCGCGCCCAGGGTTGCCGCCTGCGCCGCTTCATCCGCGAGCGCGCCCACCAGACGATGCTGCTCGGTGCCTGCGTCGTAGTGCAGGCTGTAGGCGATCAGGCCTTTCTGCAGCGCGGGACCTGCCGAGGTATGACCCACATAGAACTGCGACGCCGGGTCCAGCACGAAATGCTCGGCCGCACTCGCCCCTTCGATCAGTGTGATGCCGGCATTGAAGCGGGCCGCCGACCGCAATGGGGTGATGTCGGTGACGTCCAGCAGCGTCACGCCTCCGGTGCTGCTGTTGCCGGTGAACTGCACGCAGTCCGCCGCCACGAGGGTGCTGCAATCGCCTTGTGCGACGCCTCCAAGCGCCACGTCCAGGGCGATGCGGCCGCCTTCTATACCGACGTAGTTCGAGTCCTGGAACGTGAGGCGGTCACGCACCTTCGCGTTGGTAACTAGGCCCTGCTGAAAGTCGCTCTGAAAGTCGGTGCCCATCAGGATCAACCCGGCATTCTCGAACAAGTCGAGCCCCACAAAGCTCAGATGCTGGACAAGGCCCGAGGTCGGTATATCGACCGCCCCCACCATCACACGACCCTGGTTGTAGATCCGGCTGTCGCTGTTATCACTGAAGTCGAATACCGTGGTCGCGGCGGTGCGCAGCACACCGAAGCGTCCATTGCTGATTTCCACCTCGCCGGAGCCAAAACGATTGGTGCCGATCGTGTGCCACCCTCCGGTCCACGAACCGCCACTTTGATCGTTGAGTATCGTCAACTGCCCGGTCATGCCGGTGAAATCCATGGCACCCGCAATGCGGCCGCGGGGGCCGCTATTGTCGAGGATCAGATGTCCGGCGCCTGCACCGCGGATGTAGACCACATCGGTGAGGGATTCTTGTCCAGACCTGTCTGAGCCGAGCACGCCACCGTTGTTAAGAACAGTCAGGGTTGCCCCAGCACGCGGCGACAAGGTCATCGTCTGCACCGTTCTGCGCTTCAGCACCGTGACTGTACTATCCTGCCCGACATCCATCACCAGATTGTTCAGCCTGGCGTTCACCTGGCTGACAGCAGCCGGCTGGCTTCGCAGGAGAATCGTGGCCGAACCGCCGGTACTGACTTGCAGGCCCGCACCGCCAGTTGCACCGAAGCCTCCAATGGATACCGTGTCGCCGATATCCGCGATCAGATGGCCATTTTCCAGACTGACCCGGATGCCACCTTCCCCCTCGATGGCCTTGGTCGTGAGACGCAGATCTGCATCGCCGCTGCCGGTGAGCGTCAAGCCGTTGACACCGACACGCTGTGAGTTCGAAGACTCCATGCGGATGTCGAAATCCGAAGAGAAGTCGTAGGTGATGCCGGTACTGGCGTAGGAGAAATCCGAGCAGGTCACTACCGGTCCGGTACCACATTCGTCGGCAGCCAGTGCCGAAGGCACGCTGCCCAGCATGGCGATACCCGCCAGCATCGGCACTAAGCCGACCTTCAATGGCAGCAGCACCTCGGTACGAGCGGAAGTCACGGACATTTTCTTGATCTGTTGGTTCATGAGTGATCGCTCCTTCAGAACTGCTTGGTGAAGGACACGCCAACCAGGCGCGGGTCCAGCGTGAAGACGTTGGTCGGCAACGCGGTGTCGTCCGAGCCGAGGAAGGTGCCGGTGATCGGCGTTTCATCGAACACGTTCTTGACGTAGGCCTCGATACGGATACCCAGCGCCGCCTGGCTTACCCACAGCGACAGGCTGGTGTTGCTCCAGGCCTTGAGACGGTCGTACTCGGTGTTGTAGACCCGCGCGTAGGACTGATCCTGCCAGTACCAGTCGACACGACCCGTGATGTCCCAACCGCCGGGTAGCGGGATGGTCTGCTGACCACCCAGCGATACGGTGTAACGCGGCGCCGACGGCAACTGTCTGCCGCCCAGGTCGGCCATGAAGCCGGCACCGCCATTCGGCGCGTCGGTCAGCGGATCGAACAGCATATTCGTCCCGCCGACGGTCTTGTACGAATACGATTGCGCGTTCATGGTGCCGCCTGGGCAGAAGCGTGACAAGCCATCAAAGCCCACATCGTTCTCGATCGACAGTCGCACCAGTTCAGCCGGCGCGATGCAGTTGGAGGTCTGCATCACCGAGGGCTTGATCAGCACCCAATCGTCGAAGGCCAGAAATTCCTGGTCCGCCGGCGCGTTCAATCCCGCCACGTAATCCGACTGCGCACGCGCCGGCAGGCTGGAGTCGTAGTTCGGGTTGGGCTGCGCGGTGACAAACAGCTGCCCGCCGCTCTGAGTACGATCCATCAGGTCGATGCTTTCCTCACCATCGCCGATGCGGGTGCGCAGATAACCCACGCTTGCATTCATCAGCGTGTAGGGCGTCGGCGCAAACAGCAGCTCCAGTTCCGCACCCCAGACCTTGGCATCGAAGTTCTCGTTGGCCGAGGTGCGATTGACGATCTTGCTGACCTGGTAGTTCTCGTAGTCGTAATAGAACAGATTGGCGTTGAGCGTCATCGCATTACCGAACAAGCGATTCTTGGTGCCCACTTCGAAGGCGTTGACGTACTCCGCCTTGAACACGCGTGGCATCACCGCCCCCTGCGCGCGCTCGATGAACGAACGCGACGGCTCAGCCATGCCCGGCGGGTTCGCACCACCGGCCTTGTAGCCGCGGGTGTAGAACGCGTAGATCAGGCTTTCATCCAGCCAGTCGAGAGACAGATCCGGCTTCCAGTCGAAACCCAGGCGCCCCGTCGGTTCCAGCCAGGTCTGCACGATGTCCGGATCAGCGGGATAACCCCTGCCACCCGGCGCCGTTCCCTGGCGCGCGCACAGATTGCTCAGATCATAGGTTCTGCACTGGGACGGATCGGTGTACCCCCCCATGCTCTGGCGGAAATCGCCGAGCAAGGCCTGAGACGGTACCGGCGTGAAGGTTTTCTGATCCCAGGTGATGCGCAGCCCGCCGGTGAACTTGAGCCGATCGGTGGCGTTCCAGTACATCTCTCCGAACATCGCCGTCGAGTTCAGTTCGTAAGGATTGCGGCTCAGGAAGTAATTGTGACCTTCCGGGTTGCCGCCATTGGCCAATTGATCCAGGGTCTGAGGATCGCGATAAAGGCAATCGACGGGCTCGCCAAACGCCGGCAGGACTCCAGGCGCATTCGTGCAGAGCAGGAGGATGGCGCCCCCCGTAGGAAAGAAGTCTCTCTGCCCTCTGAACGGCGGCGTCATCGACAGTGCCGACAGAGAATTGATGAACACGAAATAGTCGTTCATCGTGGTGAAGCGCGTGAAGTTGGCGCCCACGCTGTAGTTGAACGGACCGTCGAAGGACGAGACCAGGCGCAATTCCTGATTGAACTGGCGGCTCTCCGAACGCGACATGTCCACTGCGCGGTATCGGTCCGAGCAGCCAAGCTGCGGGTCGCAGAAAACACCTCCGGGGGAGATGTCTTTCATCATGCCTCCCGAGAATCCGCCGGGAATGCACGATGTTCCAAACGCCGCACCGCAGGCCGCAGCGGTATCCTCGAAGAATCCGCCTGTGGTGCCGAAGCGGCTCATGTCCTGAGTCGAACGCACGCCGTCACGCACATAGACGGTTTGCGAGGACAGCAGCAGCTCATCACTGACGTCGAAGTCCAGTGACAGCTCGAAGACGTCCGACTCCGCGTTGTAGGTCGGCTTGATCTCCGAATGGATCGTACGCAGATCACGGGACTGTACGGCGCCCGCGAAGGGATCCTCATGGCACAGATTGACGATGCCGAAGTTGATGCGCGTCTTGTAGATCTCGCAGGGCGCATCGTCCGGCGATCCACGCAGGTACGGGTTGTATCCGACGCTGCCGGCAAAGGCCGAAAGTCTTCCTACGGAGATGAACGGAATCGCCATGCCGTTGGGCACACCGAAAGCGGCATCGTCGTACAGCGAACCCGGCAGGCAGCCCTGCGTCAGCTGCGCCTGAAACATTTCCTGCTTGGTGAATCCGTCCGACATATCCGTGAGTGTTTTCAGATCGAGCCCGTCCACCATCTCCAGACCATCGTCACGATGACAAAGCTGCTTGATCGAGCGCACGCGCTGGTCGTTCTCGCGGAAGCGCTCCCACAGCAGGTTGGCGCGTAGTCGCTCATGCGGCTGCCAACCCAGGGTCAGGCGGCCGGTCCACAGGTCGCGGTCGTCGACGTCGGAACCGTCGTATTCGTTGGTGCCGTAGCCTTCACGCACCGTGGAGGCAAACGCGCCACGCAGGGCCAGGGTGTCGCCGAGCGGCAGGTTGTAGTGCGCACGCAGGCGCTCGGTGCCGTAGTTGCCGGTTTCGAGTTTTACTTCGCCTTCGTACACCCCGAGCTTGGGTTTGGCGCTGATGACGTTGATGACGCCCGCGGTGGCGTTGCGTCCGAACAGGGTGCCTTGCGGGCCACGCAGGACTTCGACGCGTTCGATGTCGAGGTATTCCTGCTCGAACAGGCGGTTCACGATCAGGGTGGTGTTGTTGAAGCTCACCGCTACGCCGGGATCGGTGGTGGCGGAGATGGCCTGGGTGCCAATGCCGCGAATCTGGAAGTTGTAGCCGGTGAAGTTGGTCTTGCTGAAGGTGACGTTGGGCACCGCCCGCAGCAGGTCGAAACCCCCTTCGATTTTCTGGTTGTTCAGGTCTTCCGACGAGAAGGCGCTGATCGCGATCGGTACGTCCTGGATGCGCTCTTCCTTTTTCTGGCCGGTGACGATGATTTCTTCGATGCCACCACTGCGCGTCGTCTCTACCGAGAGCGTGCCGCCACCTTCGTTCTCCAGCGGCGCGGCGATTTCGGCAGCAGCCTCAGCTGCCATGCCGTCACCGCCGCTGATAGGGTCCAGTTGCGCACCGTCCAGGCGTCGCAAGGCAATGGTCGAGTTGTTGACGGGTACCCAGGTGAGTCCGGCGGCATCGAGCAGAATCTTGAGCGCCGCACTGGCCGTGGCCGAACCCTGCACGGCAGGCGCGCTGATTCCGACCGCGCCCTGCGGGTTGTAGACCAGCTGAATGCCGGATTGCTCGCTGAAGCGCGTGAGCGCAACGTCGAGCGGCCCGGCGGGAATGTCGAAGTTGTGGCTTTGTTCGAGTAGCGCCGGTGCTGGCGCTGATGTCGCTGCAGCATCTGCGGCCTGTTGACTCTCCGCGGCCTGTTGCGCGTGCAGCGGCGCAATGAGCAGCAGACTGAGTACGACGGACGCAACGCTCCCGCATGTCCGCGCTAGGCGGTTCCCCTGGTGCCGAGTCATGTTCTCTCCTCTTGCGACTCTTTTCGACTTCGTCGAAGTCGGACTCGCGGCTTTCCCGTTTACGAATAGTCGCCGCTACAGGGTTTAACGGATAGCCGGGGCGCACCCGGACGTCCGTGAGTGAAAATCCTCGCGACTAGTCCCGGCAAAGGGATAGTGGAATAGCTCTACCCGCTACGGAATGCTGCCGCTACCCGGAGATTGTTTGCGCACCATTGAGCTTTTGCGCCAAGTTCTCAAGCACCGCGCGAGGATCCTTTACCTGCGGTTTTTCATCCCGTGATGAGGCGCCCCGGCGCCTGTCATTTGCTGGGTTTGCGTTGCGCCGTCCTCGCGTTGTTTCCGCCGTGTGGTTTTTGGATGACCATTGACAGCCGCCGCGCATTGCGTCAGAAGTTGCGCCTCAATCGATGGTTTCGGCCTGAGCGTGTTCAGGTTTTTCGGGGCTTCCGGCGTGGCAAATTCATTGAATCCCGCACTGCATCACCAGACGGTGGAGGCTCCGTCCAAGGAAGACGCGACGATTCCGTTTGCGGAGTTTGTGCGGCGCCACCATTCGGAGTTACTGCGCTATCTGCGCATGCGGGTGCGCAACGAAGCCGATGCCGCCGATCTTGCGCAGGAGTGCTATGCGCGCCTGCTGCGCTATCAGTCCGACCACAATGCGGCGTCCTTGCAGCTGCTGCTGTTCCGCATTGCGCGCAATCTGCTGACCGATTCCTACCGGACGCACGAAGCGCGGCGCGCGGATCAGCATGTGTCGATCGACGATATCGAGTTGATGGAGCAGGCCCCGACCCAGTTCGATACCGTGCATGGGCAGCAGCGGCTGGCGCTGTTGAAAACGGCCGTGCAGCGATTGCCGCCCCGCTGTCAGGCAGTATTCGTATTCAGCCGCATCGACGGCTTGAGCAATGCAGAGATCGCACAGAAGTGCGGCATTTCCGTGAATGCGGTGGAGAAACAGATCACCAAGGCACTGGCCGCTTGTCGGGCGGTGCTGGGGGACGATGCGTTCTAACCGTTATTAATGACGATGCCCGCAGAAAACATTGCCAAGGATGAGTTGTACCGCGAAGCCGAACAGCGCTTCGTGCGCCAGCGAGCGCCTGATTGTTCGCCCGAGGAGCGTGCGGCACTGGCGCTTTGGATCAATCAATCACCCCTACACGCGGCGGCGTACGCGTCGGTGCGCCGCACCTGGTCTGAACTGGCGGCGCTGAAGCAGGACCCGGACATGGCCTCGCTGCGCATCGGCGCGGAGGCGGTGGCACGACAGATGCGCCGCGAGCGGCGCAGCACACGGCGCTGGGTGTCGGCGGCGGCCGCTGCCGGGGCCGGGGCCGGGGCGGGGGGGGGGTGGGGGTTGGGTGCCCCCGACGCCGTCGACCCCCCAACGCTGGGGCCAGGCGGCGCGG
>JBEBWZ010000141.1:0-8568 GCA_040391865.1 Solimonas flava
CCCGGTGTGAGCAGCAGGCCGGCGGCGAACGTGGTCGTGAGTAGCGCGATGAAGGTGATGAAGCCGACGACGGGAGCGGGAAGAAGGACGGAGAACATAGGTCTTACCTCATCGTCGTCGGCTGCTCAGGCAGCGCTAGCGGTGATAGGCGGGGCTCAGTGCGCGCACCGCCTGCACCATCGCCAGGGCATGCTCCGGCGGCGTCTGCTGCAGGATGCCGTGGCCGAGGTTGAAGATGTGGCCTGGCCCTTCGCCGTACGAGGCCAGCACGCGTGCGACGGCAGTTTCGATCCGCGACGGCTGCGCCAGCAGGCACAGCGGATCGAGGTTGCCCTGCAGGGCAACGCGATCGCCGACGCGCGCGCGGGCGGTGGCCAGATCGGTGGTCCAGTCGAGCCCGATCGCATCGCAGCCGGTTTCGACCATCGCTTCGAGATGCTGGCCGCCGTTCTTGGTGAACAGGATCACCGGGACTTCGGGCGCGATCAGCTTCAGGTGGCGCACGATCTTGGCCATCGGCTCCAGCGAGAACTGCAGGTAGTCCGCCGGCGACAGCACGCCGCCCCAGGTGTCGAAGATCATCAGCGCATCGGCGCCGGCGCGGATCTGCGCTTCGAGATACAGGCTGACCGAGGCCACCAGTTTCGCCAGCAGGCTTTCGAGCGCTTCCGGTGCGTCGTACATCATGCGCTTGACGTGCATGAAGTCGCGCGAGCCTTTGCCCTCGACCATGTAGGTGGCCAGGGTCCAGGGGCTGCCGGAGAAGCCGATCAGCGGCAGCTTGCGACCCAGCGCACCGCGGATGGTGCGGACCGCGTCCATCACATAGCGCAGTTCCGTTTCCGGGTCGGGCACGCCCAGGGCTTCGATCGCACGCACGTCACGCAGCGGACGATCGAACACCGGGCCTTCGCCGTCGGCGAAGCGCAGACCCAGGCCCATGGCATCGGGGATGGTCAGGATGTCGGAGAACAGGATCGCGGCATCGAGATCGAAACGGTCCAGCGGCTGCAGCGTGACTTCGCAGCACAGCTCGGCGTTGCGGCACAGGGCGAGGAAGTCGCCGGCCTTGGCGCGCGAGGCGCGGTACTCCGGCAGATAGCGGCCGGCCTGTCGCATCATCCACACCGGCGTGCGGTCTACGGGCTGGCGCTTGAGCGCACGCAGGAACAGGTCGTTGTCGAGGGGAAGAGACATGGTTTTTGATCGTGCTCGGTTTTACTTGAATCGCGCCTGAACTGCGGCGGCAATTTCCGCCTGGATGGCCTGGGCCATGGCGCGTGGGTCCGCAGCATCGCGGATGGGTCGCCCGATCACCAGGTAATCAGCACCGGCGGTGATCGCGGCCGTGGGCGTCATGATCCTTTTCTGATCGGCTTCGACGCGGTTTTCCACCGGGCGGATGCCCGGGGTGACACAGATCAGCTCGCGCGGGGCTTCGCGCCGCAGCTGTTCAACTTCGAGGCCCGACGACACCACGCCGTCGCAGCCGGCCTGCAGCGCGCGCCGCGCGCGCGACAGCACCAGCGCGGCGATATCGCACTGGAAGCCGAGATCGGCTAGGTCGCCCTGATCGAGGCTGGTCAGCGCGGTGACTGCCAGCACCTTGGTGTGGCCGGACTTGGCCTTGGCCGCGGCCTCCATGATCGACTGGTTGCCGTGGATGGTGCAGAAATCGGCGCCGCGCTCGGAGAGGTTCTTCACCGCGCGTGCCACGGTTTCCGGAATGTCGAAGAACTTGAGGTCGACAAACACTTTCTTGTTCTGCGCCTTGAGCCAGTCCAGCAGCTCGAAGAAGCCGGGCGCCATCAGCAGTTCCATGCCGATCTTGTAGAAACCGACACTGTCGCCAAGGCGTGTGACCAGCGCGCGGGCATCGTCCGCGGTGGGCACGTCGAGCGCGGCAATCAGGCGGTCATGAGTGGGAATAAGAGTCATCAATAACCCGTAATGAGAAAATCGAGGGCGTCCAGGACATCCTGGCGGGCGCCAGATACCTCTGCGACCGCGGTGCCCAGCACCGCGCGGGGCAGCGAGCCGATCTCGGTCGGAGACAGGACGTAGTGCGCGCCACTGACCTCGATCAAAGGATTGAGCCGCTGCGCGCGAGGACCAAAATAGTCGGGAGTCACCAGCGGCACGACGACGCGCAGGTCGTAGTCCACGATGTCGGATTGCACATCAAGCAGGTACGGCGCATGCCGCGCGCTCGCGCGCAGGTTGCGGTAGACCGAGAACTGCGACATCAGAACGAAATCAGATCCGCGTTCAGCGGACCGTCGCGCTCGATGCGGCGGCGATGGTATTCGATCGCTTCCTTGTTTTCTTCCTGCCAGCGCCGCGCACGTTCGGCGCGCAGCGATTCGTTGAGCTTGTCTTCCAGGAAGCGGGACAGGTTGAGCTTCATCCGGCGCGCTTCCTCGATCAGGTGCTCGGGGATGCTGAGGTTGAGGCTGCGGCGCGGCGATGACGATGGATGAGGTGGCCGACTCATGTCATTGGCTCCTTGAGGGACGCGCGTATTCTATGCGCATGAGCCATGCGTGGCCAGCAGGCTCATCCCTTGAGCGCGGCGTCGATCTTGGCCGCCGTGGGTGCGCCTATGGCTTTCAACTCCTGTGCAAACAAGGAGATGCGCCATTCTTCCAGCAGCCAGCGGGCGGCATGGAAGGGGCCGGGCAGGCGCTGCAGGTAGGGCGCCAGTTGGCGAGTCAGGTCCTCATCGCGGGCGGGTTTGTTGGCCAGCCGCTCCAGGCGCAGGTTGATCGCGCGCAGGTACAGCACCATGCGGCCCCAATGCGCGTCCGGAATGCCGAGCAGGAAACCGGGGGCAAACAGGCTGTCGAGCTGGGTGTGCAGGTCGGCCACCGAAACCGGCCACTGCGTGCCCAGCGCGTTCAGCCGCGCGCGCAGTTCGCGCGCCTGCGTCAGCCAGACCACCAGATCGTCGAGGCGGCGCAGGGCGTCGACGCTGAACGCGCCGCGGCGTTCGAGCGCGTCCTGAAAGTCGTTGCGGCTGCGGATCTCGCGGTTCTGGATCAGCACGCCGTCGGCGCTGCGCTCGGCCAGCGCTGCGGCAAGCGCCGGCAGATCCAGCGCGAAGGCGGGCGCCAGCAGCGCCAGTTTGCTGCGTGCGCCTTTGGCGATGTCGCGGGTGCGGTCGGGCATGCGCATCAGCAGCAGTGCGCGCAGGCCGGCGCGATGCGCCAGCAGTGCCGCGCTCTGCGATTCGAACAGCCGCAGTTGCACGCGCTCGCCGTCCAGCGCCAGCGCCGGGAATGCGCGTGCGCCGGCCGGCAGCGCCACGAACTCCGGCAGGTCGCCGAAATCCCAGTCGGCGAGGCCGTCGCGGGTCCAGTGTTTCAGCGTATCGTCCTGGGTTGCTGCCTGATTCAGCGCGGCGCGTGCGGCGCCGGCAAAGCGGCCACGCAGCGCGGCCAGCTGTTCGGCATTGCCGAGGATCGCGCCCTTTTCGTCTTCGAGCTGCAGCCGCGGCTTGAGATGCGCGTCCAATTTGCCGGGCGCGAAATCCTCCGGGTTCAGTTGCGCGCCGGTCATCGTTTTGAGTTCGGCGCAGAGGCTGTCGAGCAATGGCGCCTGTGGCCATTGGCCGTCGTCGCGCTCCAGGCGTGCGGCGAGTGCGTTGGCGTATTCGGCAGCCGGCGTGCAGAAACGGCGCAGCTGCTGCGGCAGGGTACGGATCAGGCCTTCGATCTTGGCGGCGCGCAGACCCGGCACCAGCCAGTCGAAGCCGTGTTCCGGCAGCGTGTGCACCTGCGCCAGCGGGATGTGGAAGGTGACGCCATCGTGCTCGGCGCCCGGATCGTGGTGATACGACAGCGGGATGCGCACACCGGCGATCAGCGCGTGATCCGGGAACAGGGTGGTGACATCGGCATTGGCACCGGCGCGCAGGGCGTCGGCCTCGGTCATGGCCAGTTTCGAGGCATGCGGCTCGATCTGCGCATTGGCGCCACAGGCGCGCAACCATTGTTTCAGCGCCGCGGTGGTGCACATGTCCGCCGGAATGCGCGCGTCGTACCAGGCGTGGAAGTGCTCGTCGGAGGCCAGCAGGTCCGGGCGCCGCAGGCGGATTTCCTTGTCGCGGATTTCCTCGATCAGCGCCAGATTGCGTTCGAGGATCGCCGGCTTCTTCGGAATCTGGCCGCCCACCAGCGCATCGCGGATGAAGATCTCGCGCGCTTCCTTCGGGTACAGCGAGCCGTAGTGACGGCTGCGCGTCAGCAGCGGCATGCCCAGCAGGCTGATGTGTTCGGTGGCGCCGACTTCGCCGCGCTCGGAATTCCACTCCGGATGCAGCAGCACGCGCTTGATCAGATGCGCTCCGGCGACTTCCAGCCATTCCGGCTCGATCACCGCATTGGTGCGCGCGAACAGCTGGCTGGTATGCGCCAGCTGCGCGCTCATCACCCAGAGCGGTGGTTTGCGCGACAGCGCCGAACCCGGATGCAGCTTGAAGCGCCGACCTTTCGGCCCCTGGTATTCCTGCTTTTCCGGTAGTTTCTGACCGATGTGATCGATCAGGCCGGCGAGCAGACACTGGTGCAGGATCGGGTACAGCGCGTCCAGATCCTGCGGCGCGTATTTTTTTGCCGCTTCATTGCGCGCGCCGACCATGTCGCGGATCTGCCTGTACACCGACTCCCATTCCTCGAGGCGCGTGTACGACACGAAATGCTCGCGGCAGCGTTTGCGCAACTGCCGCTGATTGCTGTCCTCGCTCCATTCCTGCCAGCGCTGCCACAGGTTCAGCAGGGTCAGGAAATCGGAGCGCGGATGGCGCCAGCCGGCGTGCTTCTGTCGCGATGCTTCCTGCGCATCCGGCGGAAATTCGTGTGGGTCCTGTACCGACAGTGCGGCGGCGAGCACATACACCGCATCGGCACAGGGCTTGCCCTTGCCTTCGAGCGCGATGCGCGCGATGCGCGGGTCCAGCGGCAGGCGTGCCAGCTCACGACCGCGCGGCGTCAGTTCGCGCAGATCGTCGAGCGCGCCCAGCGTCTGCAACACGCGATAGGCCTCGGCGACGTGACGGCCGTCAGGCGCGTCGACCCAGGGAAATTCCTCGACATCGCCAAGACCGAGCGCGGTCATCTGCAGGATCACGCCGGCAAGATTGGCGCGCCGGATTTCCGGATCGGTGAATGGCGCGCGCGCGAGGAAATCATCTTCCTCGTACAGACGGATGCAGATGCCGGGCCCGAGGCGGCCGCAGCGACCGGCGCGCTGATTGGCGGCGGCCTGACTGATCGCTTCGATCTGCAGCTGCTGCACGCCGGTGCGCGGCGCGTAACGGTTCAGGCGCGCGGTGCCGGTGTCGATCACATAGCGGATGCCCGGTACCGTGACCGAGGTTTCGGCGACGTTGGTGGACAGCACGATGCGCGGTGCGCGGGCGCTGGAGAACACGCGATCCTGCTGCGCCGCGGGCAACCGCGAATACAGCGGCAGCACTTCCGCCTGCGGAAAGCGGCCGTTGAGCACGCGCTGTGCGCCGTGGATTTCGCGCTCGCCGGGAAAGAACACCAGCACGTCGCCGCCGCGGCCGGGGCCGCGCCACAGTTCTTCGACCGCGTTGGCGATGCCGTCCTCGATGTCGCCGTCGCGCGGTGCCGGACGGTAGCGCTGCTCCACCGGATAGGTGCGGCCGGAGACGGTCAGGATCGGCGCCTCGTTGAAATGGCGCGACAGCTTTTCCGGGTCCAGTGTCGCCGAGGTGACGATCACCTTGAGGTCCGGACGCTGCGGCAGCAGTTTCTTCAGCCAGCCGAGCAGGAAATCGATGTTGAGGCTGCGCTCGTGCGCCTCGTCGATGATGATGGTGTCGTAGCGGTGCAACAGACGATCACGGCTCAACTCGGCGAGCAGGATGCCGTCGGTCATCAGCTTGATCAGCGAGCGCTCGGACACGCGGCGATCGAAGCGGGTTTCGTAACCGACCAGTTCCCCCAGCTGCGTATCGAGTTCGCTCGCGATGCGGTTGGCGACGCTGCGTGCGGCCAGCCGGCGTGGCTGGGTGTGCCCGATCAGGCCGCGCTGGCCGCGGCCCAGTTCCAGGCACAGCTTCGGCAGCTGCGTGGTCTTGCCGGAGCCGGTTTCACCGCAGACCACAGTCACCTGATGGTCGCGGATCGCGGTCAGCAGTTCCTCGCGCGCCTGCACCACCGGCAGTTCTTCGGGGTAGCGGATCTGCGCCGGCCGCAGTCGTGCGCGATTCTCGGCGCGCAGCAGCGCCTGTTCGAAATCGCGGCTGGCGCGTTGCAGATCGATCTTTCCGCCCTGCTGTGCGTGACGCAGCAGGCGCGAGAACGTCTCCACGTCGCGGATGGAGAGCGTGTCCCGGTGTGCAGCCAGCGACGCCTGCAGCGTGTTCAAAGCAGGAAGATTCATGTCCGGATTCAGACGCGCGGGATCGGGCGCGCGGCTATTGCAGTTTCAGTTCGATCCTGACGGCACCGTCGGCGGCGGTCTGGGCGTCCGGCCCCAGGGTGACGAACACCCGATCGGCCTGCAGTGCGCCACTTTCGAGCAATGCGGTCTGGACCTGGATGGCGCGCATCCGCGCGAGCCGTTCCACGGCGCCGTCATTGGGCTGGAGGCGGGTGAGCAACTGGCTTTGCAACCAGGCGCTGCGCGGCTCGTCCTCTTCGATCGTGTCCGGAAACGACGGCCGCTGCTCGAAAGTCTGGCGATAGACCGAGGTCAATGCCTTCAGGCGTGCCTTCGACGTGTCGGCCACGTCGCCGAGTTTCTGATCGAGCGCCTGCTGTGCCAGTGCCTGCCGATCGCTGGCGCTGGTCGCCGCCGGGATTTCCAGCTTCAGCTGCGGACGATCGGCCAGTGCCTGGGCGAGCTGCTGCAACTTGGTGGTGGCGGTGTCGCTCAGCGTTGCGCTGCCGGCGGTGAAGTCGACATACGCCAGCTCCTCACCGCTGCCACCGCCGATCAGTGCGCCCAGCGCCGAGAACGGCGCGGTGACGATCTTGGTCAGGGTATTGAGCACCACCTTCCAGATGATCGGGCCGTAGCGGAATTCCGGATCGTCGAGGCTGCCGCGCACCGGCAGTTCCAGATCGATCACGCCGTTGCGATCCTTCAGCAGGCTGACCGCGAGTTTGATCGGCAGCGGCGCCGCGTCCTTGGAATGCGTGGCCTCGCCGAACTCCAGCTGGTCGAGCACCACGTGATGCTCCGCCTGCAGATGGCGACGTTCGATCAGGTAGGACAGGTCGGTGCTGAGCTTGCCCTTGCTGATGTTGTAGCCGGCAAACTTGCCGGAATACGGGTTGAAGGTGGTCAGCTCGATGTTCTTGAAGCTGAGCTGCACATCGGTGTCCGCCGTCGGATCGGACAGCTGGGTCTTGCCCTTGATCGTTACCGGCGAGAAGCGGTTGACCTGACCTTTCAGGTCGATGCCGGCGGGCTGGGTGCTGGTGGTGGACAGATCGCGCACCGAGCCGTTGAGCGCTTCGATCATCGCCGCGAACGAGGGCTCGATCGAACGGTCGGCGAAGAACAGGCGCCCTTTCTCGATGCGCACATCGCGGATCGATACCGGCATCGTCGGTCCTGCCGCTGTTGCGGGCTTGGGCGCCGATGCCGGAGCGGGCTTGGCCAGCTGCGCCAGATTCAGGGTCTGGTCCTGCTGCACGATCACGCGTGCAAACGGCTCGCGCAGCGTGATCCGCTCGATCGCGAGTCGCTCCGGTGCCAGCTGCAGATCGATCCCCGCCAACTGCAGCGACTGCCAACGCAGCAGATCGGCATTGGCTGCCGCACCGCGCCTGGCGCCGGCTTCGGCGACGCGCAGTTGCGCGATGTCGAGCTTTCCCTTGAAGCGCAGCGGCAGCGCTTCGTTGTCGGCCTTGGCCAGGCTCAGCGAGCCCTGCGCGCCAGCGGTTCCGTCCAGCAGCGTCGCATTGAGGTATGGCGTCAGGTACGGCTGGAACTGCGCCAGCCCCAGTTGCTGCAGATTCAGCTCGAAGTCCGCCTGCAACGGCGACAGCGTCAGCGAGCCTTCGCTGCTGAACTGCGCGCGCTGATTCAGGTTGGCGGTGGTCTGCAACTGCAGCACGCTGCCGGGCGTGGATTGATAGCCGCTGGCCACCACGGTGATCGGTGCCAGAGTCAGGGTCACGGCCGGGGTGACGGTCTGATCGGTCAGTTGTGCGCTGCCATCCTGGATCTCGATGCGATCGACCGCGATGTGCCACGGTGCGATGGCGGCAACCGTCCCGGGTTCTGGCGCGCTGGTGGTTGCAGGCTTTGCAGCAATGACTTCCGGTGCCGCTGCTGCGGGGGATTGCAGGGCCTGGATCAGGTCGAGGCTGCCGTCCTTGCGCCGAGTGGCACGCAGTGACGGTGCCTGCAGCGTGACCCGCGCTACCCGCAAGGATTGCGTGGCGGTGGCGACGGTGGTGTCGGCGATTTCGAGATGCTGGAACGCCAGCGGCGGCTCGCCGTTGGCGTCGCCGAGTTGTACTGCGAGATCGGCGACGGCGACCTGCGGCAGGCGCAGATCCAGCTGCAACTCGGGCTGCAGCCGCA
>JBEBWZ010000142.1:0-8543 GCA_040391865.1 Solimonas flava
AAATCGAAACCCCCGAAGCTCAGCTTCGGGGGTTTTTTGTGTCCCGCGTATGGGACAGTCCGGGGGCGGCGGCAGGCGATTCACCTGCTCAGGGTGCTGTATGAATTGACAGTTGTTCGCAACTCGACCACTGTATGCATAAACAGCTATCGAGTCGCCCATGGACCCTCTGACCCCGCGCCAAGCCGAAATCCTCACGTTCATCCGTCGCTGCATCGCCGACCAGGGCATGCCGCCGACGCGGGCCGAAATCATGACCGCGTTCGGCTTCCGCTCGTTGACGGCGGCGGACGACCACCTCAAGGCGCTGGCGCGCAAGCAGGCGATCGAACTGCTGCCCGGTGCCTCGCGCGGCATCCGCGTGCTGGTAGATGAAGCAGCTGTTGCTGCCAACGATCCGGACGGCATTCCCCTGGTCGGCCGCGTGGCTGCGGGCGCGCCGATCCTGGCGCAGGAATGCATCGAGGACTGGTACAAGCTCGACAAAAAACTGTTCGCCGGCACGCCGGATTTCCTGCTGCGGGTGCAGGGCTGGTCGATGCGCGATGCCGGCATCCTGCCCGGCGACCTGCTGGCGGTGCAGCGCACGCCCACGGCGCGCAACGGCGAGATCATCGTCGCGCGGCTGGGCGACGAGGTCACCGTCAAACGCTTCGAGCGCAATGGCGAGCTGGTGCGGCTGCTGCCGGCCAACCCCGATTTCGCCCCCATCCGCATCGACCTGTCGCGACAGGAGCTGGTGATCGAAGGCCGCGCCGTCGGCCTGCTGCGTACCGGCCCGCTGGGTGTGCTGCCGACGGGGTTGTCCGTTGCGGCATGAACCGCGCCGCTGCCCTACAGACCGTACTGCGCGATGCGCGGCTGTGGCGCGGCGACAGCGCGGCACCGCTGCGCGCGGAAGCCACCGGGCATGCGGCGCTCGACGCGGTGCTGCCGGGCGGTGGCTGGCCCTTGGGGGCCTTGAGTGAAATCCTGTTCCCCGCGCCGGGCGTCGGTGAAGTGAGCCTGGTGCTGCCGCTGCTGGCGCGGCTGACGCGAATGAAAAAATCGATCGCCTTCGTTGCACCGCCATGGCTGCCGTATGCGCCGGCGCTGGCCAATGCCGGCATCGATCTGCAACGCGTGCTCATCGTCGAGCCACGCGATCAGATCGATGCGCTGTGGGCCGTCGAGCAACTGCTGCACGCGCAGGCCGGCGCGGTGCTGCTGTGGCAGCCGCGCATCGACACCACGGCGCTGCGCCGCCTGCAGCTCGCGGCGGAAACCGGCGGCGGCATCGGCCTGCTGTACCGGCCGCTGAGCGCGGCCAGCGAAAGCAGCGTTGCGGGCCTGCGCCTGCGCGTCGAACGCGAAGGCGGCACGCCGAAAGTCGAAGTGCTGAAATGCCGCGGCGCCCGCCCGCCCTGGCGCTACGCGCTCGCCGGATGAGCACGCCGCCATGCTGTGGCTCTGTCTGCATTTCCCGCGCTTGCCCGCGGAGGCCTTGGGTCTCCGCGATCCGCTCGATGTCGTCACCGACAGCCGCGGCCCGCAGCGCTGGCTGATCACGCCGGGCCCGGGCGATGCCTTGCCGGCAGGCATGACACTGGCCACTGCATTGTCGATCCGCGCCGAGCTGCGGCCGCATCCACGCAGGCCAGGCGCCGAGCGCGCCGCACTGAAGAGCCTCGCGCATCTGTTGTACCGCTACGGCAGTCCCGTTGCCGCCGAGATCCAGAACCTTGAAGAAACCGGCCGCATCCCACGCGCACTGATCTGGCTGGAGATCGGCAGCAGCCTTCGTCTGTTCGGCGGCGTCAAAGCGTTGCTTGCCCACCTGCAGGCCGATCTCGACGAACTGCAGCAGCACGCGCAATGGGCGGTCGCACCGACGCGCCGCGGCGCCGCGCTGCTCGCCGCCTGCGATCCCGCGCGGCACATCGAAACCCTGCCGCCGCTGGAAGCGCGCCTCGCGAAACTGCCCGTGACCACGCTGCAATGGCCGGGTGCCGCGCTGGACACCTTGCGTGGCATGGGCCTGCGCCGCATCGGCGATCTCTGGCGCCTGCCGCGCGCCGGCTTCGCGCGCCGCTTCGGCACCGAACGCCTGCTGGAACTGGACCGCCTGCGCGGCGCGGCGCCCGATCCGCTGCAACCGATCGTGCCGCCGCCGCAGTTCCGCCGCCGCTTCGACTTTCCGTCCGAAGTCGAAGGCATCGAGGGCTTGCTGTTCCCGCTGCGGCGGCTCGCGTTCGAGTTGCAGGGCTGGCTGCGCGCGCGCGACCTGGGCGTGCTCGGCCTGCGCCTGGAATCCGAACACGCCTTGAAGCAGCGCCACCGCATCGACCTGCGCTTCCTGTCCTCGCATCGCGACGGCACGCGCATCTTCGAAGCGCTGCGCGAGCGCCTGAATCGCGAAGCACTGCCCGGCGCCGTACGCGCGCTGAACCTGAAGGCTGAGCAGGTCGCCAGCACGCCCAGCGGCCAGGCGAGCCTGTTCGCCTCCGATGAAGAAGCGCAGCTGCAGTGGACGCAAACCGTCGAGCGCCTGATTGCGCGGCTAGGCGAACAGGCCGTGTGGACACCGGCAATTCACGAAGACCACCGCCCGGAACTCGGCGTGCAGCGCGCGGGCACCGCCCGCCCGCCCCCGGCACAAACCGCCGGTCGCCGCCCGCCGTGGCTGCTGCTGGCCCCGCAACCCTTGCCGGTACCGCCCGCCGTGCGCGGCGATGCCGAGCGCATCGAAAGCGGCTGGTGGGACGGCGCCGATGCGCGGCGCGACTACTACCGCGCCCTCATCGCGCACAGCGAAGCCTGGGTCTTCCAGGATCGCCGGAACCAGAAGTGGTACCTGCACGGATGGTGGAGCTGATGCGCTGCGCACCTGCGTTTCCTGATGCAGCCCCCCTCACCCCAACCCTCTCCCCCATCGCTGCGCGACAGGGGAGAGGGAGTGTTTCAGCGCCATCCCCATTCTCCATCGCTGTGCGATGCAGGCAGGCCGACTCCTCAAAACGATTCCCTCTCCCCGCGCGCGGGGAGAGGGCCAGGGTGAGGGGCGCGCGCACCCGGCACCAAGGCCAGCCCTATGAGCACTGAACCCGAGTACGTCGAACTGCATGCGCTGAGCGCCTTCAGCTTCCAGCGCGGTGCCTCGCTGCCGCAGGAACTCGTCGAACAGGCGCTGGCCCTGGACTACGCAGGCCTGGCGATCACCGACGAATGCTCGATGGCCGGCGTGGTGCGCGCCTGGCAGGAGGCCAAGGATCGAGGCAAGCCGGACTGGCCGCTGATCATCGGAAGCGAATTCACGCTGCACGACGGCCCCAAGCTCGTGCTGCTGGCCCAGACCCAGCGCGGCTACGCCGGCATCTGCGAGGCCATCACCCGCGGACGCCGGCAGGCGGAGAAAGGCGAATACCGCCTGGGCCGCGTCGAATTCGACAACGGCATTGCGGACACCTGCGCGCTGTGGATTCCGCGCGGCACGCAGGAACTGGAAGAACTCGCCTGGCTGCGCGAGCGCTTTGCCGGGCAGCTGTGGATCGCCGCCGAACTGCATCGCGACGGCGACGACGGCGCCAAGCTGACGCGCCTGCAGGCGCTGGGCCAGCGCTTCGGCCTGCCGCTGGTGGCCAGCGGCGACGTGCACATGCACATCCGCGGGCGCCGCGCCCTGCAGGACGTGATGACCGCGCTGCGCCGGCACACCACCGTCGACCGCTGCGGCCGCGCCCTGTTCGCCAACGGCGAGCGGCACCTGCGCACGCGCGAGGCCCTGGCCGCGCTGTATCCCGCAGAACTGCTGCGCGAGACGCTGGCCGTCGCCGAGCGCTGCCGCTTCCGCCTCGGCGAACTCAAATACGAATACCCGAGGGAAATCGTCGCCGCAGGCCATACGCCGACGAGCTACCTGCGGCACCTGGTCAGGCAGCACCTGCCGGAGCGCTGGCCGGGCGGCGCACCCTACAAGGTCCGCCGTGAACTGATCAAAGAACTGAAGATCATCGCCGCGAAAAAGTACGAGGCGTTCTTTCTCACCGTCTACGAGATCGTGCAGTTCGCCAAGAGCCAAGCGATTCTCTGCCAGGGCCGCGGCAGCGCCGCCAACTCCGTGGTCTGCTACGTGCTCGGCATCACCGAGGTCAATCCGGAATTCAACCAGCTGCTGTTCGAGCGCTTCGTCTCCATCGAGCGCGACGAGGCGCCGGATATCGACGTCGACTTCGAGCACGAGCGCCGCGAAGAAGTCATCCAGCACGTCTACAACAAATACGGACGCGAGCGCACCGCCATCGCCGCCACCGTCATCTGCTACCGCTCGCGCTCGGCCCTGCGCGACGCCGGGCGCGCGCTGGGCGTGGGCGAGGAAATCATCGAGCGCGTCACCAAATCGCTGGCCTGGTGGGACCGCAGCGAAGACCTGCCGGAGCGCCTGCGCCAGGTCGGTGTCGATCCGGAGGCTCGCAAGACCCGGCTCTGGCTCAAGCTCGCACTGCAGCTGAAAGGCTTCCCGCGCCACCTGTCGCAGCACGTCGGCGGCTTCGTGATCTCCGACGAGCCGCTGTCGCAGCTCGTGCCGGTGGAAAACGCGGCGATGCCGGACCGCACCATCATCCAGTGGGACAAGGACGACCTCGAATCCCTGGGCCTGCTCAAGGTCGATGTGCTCGCGCTGGGCATGCTCAGCGCGCTGCGCCGCAGCTTTGACCTGCAGCGCGAGTACGACGGCAAGCACCTCGCGCTGCGCAGCATCGAGCAGGGCGATCCAAAAACCTACGCCATGATCTGCCGCGCAGAGACCATCGGCGTGTTCCAGATCGAATCGCGCGCGCAAATGTCGATGCTGCCGCGTCTGCGGCCCGAGAACCTCTACGACATCACCGTGCAGGTGGCGATCGTGCGGCCCGGCCCGATCCAGGGCGGCATGGTGCACCCCTATCTGAAAAACCGGCTTTCAAAAATCAAGCCCACCTATCCGAGCCAGGAAGTCGCAGACGTACTGGACCGCACGCACGGCGTGCCGATCTTCCAGGAGCAGGTGATGCAGCTCGTCATCGTCGCAGCCGGCTTCAAAGCAGGTGAAGCGGACCAGCTGCGCCGTTCCATGGCCGCGTGGAAACGCTCGGGCGGATTGGAGAAATACGAAAAAAGGATCAAGGACGGCATGAAAGCACGCAAGTATCCGCCCGAATTCGCAGACCGCATCTTCAAGCAGATCCTCGGCTTCGGCTCCTACGGCTTTCCGGAGAGCCACGCCGCCAGCTTCGCCCTGCTCGCCTACATCTCCGCCTACATGAAGTGCCACCACCCGGCCGCGTTCATCGCCGGGCTCGTCAACGCCTACCCGATGGGCTTCTACCCGCCGTCGATGCTGATCACCGAGGCCAAGCGCGTCGGCGTGGAGGTGAACCCCATCGACGTGCTGCACAGCCGCTGGGACTGCCACCTGGAGCGTGGCACGAACACCAAAGCCGCCATCCGTCTCGGCCTGCGCCTGGTCTCCGGCTTCAACGAAGCGACGGCACTGCGCATCGAACAAAGCCGCGCGGAAAAAACATATGAAAACATCGACGACCTCGCACGGCGTGCGCAGCTGTCCAAACGCGAACTCGACGTGCTGGCCGCGGCGGATGCCCTACGCCCCCTAACCGGCCACCGCTTCCAGGCACGCTGGCAAACCAAGGGCTTCGAGAAACTCGACGGCGTGCTCGAACACGCACCGCTACCGGACGACCCCGCCACCCTGTCGGCACCCCGCGAAGGCGAAGACATCCTGGAGGACTACCAGAGCACCGGCCTGAGCCTGCGCCGCCATCCGGCAAGTCTGCTGCGCGACCGCCTGCTGCAAGGCCGCGTCACCGCCAATGGCGATCTCCACCAGATTGCGGACGGCCACCGCGTGCGCGTTGCCGGCGTGGTCATGTTCCGTCAACGGCCCGGTTCGGCAGAGGGCACGATGTTCATGACCCTGGAAGACGACACCGGCATCGTCAACCTGATCATCCGCCCGAAGCTGATCGAGGAGCAGCGCGAGGCTATTGTCGGCGGCCAGTTCCTGATCGTGCAGGGGCTGCTACAGCGCCAGCACGGGGTTACGCATGTAATCGCGGAGCGCTTCCACGACCGTTCGCATTGGGTGGGTGAGTTGCCGTTATTGTCGCGGGATTTTCGGTGATTCTATGACAGCGAAATTTGCTTTGGCTGTCTTATGCAATAGGATTAACGCCATCAATATCATCGCTCCAAACGAACGCGAAGCCGCCGTGCGCGCTCGCGGAACGCCACTTCACCGCCCTCCAGAATGTCGCAAACGGATTTCCGAATCTCGGCACTTTCTAGACCGCCAGCTACATAACTGATCGCTGGCAGGCCACCTGCTGAATGCGAGCCTGCCTCCGCCACAATAATCTGGTCCGCGTCAGTATTGATAACGAGGTTGGCGTTGTGGGTGACGATGATAACCTGACGTTTCGTCTTAGCTGCGATGAAGAGTCCAACCAGCTCGTCGAATACAGACTTCGGATCGAGGTTCTCCTCTGGTTGATCGATGACTAACGGGCGGTCATCGGAGTCGTCGAGAGCGAGGTAGAGGAGTAGCAGCACGATACCCCGCGTGCCAGGCGATAGTTTCCGAATGTCGACACCATCATAGGAAATCTCGTACCGGACCGTTATGTGACTGGTGTCAAAGAGCCAATGCGCGAATTGCTTTAACCAAGCGCGATACTCTGCCTGTTGTGTGGGAGCGTAAGGGGCATGCAAAAATAAATCTTTGAGATATTTCGTCATGAAACTGGTCATGGCGGCTTGAACCTCAGCCGCCGATCCGGTTTCCCAGGCGGCCTTGAGTGCATGCGTTGCCACCTCAATCAGTGCGCCGCGTCCATAGAACACTCCTGTCTTACGTCGATCGAGAAGGTTCTCCTCTGCAACCGCCCCCCAGCGTTCGACGTCGGCAATTCGTTGTACCGAGAAGCTGAGCTTTTTCAGGGTCCCCGACGAAGCGGACAGACGCACCATCAGGGGGGCATATAGGTCCGAAAGAGCACTTTGCTCGCTGATAATCGCCTCAAACACTCGACCGTAAGTGTCGTCGCGTTCTTTCTGAAGATCCTTTCTTCGAGCTGAGGCGCCCTTCGCATCCGTCAACCGAACTTGAAGCGCCTGCAGCGCGGAGTTCTCAAGCGCAATGCGCCCCGATAGAGCGGAGTACTGCTCGCGGACTGCTTTGTCAGCGCTAAAGAACGCCTCAAGGCGCTCTATTTCCGCGGTGATCGGCGCAAGCGCCAAGTCAGCAAGGTTGATGTCGTCGGCGATCAGTGGAATGTTCGGATCCCTTGGAGGCGGTGGAACTCCGTTGAGTGCGGCGATCTGCTGATCGACCCAAACGACATAGCCAGCCAGGCTGGCGTCGACATCCCCTTTATAAACGAGCAGGAATTGTTCCCACTGTTCGAGGTCGAGGCCGCTGTTGGCGTGTCGAGTTTGGGTCTGGCGGAGCATTTCCGGAGCGCGAGTTGCGCGCATGCTCTTGACCTCGTCCTGTAGAGCGACAAAGGTCCGGCGCTGATTCCCTAACAGTCGGATTCTGTCCCGAAGCCTCTGCGCGGACTCACCAAGCTGGGCGTGACGCTTGACCTGAGCTTCGGTGCCTTTGACGACCAGCTTGGCTAGATCAGCGGTGTAGTCGGAGATCAGCTTCGCCTTCTGCAGGACTTGAACGTTAAGCGCCGAAACAATGCTTTCCTTTTCCAGCTCGACACTGATGCGCTCCGACAGATCGGCAATTGCAGCGGTCTCACGCTCGCGGGCCAGCTGAAACCGTGAGGTCACTTGGTCTCGCAACTCGGTAAAGTCAAGTGCCCCACCATCAACGCTCTGGGAGTGTGACTCGAAGATCACCCTCTCGATCTCATTCACGAGACCGTCCGAGACGCCTTTAGAAGAACACAACTCCTCTACGAACTGTTGCGAAAGATATCGGGCCCGCGGATACGTCATGTGGCCGTTGGCGTCGCTGCCGTCGAGTGCGCGAGTGACCTCGCCGCCGCCACCCCACGTAAGCGTCACTTTTGCTCCATTGATCAACTTGCGAGCGCGGACCAGGAACGATGGGCTAACGTTCTCGTCTGCATGCCACCCCGAGGGCGGTATTGCGTCACAGCCAGCGGCAATTACATCAGCCAGGGCGGTTTTTCCTGAGCCACGTGCACCAATGATTGCTATGAGGCCTGGATTCAGCGGGATATCGGGGGTGGTTGCCCAACTAGCGTTCGCCATCTTCACGCGTGATATCACCTGTGAAGGCATCGCAGATTGCGGTGGCTGTTCACCAATATAGGCGCGGCCGTCGGGGTCAATGCATGCTTGGCGAAGCGCATCGAAATGCAATGATCCTTTTATCCACGAGTACCGGCTATCGATGGGTTGGCCAATCGACTTCTGATCATGCGAGTCGCTTCCAATAAGACAGGGCGTGCATCCGTCATAACGGATAAGCAGATATTCGACTGATACTACTCGCTGTCCGATACAGAACACTCTCTGAGCCCGACTAA
>JBEBWZ010000143.1:0-8432 GCA_040391865.1 Solimonas flava
GGTCTCCGGCCTGATCGGAAAGGCCGACCAGAACGAATACCAGGTGAGCACTCCGGTCGCGACCATCGGCATCCGCGGCACCGACTATCTGGTCGTGATCTGCGACACCGCCTGTGCGCGTGATCCGGTCCTGCGTGCCGAACTGCCGGAAGAGGTTGGCGCGCTCGAAGGCGGCATCGTCGCGGGCGTCATCAGCGGTGGCATCGGCCTCAGCACCTTGCCGCAGGCTGGAGCCGCCGCGCCGGCACCGGTGAGCCATGCTTTCGGCTGGCTCGGGATCGGCCTGCTGCAACAGGGTGGCACCCTGCTGCCGGGCAGCAGCGCCGAGCTGCGCGAAGGTCAATACGCGGTGGTCACCGCCGCCCGCAAGATCCACCCGCTGGATCAGCCACCCAAGTTCCTGATCAAGGATCCGATTCCGAATCCCGCTGCGCTCTGCGAGTAGGCCTTGCACCGCGCAGCGGACCGGCGCGGGCCCTCGCCGGCGCGCCCACTCCCTTGCCGCCGCGTATCATGAATCGCAGGCTGACGCTGCGCTCGCCACCGGGTTACGGTGCGGTGGTGGCGCTGGACACCCGCAAGCACGCCGGCATGGGTCTCGATCCCGCGCTCAATCAGCAGTGGCTGCGCGAGATCAATGCGGTATTCGTCAACGCCGCCGAAATGGCGAAAGCGGCGCTGGACTATCCGCTCGCGTTCGTCCGTGAAGCACACAGCGGCGAGTTCGTGCCGGTGGCGATTCTCGGCCTGCATGCCACACAGAATCTTTTTCTCGATGCCGACGCTCGCTGGCGCGCCCAGACTTATCTGCCTGCCTATGTGCGGCGCTATCCGTTCTGCATCGCGCTGGCCGCCGATACCGGCACGGCGCAACAGGCCCGGCATCTGATCTGCGTGCAGGAAAGCGCGCTGTGCAAAGACAGTCCACGGCCCTTGTTCACGACGCAGGGGAAACCGACCGCCGCGTGGACCCCGATCCAGCAATTGCTGGAAGCCATGGAAACGGCACGGCAGCAGACCCGCGTGCTGTGCCGTCGTCTCGAGGCACTGCAACTGCTGGTGCCATTCGAAGCCGTGGCAGCGCCCAAGCGCGGTACGCAGACGCGGCTGACCGGTCTCCATCGGGTCGATGAAGAAAAGCTGAACAAGCTCGGCGCGCGTGAGTTGAACATGCTGCTGCGCAAAGGTGAGCTGCGCGCGGTCTACGCGCACCTGCTGTCGCTGGAGAACTTCGCGCGACTGCTGGCGTGGTCGCAGGAGCAGACCTGAGACCGAATCGCGCCGTCGTCAGCCCAGACCGGCGGCGCGACGGATCAGGCGATGCTTCAGCAGCGGCAGTGCATTGACGGCACCCAGCCCGCGGACGCGCAGTGCATCCCAGCCCGGGAGTTGTACCGAATAGGCGCGATACAGCGCGTCGGTCACTGCGACCATGTCGATCACGTCGGCACGCCGTGCGCGTTCGTAACGCTTCAACAGCCGCAAGCTGCCCGGATCGCGGCGCTGCGCACGCGCGGCGCCCAGCACTTCGATCAGGGCCGCGACATCGCCGAAGCCGAGATTGACGCCCTGCCCCGCCAGCGGATGCACGATATGTGCGGCGTCGCCGATCAACACCCCGCGCTCGACGGCATAGCGTTCGGCGTGCTGCACCCCCAAAGGAAACGAAAGCCGCCGCGTGGTACCGAGAATCGTACCGAGCACATGCTGGCTGGCGGCACCGAGACGCAGACAGAATGCCGCGTCGTCGAGTTGCAGCAGCGACGCCGCTTCGGTGCTGGACCAGACGATGGAACTGCGACCATCCGCCAGCGGCAGCAGCGCCAGCGGCCCGGTCGGCAGGAAGTGCTGCCACGCGGTCTCGGCATGGGGCTGCTCGGTCTGCACATGACACACCACAGCGGTCTGCGCGTATTCGCCTGCGGTCAGCTCGATCCCCAAGCCATTGCGCACAGGGGACTCGCGACCATCGGCCGCCACCACCAGCGCCGCACTCAGGCTGCTGCCGTCGGCCAACTGCAAAGTCACGCGCTCGGTGTCGCGCTGCAGCGACTGCACCTCAACCCCGGTGAGACAGGTGCCGGGTTGCAGCGCCTGCCACAAGGCCTGCTGCAGGACCCGGTTCTCGATGATGTGCCCCAGCGTCGGCGCATGGATCTCGGCGGCGTCGAAGCGCAGCGAATGGCGCCGGTCCCGTTCCCAGACCTGCATCCGCTGATACGGGCTGATTCTCTGTGCCGCGATCGCCGACCAGACGCCGAGTTGCTGCAGCAGACGCTGCGCCGCCGGTGCGATCGCAAACACGCGCAGGTCGTAATCGTCGACCGCAGTCGCACGCCCCGGACCCGGACCGCGTTCCAGCACCTGCACCGCGTAACCCTGCTGCTGCAGGCCCAGGGCCGCGGCCAACCCGACCAGACCGCCACCGACGACCGCGATATCGCAGTGCCGCTCGCTCATGCCGGACCTCGCGCGGCGCGCGGCGCCTGACCGCCGAAGCCGAGGTTCTGCCACAGCACCGCGTCTTTCAGCGGCGGCGCCAGGTCCATTGCCAGCAACCCCAGGTGACGCAAGCCGCGCAGACCGGGCACCCGGTTCGAGAACAGCCGCACCAGTTGATCGGTGAAATCGGAAACGCGTGCACGGTCGCGGCGGCGGCGATCTTCGTAGTCGGCCAGCAACGCGGCATCGCCGGGATCGCTGGCGCCCAGCAGCACTTCCGCCAGCGTCGCCACATCGCGCAGGCCGAGATTGAAACCCTGCGCCGCCACCGGGTGCAGGGACTGCGCGGCGTTGCCGGCAAAGATCACGCGCGGCGCAGTCAGCTGCTCGCTCATCACCCGCAGCAGCGGCCAGGCCTGGCGCCGCCCCAGCGCGGTAAAGCGGCCAAGACGCTCGCCGAACACGTCATGCGCCAGCGCCATGAACGCTTCGTCGCTCAGAGCCAGCCGTTCCGCCACCTGCTCGGCGGGTGTGGTCCAGACCAGCGAGCAGGCGTCGCCCGGCTTCGGCAGCAGCGCGATCGGCCCTTCGTGGGTGAACCGCTCGTAAGCGCAGCCCGATTGTGGCCGCGACACCCGCACCGCACTGACGATGGCCGACTGCGCGTAGTCGCGACGCTCGGCGTCGATGCCCAGCTGCGCGCGCACCGCCGAGTTCATGCCGTCGGCGGCAACCACCAGCCGCGCATCCAGCGCACGGCCATCTTCAAACTTCAGCCGCATCGCCCCCGCCTGCGGTTCCAGCGATGCCAGACGCGCGGGACACAGCACGCGGGTGCGGCCGCTGTGCTGCGCCAACCGCCACAGGGTCTGGCCCAGCGCGCGTACCGGAATGTTGTAGCCCAGCGCCTCGAGCCCAGCCTCGGTCGCGGTGAAGCGCGCGACGCCGAAGCGACCGCGTTCGGATATATGCGTGGCGGTAATGGCCGATGCCTGCGTCACCAGTTCCGGCCACGCGCCCAGCGCTTCGAAGATGCGCACGCTGGCATGGTTCAAGGCGATGCAGCGTTCGTCCCAGCTGGCCTCACCAGCCGGCGGCGGCGCCGCTTCGATCAGCGCCACGCGCAGGGGGCTGTCGACCAGGCCCAGCGCCAGGCTGGCACCAACCAGGCCACCGCCGACGATGGCGACATCGACCTCATCCGGCATCGTCTCCGGCATTGCGGCTTGCGTCACGGCAAGGTCCTCATGCACGCCGCATCAGCGTTTCGATCTCGCGCACCGACTTCGGCACACCGCCGGTCAACACCTGCGGGCCTCGGTCGGTCACCACCACGTTGTCCTCGATGCGGATGCCGATACCCCAGTATTTTTCATCGACACCCGGCGTCCCCGGCGCGATGTACAGGCCCGGCTCCACCGTCATCACCATGCCGGATTCGAACTTGCGGAACTCGCCATCGATGCGATAGCGACCCACGTCGTGCACATCCATGCCCAGCCAATGTCCGGTGCCGTGCATATAGAACTGGCGCTGGCGGCCCGCCTTGATCAGCGCTTCGGGTTTGCCCTTGAGCAGGCCCAGTTCGACCAGACCCTCGGTCAGGATGCGGGTCGCCACTTCATGCGGCTTGCCGACCGAGGCACCGACCTTCAGCGTACGGATCGCCGCGATGTTGGCCGCGAGCACGATCTCGTAGACCGCCTGCTGCGCCTTGCTGAATTTGCCGTTGACCGGAAAGGTGCGGGTGATATCGGCGGTATAGCCGTCCAGTTCGCCACCGGCGTCGATCAGCAGCAGATCGCCATCGCGCAGCAGTGCATTGTTCTCGACATAATGCAGGATGCAGGCATTCTCGCCGCCACCGACGATCGAGCCATACCCCGGCTCCAGGTTGTAGCGCGCGAAATGACTGTGAATCTCGGCACCGATCTGCCATTCGTAGAGTCCGGGGCGCGTCGCACGCATCGCCAGGCAGTGTGCTTCCGCAGACAGGGTGCAGGCGGTGGCCAGCGTCTGCAGCTCGGCCGCGCTCTTGCGCAGCCGCTGTTCGTGCAGCGTCGTTTCCAGTGCCACGAATTCGGTAGGTGCCGCGGTACCGCGGCGCGACACTTCGCGGATCTCGCGCACGCACGCGGTGATCTTCCGGTCCCAGTCGGCATGTTCGCCCAGGGTGTAATGCACCGCGTTGCGGCCGGCCAGCAGCGACGCCATCTGCGCATCGAACTCGTCGATCACGAACGCCTGATCGGCGCCGTAATCACGCATCGCGCCTTCCGGCCCGGCGCGGCGGCCATCCCAGATTTCACGCTCGGCATCGCGACGACGCACGAACAGCACGTACTCGGCCTTGCGCCCGCAGACCTTGCGGCCCGGCGCCAGCACCAGCAGCGCATCCGGCTCCGGAAAGCCGCTGAGGTACTGGAAATCGCTGTCCTGGCGGAACTTGTAGTGGGTATCGCGCGCACGGATCACTTCGCGCGCCGAGGGCACGATGGCGATGCCATCCTTGCCGATCGCCCGCATCAGCGCCGCACGACGCGCGGCGTGTTCCTTCAGGGCCTGGGGATGGCGGCTCATGGCGACGCGCTCCGGGTCAGTGCAGCTGCTGCGGTTGGTTGGGGTCCAGGGTCGGACGCGGATGCAGCTCCATGAAGATCAGCTGCGCGCCGACGCGCACGTACTCGAACAGCTCGGTGTAGGCCGTTTCCTCGATATCCGGATCCTCGTCACCGACCGCCGCGCGGGTGAATTCGGTGAAATCCTGGACGATCTCGCGCAACTCCTCGGAGCAGCGCTGCAGGTCCAGACCCGGCTTGCTCGCCAGTCCGTACAGGAAGCCTTCGCACCAGCTGACCAGGGCGCGCACCCGCGGCACCAGCGCGGTCTCGTCATCCGGCAGCAGCGGCTGGAATGCCATGTCGCTGTCCTGCAGCGAGGCCAGCGCCTGCTGCCGCAACTGGTTCAGCGTCGCCGCGGACTGGCTGTCGGCGTGCAGTGGCGGGCGCTCGCCGCTGTTCAGCAATTGCAGGGTATTGATCTCCGCGGGCGCCTTGACGCTGAGGCTGCCGCACAGGGTGCCATGGTATTCCGCAGCGGCATCGACATAACCAATGCGCGCCAGCGCCTCGTCGAGGCGTTCGTATCCGATAGGGTCTTGCATGGCGACATTATAGGCGGGACCTGCATTTGCAGCCCCCTGGGCATGGTCTGCGCAGCGTCGATATTTGCCGCAATCGTCCCCGGCTTCTAGCATCCCCGACTTGCTCTGTCCGCCCCCCTCAGGAGACTCCCATGGATGTCCGCGCCGCAATTGCGCTTGAAGCCGGTCAACCCCTTGTTATCGATACCGTTCAGCTCGAAGGCCCCAAGGCCGGCGAAGTGCTGGTCGAGATCAAGGCCAGTGGTATCTGCCATACCGACAAGTACACGCTGTCGGGTGCCGATCCCGAGGGGATCTTCCCGTCGATCCTCGGCCATGAAGGCGCCGGGATCGTGGTCGACGTCGGCCCCGGCGTGCGCCATCTCAAGAAAGGCGATCACGTGATTCCGCTGTACACGCCGGAATGCCGCGAGTGCAAGAGCTGCACCTCGCACAAGACCAATCTGTGCACCGCGATCCGCGCCACCCAGGGCCAGGGCCTGATGCCCGACGGCAGCTCGCGCTTCTCGTACAAGGGCAAGCCGGTGTACCACTACATGGGCTGCTCGACCTTCGCCAACTACACGGTGATGCCGGAGATCGCGCTGGCCAAGATCCGCGAGGACGCGCCGTTCGACAAGGTCTGCTACATCGGCTGCGGCGTCACCACCGGCATCGGCGCGGTGCTGTTCACCGCCAAGGTCGAAGCCGGCGCCAACGTGGTGGTGTTCGGGCTCGGCGGCATCGGCCTCAACGTGATCCAGGGCGCGAAGATGGTCGGCGCCGACAAGATCATCGGCGTCGACATCAATCCGGCGCGCGAATCGATGGCGCGCCAGTTCGGCATGACCCATTTCGTCAATCCGAAGGACATCGAAGGCGATCTGGTCGCGCATCTGGTCGAGCTGACCGGCGGCGGTGCCGATTACAGCTTCGAATGTGTCGGCCACCCGACACTGATGCGCCAGGCGCTGGAATGCTGCCATCGCGGCTGGGGTGTCAGCACCGTCATCGGCGTGGCTGCGGCCGGTCAGGAAATCTCCACGCGGCCGTTCCAGCTGGTCACCGGCCGGCGCTGGATCGGTTCCGCCTTCGGCGGTGCCCGCGGCCGTACCGACGTGCCGAAGATCGTCGACTGGTACATGGAGAACAAGATCGCGATCGATCCGATGATCACGCATCTGCTGCCGCTGGACCGGATCAACGAAGGTTTCGACCTGATGACCCGCGGCGAGTCGATCCGCAGCGTGGTGGTGTACTGATGTCCGGGATCGAAACCCGCTCCGAACACGCCTGCTTCGGCGGCACGCAAGGGTTCTATCGCCATACCTCGCGCGAGACCGGCACGGCGATGAACTTCGCCGTGTTCCAGCCGCCGCAGGCGCGCAGCGGCAAGGTGCCGGCGCTGTACTACCTCGCCGGCCTCACCTGCACCGAAGAGACCTTCGTGATCAAGGCCGGCGCACAACGGCTGGCAGCGGAACTCGGGCTGATGCTGGTGGCCTGCGATACCAGCCCGCGCGGACTCGGCTACGCCGGTGAGGCGGACAGCTGGGACTTTGGGGTCGGCGCCGGGTTCTATCTCGACGCCAGTGCCGAGCCCTGGGCCACGGGCTACCGCATGGGCAGCTACATCAACCTCGAACTGCCGGAGTTGATCGAAGCACACTTCCCGGCACGCAGTGATCGGCGCGGTATCTTCGGTCATTCGATGGGCGGCCATGGCGCGCTGGTCACCGCGCTGCGTCATCCGGCACGCTGGCACTCGCTCTCGGCATTCGCGCCGATCTGCAATCCCTGCAAGGTTCCCTGGGGCGAGAAAGCGTTCTCGAACTATCTCGGTGAAGACCGCACGCGCTGGCGCGACTGGGATGCCAGCGAGCTGATGTCGGTCAAGCCGTATCCCGGAGAGGTGCTGGTGGATCAGGGCGAAGCCGATCAGTTCCTGCAACGGGAACTGCACCCGGACGCACTGGTGGCGGCCGCCAAGGCTTCAGGCCAGCGCCTGAACCTGCGCCGCCATGCCGGCTACGACCACTCCTACTGGTTCATCCAGAGCTTCATCGCCGACCATCTGCATCATCACGGGGCGCAACTGCAGCGATAAAAAAACGCCGCCGGCAGCTGCCGGCGGCGTCTCATCGATTCCCGCGGCCCGCGTTTACTTTCCGAAGATCTTGTCGAACGCCTTGTCCAGCGCGCTGTCCACGGCCTTGTCGGTGGCCTGATCGACCTCGGACTCGCTGCGTTGCGCTGCGCGATCCTGCTGGCGCTGCGCCTTGCTGCCGAAGATCGCACCAAGCTTGCCGCCGATACCGCCGCCTTCTGCGGCGGCCGCAGGCGCTGTGCCCTCGGCCGGCGCGCTGCCCAGGTTGCCCAGGGACGGCATCTGCTGCGGTGCCGATGGCAGTTCGAAGCGCGATGCGGCGGGCGCGGCACCGAAGCTGACGACGCGGAAGTTGCGCCCATAACGCAGGATGCCCTGCCCCTTGAGCGCGGCACGCATCTTCGCCTCACCGGCCGGCGCGGCCGTTCCCAGGGATTTCTGGAAGCTGGTGGCCATGATTTCCAGCGCCTGCGTCAGTTCGCGCGCGCGGCTGTCCTTGCTGAGCACCACCTCTTCGCTGCTGGCACGTCCTTCCTCGTCTTCATAGCGCAGCACATGCACCTGACCGCTGATGCCGGCAATCGTCTCGCTGCGGCCGGCACTGTCGAGCCCCAGGAAGCGGCCGATATCGGTCGGCGCGGTACTCGGCGCTTTCATCCCCTGCTGGCCCAGCATGCCGACCATGCTGCCCAGATCGAGCACCATGCCCCGCGTCACCATGTAGACGTGACCATCGCGCAC
>JBEBWZ010000144.1:0-8392 GCA_040391865.1 Solimonas flava
GGCGGCGAGCAGGAATGCGAAACCGCACGCGTGAGCCTGAGCGCCTAGGTCTTGTTGTGGCGCTCCCGCGCCGGCCGCTGGGCGCGCAGCGGTCGGAGCGGGAGCGCCTGCCAGGGGTTGCTAGCGACCGATCCAGCGCTGCAGCCAGGCCTGCACGGTCTCGTGCCACTGCACGCTGTTCTGCGGTTTCAGCACCCAGTGATTCTCGTCCGGGAACAACAGGAACTGGCTGGGGATGCCACGACGCTGCAAGGCGGTGAAGGTGGCGATGCCCTGTTCCGGCGGCACGCGATAATCCTTCTCGCCGTGGATCACCAGCATCGGCGTCTTCCACTGTTTCACGTGGTTGGCCGGATTGTGCTTCTCGTAATTCTGCGGCACGTCGAAGTAGCTGCCGCTGTGCTCCCACTCGTCGAACCAGAGCTCTTCGGTGGTGTAGTACATGCTGCGGTTGTCGAAGATGCCGTCATGATTGACCAGCGCCTGGAACGCGTCCGGCCAGTTGCCGGCGATCCAGTTGATCATGTAGCCGCCATAGCTGGCACCCAGCGCGGCCGCGCGCTGGCCATCGAGAAAATCGTAGGTCTCCAGCGCGTGTGCCCAGCCCAGCTGCAGATCGAGCAGCGGCTTGCCGCCCCAGTCGCCGGTGATCGCGTCGGTGAACGCCTGGCCGTAACCGGTGGAGCCGTGGAAGTCGATGAACACCACGGCGTAGCCGAGGCCCGCGTAGGTCTGCGGATTCCAGCGGTAGTGCCAGTGGTTGCCCATGCTGCCCTGCGGGCCGCCGTGGATGATGAACGCCACCGGATATTTTTTGCCCTTGCTGTAGTTCCACGGTTTGACCACGTAGCCGTAGACCGTTTCGTCGTTCCAGCCCTTGAACGAGAACTGCTCGTGGGCGCCGAAGCGCACGGTTTCAAGACGCTCGGCGTTATGCTCGGTCAACCGCTGCGGCGTGGCACCGTTTTCCAGACCCAGCCGATACAGATCCCCCGGTGCGTCGAGGCTATCGTGGACGTAGATCAGCGCCTTGGCGCCCAGGCTCGGCGTTGCGGCATTGCCGTCACCGGTGAGGGCACGCACCTGGCCGCTGGCGACGTCGACCGCGAACAGCCGATGCTGGCCAAGGTCGTCGGCGTGGGTGTAGATCGTCTTGCCATCGGCGGAGAAAAGAAGGCCGTCGGCCGAGCGATCCCAATCGGGCGCGACTTCACGCGTCTTGCCGCTGCGCAGTTCACGCAGCATCAGCGCATAGCGATCGGCCTCGAACACCGGACGCTTCATCGCGCGCCAGGCAAGATAACGGCCATCCGGCGAGAACACCGGCTGGGTGTCCACGGCGGCATTGTCGGCGGTCAGATTGAGCGGCTTGCCGGAGCCGTCCGCGGGTACGCTCCACAGATCGAGATTGGTGCTCCAGGCTTCGGTGGTGCCAGCGATACGCGCAGTGAACACCAGGGTCTTGCCGTCGGGTGAAAAGGTGAATTCGCTGTCGTCGCCAAACGGCTTCGAGGGAATATCGCCATCGATGCCCTTGCTGACATGGATCGGCGCGCTGGCCTTGCCGTTCTTGCCGAGAGTCAGCGTGAACAACTGCGCGCGGGTGCCGTTCTTCCAGGTATCCCAGTGCCGCATGAACAGCTTTTCATGCACCACGCCGGTGTTCTTGCGTGCGGCCAGTTGATCGAGGCGGGACTTGCTGCAGGCCAGATCGTTGCAGTCGGCAAACACCTCCATCGAGACCGCGATGCGGCGATTGTCCGGCGACAGCACGAAGGCGCCCACCTCCAGCGGCAGCTCGGTGACCGCCTGCGCTTCACCGCCCGCGAGCGTCAGACGCCAGACCTGGGTGCTGCCGGAGCGTGCGGACAGGAAATACAGTGCGCGTCCGTCGGCCGACCAGCGCGGCGAATGATTGCTGCTGCCGCCCGAGGTCAGCGCGCGGTGGTTGCCGTTGTCGAGATCCAGCAACCACAGCTGCTGAATGCCCTTGTTGGCCTCGTAGTCGGTACTGCGCAGGACGTAGGCGACGAGGCGGCCATCCGGCGATGCCTGCGGATCGGAAACGCGTTCCAGGCGGACCAGTTCCTGCGCGGTGAAGGGCTGTGCGGTTTGTGCGGACATGGTGATCATCGAGGCGAGAGCGAGCAGCGTGCCCGCGAACAGGGAGGATTTCATTGCGGCGCTCCGGATCGCAGAGGCCAGCATGGTAAAGGGTTAGACGGCGGCGGGGTGAGGAATTTCCCGCACGGCGCCGCGCAGTACTTTGCCTATACTCGAACGATCCCATGACCAGCAGGCCACCATGACCGCGACGACCGCCCGTGCCCACCCGGATGAATTCCTGGGGCACCCGAAAGGCCTGTATGTCTGCTTCTTCACCGAGATGTGGGAGCGCTTTTCGTTCTACGGCATGAAAGCCTTGCTGTTGCTGTACATCCTGAAATACCACCTGTTCGGCGATGCCGCCGGCTACGACCTGCTGGGGGCCTATGGCGGTCTGGTCTACGCGGTACCGGTGATCGGCGGCTTGCTGGCCGATCGCTATCTGGGCATGCGCAAGGCGGTGGTGTTCGGGGGCGTGCTGCTGGTGCTGGGGCATCTGGGCATGACCTACGAAGGGCATGCGGCGCGGATCGTCGACGGGGTGGTGGTCCGCGATGCGGTGGCGATGCAGGTGTTCTATCTGTCGCTGGCGCTGATCATCATGGGCGTCGGCTTTCTCAAACCCAATATCTCGACCATCGTCGGCAAGCTCTATCCGGAAAACGATCCGCGTCGCGATTCCGGATTCACCATCTTCTACGCGGGCATCAATATCGGTGCGCTGTTCTCCAGCCTCGTCTGCGCCTTTCTCGGCGAGACCTACGGCTGGAAGTATGGTTTCGGCGCTGCCGGCATTGGCATGGTCGCCGGGCTGATGGTGTTCATCTGGGGGCAGAAGTATCTGGGCGATCACGCGGAGTCCCGGCAGCCGGAGTTGCTGCGTGAGCGGGTGGCCGGCCTGCCGCGCGAATGGCTGATCTATCTCGGCGCATTTGCCGGTGTGCTGCTGGTCTGGCAGCTGATTCAACGCACCTGGACCGTGCATGGCGCGATGCATCTGATCGCGGTCCTGCTGGCGCTGTGGTTCATCTGGTTCGTGATCGCGCGCTGCACGGCGGTGGAACGCGGACAGATGCTGTCGCTGGTGGCGCTGATTTTCGCCGTACTGGTGTTTTTCACCCTGTACGAGCAGACCTATGGCTCATGGATCACGTTCACCGATCGCTTGCTGACCAAGGATCTGTTTGGCCTTGAACTGGGTGACTATCGCGCCAGCGTGCCGTGGGCGGTCTATGCGCTGGCACTCAGTGCGCCGCTGATGGTGCTGGCCCTGCTGTGCAGCGATCGCGGGCAGACCGCGAATGCCAAGGTCATGGTCGGTTTGATGGCGCTGGGCCTCGGTGTCGCCCTGGTACACGACGTGGTGCTGGTACCACAGACCGCCGGTTCGCTGACCTTCCTCGGCGCGTTCTTCCTGGTGGTGCTGGCACCGCTGTTCGCGTGGTTGTGGCCCTGGCTGGCGCGGCGCGGCCTGAATCCCAGCGCGCCGTTGAAGATGGCGTTCGGGCTGGCGGTTGCCGGGCTGTCGTTCCTGCCGATGGTTGCGGCGGCGAAGCTGGCTTCCGGCGGCGTACCGGCCAGCGTCTGGTGGCTGGTGCTGGCCTATCTGCTGCTGGAGATCGGCGAGGTGTGTCTGTCGCCGATCGGCTTGTCCGCGGTCACCCGCCTGTCGGTGGCGCGCGTGGTCGGCGTGATGATGGGCGCGTTCTGGTTGGCGACGGCGTACTCGGAAATGCTGGCGGCGCAGTTCGGCAAGCTGGCAGCGATCGAGATTCCGGAAGGTGAGGTTCTGGACCTCGCCGCTGCCGCGGCGAAGTACGTCGATCTGTTCACGCTGATGTGCGGCATCGGTCTCGGTGCCGCGGTGGTGGCACTGCTGCTCGCGCCGCTGGTGCGGCGCGGCATGCACGGCGCCAACTAAGGCGAGCGGCGCTGACGCCGCAGGCCCGCGAGGCCTGCCAGCAACAGCAGCGTCAGACTGGCGCTGCCGCCGAAGCGGCCGCCATCGCGCGGCGCATCGTCAGCGACCGCATTGCCGGAAACGGTGCAGGCATTGCCGGCCGCGCCGTTCGACGGCTTTCCGGCCAGGGTTTGGCAGCCGCTGTCGTTCGGATCGAGATGGGCTTTCAGCTGGCCATCGCTTGCTGCATTGGCCTGCCAGGCGCGATCGAGGCGTGCGTAGTAGTCCGGATCGCCGCTGCCGCTGCAGGAGGCGCTGCCGCCGGAAAGAATGCCGACCACACGGCCGTTCTGATTCCACAATCCACTGCCGGAAGAACCACCTTCGGTGGTGCCCGCACTCCAGACCACGCGCCAGGCGTCGACACGAAAGCCGCTCAAGGCATTGCCGATCAACTGGTCCTCGACCCGGCCGGGTGCGCTGGAGTAGACACTGATTTTCTTGTCATCCCCTTGCGGATGATGAATGCCGACGCCGGAACTGGGGGCCACACCGCTGCGCGCATCCCAGCCGGCGTAGTAGGGGCTGTAGCCGGAGAGGGTGCCGTTGAGTTCCAGCAGCGCGAAGTCGGTGCCGGCGTCGCGGGCCAGCAGGCGGCGGCCGGACAGGTTGTAGCGCGTCGGGCCGTTGCTGGTGCTGCCGCAGCGGTCTTTCTCCATGCCGAAATAGGCGCGCACGCTGCCGACGTTGAGGGCACTGACGCCGCAGTGATTCGCGGTCAGGATCAGGAGGCGATTGTCCTGTCGCGTGTTGTTGACCAGGGTTCCGGAACAGGCAAAGCCGGCAATCTGCAGATAGACCACCGACCGAATTTCATTGCGCCAGGCATTTCCGGCACTGCAGGCGACATCGATATTGCAGCTCTGTGAGGCGCCGAACGCGCCCTTGGCCTGCACGCCGTCGAAGGCGCGGAAACCGTGGTAGGCCTCGACCAGCTTGAAGTTGAATGCGTCACGCATGGGCGCCGGCATTCGCGCTTCGAGTACCGCTTCCTCGGCGCGTACCAGGGGTGACCAGAGGCTGCCGTCATCGTTGGCGGTCAGCGGACCCTGCAGATCGGCGCCGTCGCTGCCGTAGAACCAGAGCTGCGCGGCGGCGGGGAGTTTCAGTTGTTCGAGATGCAGATGCAGCGACTGCGCGTCATCGGAACGCAGGCGCAGGCGCCAGCGCGCGATCCCGGGTTCGGGCTCGTCCCAGTCGCCGTTGCGGGGGTCCAGCGCGAGGGCGGTTGCGGTCGCAAAGCGCAGCGGTTCGTGCTTGTCGCGCTCGATCTGTGCGCGTAGTTCGGCGACCGGCAACTGCAGCACCGGAACGCGCTCCAGGGAGACCAGTTCCGGCGTGAACGCCACGGCCAGGGGGGACGCAGCGAGCAGGATCAGGGCGACGAGTGAACGCGACATCGACGGACTCCGGACGGGCGGCAGGGTTTGCCAAGTGTAGATGGACGCAATCCTGACAGGATGTCGTGACCGATCGTAGCGGCCATTCGGTTGCCGGACGGTGCGCCGCTCAGCTGCTGGGGCCGCCGAGAATGTCGATCGCGGCACCGTTCTCGAGGCGCAATCGGGTTGCTTCGCGGCTGCCCAGTTGCAGCACGATGCTGGCCAGCGCCTGGTTCGGTGCGAGTGCCACGGCGTCGACCACTTCGCCGACCGCCTGCGGTTCATCGCCGTTGAGGACCGCGCTGCCGGGTTGCGGCGGCACACCGTTGATCCGGCAGCGGAACATGCGCCGTTTCAACTGCCCGAGGTAGTGCAGCCGCGCGACGATTTCCTGGCCGGTGTAGCAGCCCTTGTCGAACGCGATGCCGTCGAGCAGGTCGAGGTTGGCCATCTGCGGCACGAAATGCTCGCGGGTCTGTGGATAAACCACCGGCACGCCGGCCTCGATGTCACTGCGGCGCCAGTCATCGCCGCTGTCGCGCCAGGCCCCGGCTGGCAATGACGTGCGCAAGGCCTGCAGCATGTCGGCGTTGCCGATCACGCTGTAGCGGGGCGTCTCGCCGAGGCGGCGGGTCACGATCAGGCCACGTGACGAATCTTGGCTGCTGGACAGCGGTTGTTCGGGGCAGGGCAGGCCCGCAGCGCTCAGCCACGCGGGCGCCTCGGCGCCAATCAGTCCCAGCATCTGCAGGGCCGGATCGGCGCGCTCGATCTGCACTTTTGCGCGCAGCACGAACATTTTCAGGCGAGCGGCGATCACATCGGCCAGTTCGCGCTGGGTCTCGATGAGCACATCGTCGCCACTGCGGAACAGGTGCAGCACCGCGAGCATGCGTCCCTTCGCGGTGCTGTAGCTGCTGATCTGAGCCTGCTGTGACGTGAGTTTGCGCAGGTCGCTGCTCAGCTGACCCTGCAGGAAGGATTCCGTGTCCGGACCGTGCAGACGGAGCAGGATTTGTTCAGCGAGAGGAAGTGCGATCAACATGGTTCATTGCGTGAGGTGCGACAATTTTGTCACACTATCGCAGTTAAGCCGATCCGCCTGAACCTAAAGACCTTCGCTTTCGCCTGTGAGCGCTCAGTTGCAATCCGAGGTTTCGCCGAAAACACCGACTGATGCCGAGCCGGTGCTTGCTCTGGCGGACCTGCTGCGGCAGTCGCCGCCGCCTGCCGCCCCCGTTGTCGAGCAGGCCGCCGAGCCGGTGCGCGAGATCGGTGGCCGGCGCGATGGTCCCGAGCCGACCCGCTATGGCGATTGGGAAAAGAACGGCCGCTGCATCGATTTCTGAAGTCCTGACCACCCGCTTTCACGTCCCCACCGGGAGCCGGAATGAGTAACAAACCCCGCGTCATCGCGCGCCCACTGTCGCCCTTCATGCTAGGGCAGTACTACCGTTTTCAGTGGACCTCCCTGCTGAGCTTCATCCACCGCATGACCGGTATCGGACTGAGCGTCGGCACCCTGCTGGTTGCGGCCGGGCTGATCGCGCTGGCCGGCGGCCCGCAGTGGTACGGCGTGTTCGCCAAGCATGTCGGCGCCTGGTATGGCCAGGTGCTGCTGTTCGCGTGGACCTGGGCGCTGATGTATCACCTCGGCAACGGCATCCGTCACCTGTTCTGGGACGTCGGCATGGGCTTCGATCTGAAGACCGCCGAGCGCTCCGGCTACGCGGTGGTGGTGGCTTCTCTCGTTCTTACCGGCGCGGCCTGGGCCGTTGCCTGCTTCCTCTGAGGCGTCTGCCATGAGCAATAGTCTGCGTTCTCCGCTGGGCCGTGCCCGCGGTCTCGGTTCCGCCAAGGACGGCGTCCATCATTTCTGGGTGCAGCGCATGTCGGCGCTGGCACTGATCCCGCTGTCGCTGTGGTTCGTGTTCTCGCTGGCACGGCTGGCGACCGGCGACACCGATTTCTACGCGGTGCGCCACTGGCTGGCGTCGCCCTCGGTTGCCGTGACCATGGTGCTGTTCCTCGCCGCGACGCTGTATCACTCCGCGCTGGGGATACAGGTGGTGATCGCGGATTACGTGCAGAGCGAAGGCGTGAAGCTCGCTTCGCTGGTGCTGTCCAAGTTCGTGCACGCCGCGGTTGCCGCAGCGAGCATCTTCGCCGTGCTCAAGGTTGCGCTGGCTTAAGCCGATCAGGAAAAGACTAATGGCTGATTACGAAATCATTCATCACGAGTACGACGCGATCGTGGTTGGCGCCGGTGGCGCCGGCCTGCGCGCCACGCTGGGTCTGGCCGAAGCCGGCCTCAAGACCGCGAACATCACCAAGCTGTTCCCGACGCTCTCGCACACGGTTGCGGCACAGGGCTGCATCTCCGCGGCACTGTCGAACATGGGCCGCGACGACTGGCGCTGGCATTTCTACGACACCGTCAAGGGTTCCGACTGGTTGGGCGATCAGGACGCGATCCAGTACATGACGCGCGAAGCGATTCCCGCGATCATCGAACTCGAACACTACGGCGTGCCGTTCTCGCGCACCCCGGAAGGCAAGATTTACCAGCGTCCGTTCGGCGGCATGACCACCGAATTCGGCAAGGGCCCACCGGCACAGCGCACCTGCGCCGCCGCCGACCGTACCGGGCACGCGATGCTTCATACGCTTTATCAGCAGTCGCTGAAGGCGCAGGCGCAGTTCTACATCGAATACTTCGCGCTCGACCTGCTGTATGACGAAGACGGCTCGATCAAGGGCGTGCTGGCCTGGGATCTGGCCACCGGCCAGTTGCACCGCTTCCGCGCGCATCTGGTGATTCTCGCCACCGGCGGCTACGGCCGTGCGTTCTTCTCGGCGACCTCGGCCCATACCTGCACCGGCGACGGTGGCGGCATGGTGCTGCGCGCCGGCCTGCCGCTGCAGGACATGGAGTTCGTGCAGT
>JBEBWZ010000145.1:0-8386 GCA_040391865.1 Solimonas flava
GCTCGTCGGGCTCATAACCCGAAGGTCGTAGGTTCAAATCCTACCCCCGCTACCAACTTATGTTGGCTTGAACAAGGCCCCCTTTGCGGGCCTTTTTTGTTGGTGTCGCATGGGTGATTGAATGGCGGTACTGCGCGAACGACTTGAGAAACTGCTGGAGCCGGTGGTGGAAGCCCTCGGCTATGAGCTCGTGTTGCTCGAGTTCAGCCCCAGCACCAAGAATGCGCTGCTCCGTCTCTACATCGACAAGCCCGGCGGCATCATGCTGGAGGACTGCGAGCGGACGAGTCGCGAGGTTGCGGCGACGCTCGATGTCGAAGATCCGATCAGCACTCACTATAGTCTTGAAGTGTCGTCGCCCGGGCTGGATCGCCCGCTGGCGAAACCGTCGCACTTCGAGCGTTTCATGGACGCCCAGGCGAAAGTGCAGTTGCTCGCACCGTTGAATGGCCGGCGACGGTTTGTTGGCTCGATTCGCGCTGTATTGCAGCATGCTGTCGTGCTCGAAACCAAGGAGGGCAGTGTGGAACTGCCGTTCGCGGATATTGAGCGTGCCCGTCTTGTGCCCGATTACGATCAGGAATAGGTAGTCATGAACAAGAACATCCTGTTGATGGTGGATGTCGTTTCCAATGAAAAGGGCGTCGAGAAAGAGCTGATTTTTCAGGCTCTCGAGGCCGCGCTTGCTTCTGCTGGCAAGGAGCAATACGGAGACGAAGCCGATCTGCGCGTGGCAGTGGATCGTGCGACTGGCGATTACGAAACCTTTCAGCGCTGGACCGTCCTTGAGGACGATAGCGAGGATTTCGAGTTTCCGGAACGCCAGATAAAGCTGTCCTACGCCCAGAAGGAACGTGATGGCGTTCAGGCCGGTGAGGTGATCGAGCGCAAGGTCGATTCGGTCGATTTCGGTCGCATTGGGGCTCAGAAGGCGAAGCAGGTCATTGTGCAGAAGGTGCGCGAGGCCGAGCGTGCGCAGGTTGTTGCGGCCTATCAGGACCGGGTTGGTGAACTGATCTCCGGTCAGGTCAAGCGCCTGGAGCGTGGCAGCGTCGTCGTCGATCTGGGCAATAACGCCGAAGCGATCGTTCTGCGTGATCAGCTGATTCCGCGTGAGCCGATTCGCCCTGGCGATCGCATTCGCGGCTATCTCTATGAGGTCAGCCCGCAAATCCGCGGCCCGCAGCTGTTTCTGTCGCGCACCGCGCCGCAGTATTTGATGGAGCTGTTCAAGCTTGAAGTACCGGAGATTGCACAGGGCTTGATCGAGCTGAAAGGCGCAGCCCGTGATCCGGGGTTGCGAGCGAAGATTGCGGTGCAGGCCAAGGACAAGCGCATTGATCCGGTGGGCGCCTGCGTCGGCATGCGCGGCTCGCGAGTGCAGAGCGTTTCGAATGAACTCGCTGGCGAGCGTGTCGACATCGTGCCGTGGGACGAGAATATTGCGCAGTTCGTGATCAATGCGATGGCGCCGGCGGAAGTCGAGACCATCGTGGTCGATGAAGAATCGCACTCGATGACGATCGGCGTGTCAGAGGACAAATTGGCGCAGGCAATCGGTCGCGGTGGTCAGAACGTTCGTCTGGCTTCCGAGCTGACGGGTTGGACGCTGAACGTCATGACCAGCGGCGAGGCTGAAGCGCGCAAGGATCAGGAAAACCAGTCTGTACTGCAGGTTTTCATGGAGAACCTCGACGTCGACGCGGAAGTGGCTGGCGTGCTGGTGCAGGAAGGTTTCACCACGCTCGAAGAGATTGCGTATGTGCCCACGCAGGAACTGCTCGAGATCGAAGAATTTGACGAACAGATCGTCGAAGAGTTGCGCAACCGTGCGCGCGATATTCTACTGACCAAGGCGATTGCCAAGGCTGAGCAGCGCGCACATGCCAAGCCGTCCGACGATCTGCTCGCGCTCGAGGGTATGGAAGAAGATACGGCTTATCAGTTGGCTGAGGTCGGTGTGGCCACGCTGGAAGCCTTGGCGGATCTCGCCACCGACGAACTCCTGGAGATGCTCCCGGACTTCGGCGACGAGCGTGCTTCACTGTTGATCATGGCGGCTCGCGCAAAGGCCTACGCCTAAACGCGAGTATCGCTCGCTCGGGGAATACGGATGTCGATGGTTACGGTGCAGGATTTTGCAAAGGAGCTGGGACGCCCGGTCGAAGAGTTGCTGACGCAACTCAAGGATGCCGGCGTTACTGTTGCGGGTGCCACAGCTGAGCTTTCGGCTGACAGCAAGGTTGCATTGCTGAACTATTTGCAGCAGAAGAGCGGCGGTGCAACGGCAGCCAATGAGCCGCGTCGGATTACGCTGAAGCGTAAGGAAACGACCGAGCTGCGGATGGGCGGTGGGCGTGGTGCTCCTGCCAAGACGATCAGCATTGAAGTTCGCAAGAAGCGCACTTACGTCAAGACGGATGAGCCGCTTGAAGCGGTTGCTGACGTGGTGATCGATCCCGAGGCTCAGCGCGAGGCTGAGGAAGCGGCTGCGCGCGCGGCGCTCGAGCATGAAGCGGCTGCGCGCGTCGCTGCTGAAAAAGCGGCCCAGGTGGCGCAGGAAGAAAGCGAGCGCAAGGCCCAGGAAGAGGAAGTTGCGCGCCAGCGTGAAGCAGCGGCGGCTGCCGAGAAGGAAGCCCGCGCGGCGCATGAGCTGCGTCTGAAAGAAGACCCCTTGTATCGTGCCAAGTGGGAGGCCGAGCAGTCGCGCAATCGCGCTGCCGAAAACCTGCGGCGCAATATTGAAGCGGCGAAGCTGGCTGCGGCGCAGCCGCCGGCCCCTGTGGTGGCGCCCGCGACACCTGCTGCGGCGGCGAAGAAGCCCGGCGAGCGCGGTCGCGATGATCGCCAGCATCGTCAGGAGCTGCACCTTGCGGAAGGCAAGGGCGGAAAGCGTGACAAGAAGCAGCGCAAGCCGTCAGGCCGCATCCGCGTCGATAATGTGCATGGTTTCGAGCGCCCGGTGGCGCCGATCGTGCGCGAAGTCGAAGTGCCGGAAGCGATCACGGTGGGCGAGTTGGCCAACCGGATGGCGGTCAAGGCGACCGACCTGATCCGGATCATGATGAAAAATGGCGTCATGGCCACCATCAATCAGCCGCTCGATCAGGACACGGCCGCGTTGATGGTTGAGGAGATGGGGCACAAGGTCCGCATGGTCAAGGCCTCGGATCTTGAAGACAGCCTGGAGCATGCCGTGTCTGGTGGCGATGTGCGCGAGGACGGCGAGACCGTTCCGCGTCCGCCGGTGGTCACGATCATGGGCCACGTCGATCATGGCAAGACCTCATTGCTCGACTACATCAGGAAAACCCGTGTTGCTTCTGGTGAAGCGGGTGGTATCACGCAGCACATCGGCGCGTATCACGTCGAGACCGGCAAGGGCATCGTCACCTTCCTCGATACCCCTGGCCATGCGGCGTTTACCCGCATGCGCGCTCGCGGAGCGCAGGTCACGGACATCGTGATTCTGGTGGTGGCCGGCGATGACGGCGTGATGCCGCAGACGCGTGAAGCCGTGCAGCACGCACGGGCTGCCAAGGCGCCGATCGTGGTGGCGATCACCAAGATGGACAAGCCCAGTTCGAACGCTGACCGCGTCAAGAATGAACTGTTGAAGGAAGAAGTCGTTTCAGAAGATTACGGCGGCGATGTCCAGTTCGTGGAAGTTTCGGCGATCGCCGGTACCGGTATCGACGAACTGCTCGACGCGATCCTGCTGCAGGCGGAAGTGCTCGAACTGACGTCGCCGGTAGAATCCCTGGCCCGCGGCAATATTCTCGAAGCCTCGATCGAAAAGGGCCGTGGTCCGGTTGCGACGGTGCTGGTGCGTGCCGGCACGCTGAAGCAGGGAGATGTGATTCTTTCCGGCCCTCATTTTGGCCGTGTGCGTGCGATGTTCGACGAGGCCGGTCGTCCGGTGAAGGAAGCGGGCCCGTCGATTCCGGTGCAGGTTCTCGGTCTCTCCGGTGCGCCGGATGCCGGCGACGATGTGGTCGTGGTAGCCGACGAGCGCAAGGCGCGCGAGCTGGCAACACTGCGTGAACAGAAGCTGCGTGAACAGAAGCTGGCGCAGTCGCAGGCGGTTCGCATGGACCAGTTCCTGGCGAAGATGGGCGAGGGCGAGCAGAAGGCTTTGACGCTGATGATCAAATCAGACGTCCAGGGTTCCGCCGAGGCGATTGCCGAGTCCCTGCGCAAGATTCCGAGTCAGGAAGTCCGGGTCAACGTGTTGTCGTCGTCGATCGGTGGCATCAACGAATCCGACGTCGATCTGGCGATGGCGTCGAAGGCGATCATCATCGGCTTCAACGTGCGTGCCGACGCGGCTGCCCGCAAGCGCATCCAGGACACGGGCGTCGACGTTCGCTACTACTCGATCATCTACGACATCATCGACGATGTCAGCGATGCGGTTTCCGGCCTGCTGGGCACCGAGACGCGCGAGCAGATCGTGGGTATTGCGCAGGTGCGCGATGTGTTCCGCAGCTCCAAGCTGGGCAATATCGCCGGCTGTCTGGTCATCGAGGGCTCGGTACAGAAGAGCCTGCCGATCCGCGTGCTGCGCAACAGCACGGTGATCTACGAGGGCGTGCTGGAATCCTTGCGCCGCTTCAAGGATGACGTTGCGAAGGTCGAAGCGGGTACCGAATGCGGTATCGGCGTCAAGGACTATAACGACATCAAGGCCGGCGACCAGATCGAGCGCAGGTTAATCTGTGGCGCCCCGGAAGCGATGCTTCCGGGGCGTTGCTGAGATCCCATGAAGGAATATCCCCGTAAGCTTCGCATCAACCAGCAGTTGCGGGCAGAACTTTCCGTTCTGATCCGTGACGAGCTGTCGGACCCTCGTGTCAAAGGCATCACCGTGACCGAAGTCGACGTTTCTCCCGACATGCGCAATGCACGGGTCAGCGTCAGCCTCCTCGGCGACGATGCCCAGTTGAAAGAGGCGGTCAAAGGGCTGGCACACGCTGCAGGAAAGCTGCGCCACGATCTCGGCAAGCGCATGAAACTGCGCTATATGCCGCAACTGTTTTTTGCCGCGGACTTCGCGTTGCGCGACGGCGACAGGATCAGTGCGATGATCCGTTCCGCAATCGCGGACGACGAAAGCCACAGCGGTAACTGAGCGGTCGCGTGCAGTTTCGTCGTCAGCGCCGGGATGTGACCGGCATCCTGCTGCTGGACAAACCCTACGGCATCAGTTCAAACGAAGCCCTGCAACGGGTCAAAACCCGCTATCGCGCCGACAAGGCCGGTCATACGGGCAGTCTGGATCCGCTGGCGACGGGAGTGCTGCCGATTTGTCTAGGCGACGCCACCAAGCTTTGCGGGGTGCTGCTGGAGTCGGACAAGGGCTATCTCGCAACCGTCAGGCTGGGGGCCCGCACCAACACGGGCGACGCCGAAGGCGAAATCATCGAGACCTCCGATCCGAGCGGATTGCGGCGGACGGATATCGAAGCGGTGCTGCCGCAATTTGCAGGGGTGATCCAACAGGTGCCGCCGATGTACTCGGCGCTCAAGCGCGATGGTCAGCCGCTTTATGCCTTGGCCAGGGCCGGTATCGAAATCGAGCGGGAGCCGCGGGAAGTCACGGTGCACCAGCTCGAACTCAAGGCATTTGACACGACCGAATTCGAACTCGAGGTGCGCTGCTCCAAAGGCACCTACATTCGTACGCTGGCCGAAGATATCGTCAGGGCCGTGGGCCATTGCGCGCATCTTTCCGGTCTGCGACGAACTGCGGTCAGTCCCTTTGAGGGCAAGGCGGTGGTCGGCCTGGAACAGCTGGATGCCGCCGCAGACGACCTGGCGCTGGACGCTTTGCTGATGCCGCCCGCAGAAGGCTTGCGCCACTGGCCACAGGCAGTCGTGGATGAGCCTGCGGCTCGGGATCTCAGCCATGGCCGGCCGGTCAACGCCGCGCCTTACGCACTTGGCCTGGGGCAGGTAGCGGTACTTGACCGTCAGGGAAATCTGCTGGCTTTGGCCGAGATCACTGCCGACGGCCGCATCTGGCCACGTCGGTGGTTGCAATCAAGTAGCGTGGGACGCTTGTGAGCTGAGTGGATTAGCAGTTATCATATTGGACTGCGTAAAGATCAGATAAAATTAGGTATTCCGGAGTTTCAAGCAATGACGTTGACGGTTGAGCATAAAGCGGACGTGGTTTCCAAGTTCGCTCGTGGGGCCCAGGACACCGGTTCGCCGGAAGTGCAGGTGGCGCTGCTGACTGCGCGCATCAACGCGCTGTCGCCGCATTTTGAACAGAACAAGAAGGACAACCACTCGCGCCGTGGCCTTCTGAAGATGGTGAATCAGCGTCGTCAGATGCTGGATTACCTGAAGCGTTCTGACGAAGCACGCTACACGAAGTTGATCGCCGAGCTCGGGCTGCGCCGCTAACCAATAGCGGCGTTTCCGTTTTCATCGCCCATTTCAAATTGTAGGTGTCCCTATGGCAGTTCCTGCCACGCCAGCCGTGCCCGTCAAGAAAACGTTCAGCTACGGCAATAGCTCCGTCACACTCGAAACCGGTGCTGTCGCCCGCCAGGCCGGCGCTGCGGTCATCGTCACGGTTGACGAAACCGTGGTGTTTGTCAGCGTTGTCGGCAAGAAGGAAGCCAAGCCCGAACAGGACTTCTTCCCGCTGACCGTCGACTACATGGAGAAGTTCTACGCGGGTGGACGTATCCCCGGTGGCTTCTTCAAGCGTGAAGGCCGCCCGACCGAGAAGGAGACGCTGACTTCGCGTCTGATCGATCGCCCGCTGCGCCCCTTGTTCCCCGAGGGCTTCCGCAATGAAGTCCAGATCGTGGCGATGGTGATGTCGCTGAATCCGGAAATCGATGGCGACATCCCGGCGATGCTGGGTGCGTCTGCTGCGCTGGCGCTGTCCGGCATTCCGTTCCAGGGGCCGATCGGCGCAGCCCGCGTGGGCTACCAGGATGGCAATTACATCCTGAACCCCTCGGTCACGCAGCTGAAGACCTCGCAGCTCGACCTCGTGGTCGCTGGCACCAAGGACGCGGTGCTGATGGTGGAATCGGAAGCGCAGATGCTGTCCGAGCCGGTCATGCTGGGCGCCGTGCTGTTTGGTCACGAGCAGATGCAGGCGGCCATCCAGGCCATCAACGAATTTGCCGCAGAAGCGGGCAAGGCGAAGTGGCAGTGGCAGCCGGCCGACATGAGCGCGGTCAAGGCCTACGTGCAGCCGTTTGAAGCGCGCGTTGCCGACGCATACACGGTTACCGACAAGCAGGCGCGCGTAGCGCTGCTGAACGAGATTCGTGCCGGAATCGTGGCTGGCGTAACCCCGGAAATGGGCTTTACGGCCAACCAGCTGAAAGGCGAGTTCCACGAACTCGAAGCCAAAGTCGTTCGCAACCGTATCCTGGACGGGTCGCCGCGCATCGACGGGCGGGACAAGTTCACGGTGCGCCCGCTCGCGATGAGCACCGGCGTGCTGCCGCGTACGCATGGTTCTGCCGTGTTCACGCGTGGCGAAACGCAGGTGGTGGCCATCACCACGCTAGGCAGTGGCAAGGATTACCAGATCATCGACGCGATCGGTGGCGAGTGGCATGAGAACTTCATGTTCCACTACAACTTCCCCCCGTACTGCGTTGGTGAAACGGGCCGCATGAATGCGCCGAAGCGCCGCGAAATCGGCCACGGTCGCCTGGCGAAGCGCGGTGTTGCTGCCGTGATGCCGGATCTGGACAAGGAATTTCCGTACATCGTGCGCGTGGTTTCGGAAGTCACCGAATCCAATGGTTCGTCCTCGATGGCTTCGGTCTGCGGCGCCTGCCTGGCGCTGATGGATGCGGGCGTGCCGATCAAGGCGCCGGTGGCCGGTGTGGCCATGGGCCTGATTCTCGAGGAAGGCCGTTGGGCGGTACTGACCGATATCCTCGGCGACGAAGATCATCTCGGCGATATGGATTTCAAGGTCGCTGGTACGCAGGACGGTATCACTGCGCTGCAGATGGACATCAAGGTCTCCGGCATTACCGGCGAGATCATGGCGCAAGCCATGACCCAGGCCAAGACAGCGCGTCTGCAGATTCTTGAGCAGATGATTCAGGTGCTGCCGAAGGCTCGTTCGGAACTGTCGTCGTACGCACCGCGGATCACCACGATCAAGATTCATCCGGACAAGATTCGTGAAGTGATCGGCAAGGGCGGCTCGACCATCCAGTCGATCACCAAGGAAACCGGCACGCAGATCGACATCTCCGACGACGGTACCATCAAGATTGCCGCGGTTGACGGCAAGGCGGCAGAAGCGGCGATCGCGCGTATCAACGCACTGACCCGCGACGTGGAAGTCGGTGCGATCTACGAAGGCAAGGTCGCCAAGATCATGGACTTCGGTGCG
>JBEBWZ010000146.1:0-8344 GCA_040391865.1 Solimonas flava
TGCGCGCCTGGTCGGCGATCGAGCGGGTGATGGCCTGGCGAATCCACCAGGTGGCATAGGTCGAGAACTTGTAACCGCGACGGTATTCGAACTTGTCGACGGCCTTCATCAGGCCGATATTGCCTTCCTGAATCAGGTCGAGGAACTGCAGGCCGCGGTTGGTGTACTTCTTGGCGATCGAGATCACCAGGCGCAGGTTGGCCTCGACCATTTCCTTCTTGGCGCGACGAGCTTTCGCCTCGCCGACGTTCATGCGGCGATTGATGTCCTTGATCTCGTCAAGGCCGATCAGGTTGTCGCCTTCCATCTTGCGCAGCTGTTCCTGCAGCGCAAAGATTTCTTCCTGGCGTGCATTCAGCTCGGACGAATACTTGCGCTTGGCGCGGATCAGTTTGGTGACCCAATCCGGGCTGATGGCACCGTTGGCTTCGCGGTAGATCTTGATGAACTCTTCGCGGGTCATGCCGGCGTCGACCACGCAGATGCGCATCATCGCTTTCTCCGCGCCGCGGATCAGTTCGATCTTGCGACGCAGGTTCTGCGAGATTTCGTCGACGATCTTCGGCGACAGCTTGAAGGTCATGATGTGCGTGGCCACGGCCTCACGCTTTTCCTGAGTCTTCTTGTCGCGGCTGCCACGCTTCAGCAGCGCGTCCCAGGCCGTGTCGTAAAGCTTCTGCAGGTCATCGAATTTCTCGGCCGTGAGCACCGGATCGGGACCGGTATCCACCGCTTCCTCTTCTTCGGTGTCCGCCTTGTCGTCGGCCTCTTCTTCCTCTTCCTCGGCAGCAGCAGCCGGCGGAGCGGCCGGGGGCGGGAGCTCCTCGGGTGCGTTCGGGTCGAAGAAGCCGGTCACGATCTCGGCCAGGCGCTTCTTGCCCTGCTTATAGTTCTCGAAGGACTCGAGCAGGATCGCGACCGTTTCCGGGTACTGCGCCATCGCGAACATGGCCTCGTTGAGGCCTTCCTCGATGCGCTTGGCAATGCGGATTTCGCCTTCGCGGTCCAGCAGTTCAACCGAACCCATCTCGCGCATGTACATGCGCACCGGATCGGTGGTACGACCAAACTGATCATCCAGCGCGGCGATGGCGGCGGCCGCTTCCTCAGCGGCGTCTTCCTCTTCCTCGTTGGTGGCAACGACGGCAGGTTCGGCGAACAGCTGCTCGTCTTCCTGCGGGGCTTCCTCGTGTACCGGGATGCCCATCGCCTGAATCATGCTGATGATGTCTTCGATCTGCTCCGTATCGACAATCTCGGGCAGATGGTCGGCGACCTCGGCATACGTCAGGAAGGCCTTCTCCTTGCCGCGGGCAATGAGGACCTTGATCTGGGACTGCTTCTGAGCCTGCTTCTCAGCAGAAACCTTGTCGGTCTTCTCAGCGTTGTTGTTCGTTGCCATGCAAAACCCGTAAATTGCGGCGCCAAGACAGGGCGCAGAACGGTATATTATAAAGTCTGAACCCCGGCCTTGGCGACTTTTTCGACAAGGGACAGTGATTTAGACGCCATTGATACGTTTCCTGTGGCGGTTCAGTGTGCCACTTTTTCAGGATCGCGAGCGCGGCAATCGGGCTCGGTGATAGGCCTCGATGACCCCGATTTCCGCCCGGGTCAACTCGCGTTGTCGGGATTCTGCGAGCAAACGCTGTGCTTCCGCTTCCAGTGCCCGAAGCGTCAGCAGGTTAATGGTGTCGCGAAACTCGCTTTCAATGGTCGTTTCATCGATATGAACGTCCTGAGCCAGCAATTTCGACAATCCACGCCCTTTTGCGGTGTCTTTCCACAATTCCACCAGTTGCGCCGCTCGCGCATCCGGGTGGCCGTGGAAGAAGTCGATAGCCTCGATCAGGACGGAGATCCCTTGGACGTCGGCCTGAGCAAGCAGTTCCATATTCCCGACCTGCTCTGCCAGATCCGGGCGCTCCATCAGCAGTTGCATGGCGCGGCGCACGGGGCGTGACCCCGTGGCTTCCGGCCGAACCGGTTCGGCACGGCGGGGCAGGTCTTCTGGCGCGGGGGCATCACTGCGGCGCTGGATCATCGCCTCCAGGTCCGGGCGCCCCAGTCGCGTCAGGCGACTCAGTTCGTCCAGCAGCAATGCCCGTAGCGGCCCCTCACGCAGCTTTTCCAGATGCGGGCGGGCCAGGGCAGCCAGCTTGGCTCGGCCATCCAGCGTTCCGAGGTTGACCTGCCGCGACAACTCGCCCAGCAGGAACTGCGACAGGGACAGCGATTCCTCAAGTTTCTCGCGGAATGCCTCGGCGCCGATCTGCTGCACCCAGCTGTCCGGGTCCTGGCCTTCCGGCACGAACATGAAGGCGCATTCACGGCCCTCCGCCATTTCCGGGAGAACCTGTTCCAGCGCTCGCCAGGCGGCACTGCGACCGGCGCGATCGCCATCGAAGCAGAACACCACCTTGCTGGTCGATTTGAACAGCAGCTGCAGGTGCTCGCGGGTGGTTGCGGTGCCCAGCGTGCCGACGGCTTCATGGATGCCGTACTGCGACAGCATCACCACGTCCATATAGCCTTCGACCACGATCAGATACGGCAGCGCGGTGGTCGACGAATGACGGGCCTCGTACAGCCCGTACAGATTGCGCCCCTTGTGGAACAGGACGGTTTCCGGCGAGTTCAGATACTTGGCGGGATCGTTGCCGAGCGTGCGGCCGCCGAAGGCGATCACGCGGCCGCGGTTGTCGCGGATCGGGAACATGATGCGATTGCGGAAGCGGTCGTAACAGGGCCGTCCACTGCCGCCGGACTCCCGCTCGATCAGCAGGCCGGCTTCGACCGCATGCCGGGTGTCCTTGAGAAAGCCGGTGAGGGCATCCCAGGACTCGGGCGCAAAACCGATTCCGAAGCGTTTCGCGGTTTCGCTGCTGACACCGCGCTGCTTCAGGTAATCGACGGCCACTTGCGCGGTGCGCAGTTGCTCGCGGAAGAAGCGCTGTGCCCCGGCCAGGGCATCAAGCGGACCTTCGACCACCACATGCGGTTCATGGCCGCCTTCCCGCGGCACTTCCAGACCGGCACGGCGGGCCAGTTCCTCGACCGCCTCGACGAACGACAGGCGGTCGTACTCCATCAGGAAGTTGATGGCCGTGCCGTTCTTGTTGGAGCTGAAACAGAAATACATCTGCTTCTGCGGATTGACGTAGAAGCTGGGCGTTTTTTCGTTGGTGAACGGCGAGCGTGCCTTGTACTCGCGACCGGCGCGCTTCAGTTCCAGCCGCGAGCCGATCAGCTCCACGATGTCGGTGCGAGCGATCAGGTCCTGGATGAATGCGTCGGGAATGCGTGACATTTAGGTCGTCCTGACAAGATCGGCGCCATCCTCGGCGCCGACTTTCAAAACAAGCCGAAACTAACCCAATTTCGCCTTGATCAGGCCCGACAGCTTGCCCATGTCGGTGCGCCCCTGAACCTTGGGCTTGATCCAGCCCATGATCTTGCCCATATCCTTGCCGCCCGCCGCGCCGGTCTCGGCGATGGCCTGTTCGATCAGGGCGATCACTTCGGCTTCCGTCAGCTGCTGCGGCAGATAGCCGATCAGCATCCGGATTTCCGCGGCTTCCTTGTCGGCCAGATCGGGCCGGTTGCCGTTGCGGAACTGATTTTCGGAATCGCGACGCTGTTTCACCATCTTTTCGATGGCGGTCAGCACCACGGCGTCGGTTAGTTCGATGCTTTCGACGACTTCGCGCTGCTTGAGCTCCGCCTGGAGCATGCGCAGTACGCCGAGCCGCAGCTTGTCGCCGCCGCGCATGGCAGCCTTCACGTCCTCGGCAATCTGAGTTTTCAGGTCGGACATGATGCTTAGGCACTCATTAGGCAGGCGAAGGGACGCCTGTTGCGAAAAGCCGCGCATTCAGGGAATGACGCGGATCGTGCCGGGATAGCGTGCAACAAAAACAACAAGCCGCCCCGATCTTCATCGGGACGGCGGCACATCCCGGACATCCTCAGGACGGCGATGGCCGTCCGGAGAATCAATACATCCGCACCCGCTTGTTCGACTCGCGCTGGACCTTCTTGGCCTGGCGCTTCACGGCAGCAGCGCGCTTACGCTTGCGCTCCTGGCTCGGCTTTTCGTTGAACTCGTGGGTCCGCAGGTCGGTCAGTACGCCGGCCTTCTCGCAAGTGCGCTTGAAACGGCGCAGGGCGACCTCAAAAGGCTCGTTGTCGCGAACGCGGACTGCTGGCATACGAAGACACTCTCTTTATTGCGGGCAAAAAGGACCTGATGGTCCCAAAGGGGCGGCGATTCTAGCGTCCGCAGCCGATCAGTGCAAATCCCGGGCGGCGGGGGCCGTACAATACGCGAATGTCCGACCTTGCTGTTGCTGCCGGCCCGATTCTCGGCATCGAAACCTCCTGCGATGAAACCGCCATTGCCGTATACGACGGCGAGCGCGGCCTGCTGTCGCATGTCCTGCACAGCCAGATCCGTCTGCATGCGGAATTCGGCGGGGTGGTGCCGGAACTGGCGTCGCGCGATCACGTGCGTCGTATCAATGCCCTGGTGCGACAGGCGCTGAGCGAGGCGGGTATCGAAGCGCAGGCACTGGGCGGCATCGCCTATACCGCCGGACCGGGGCTGATCGGCGCGCTGATGGTCGGAGCCTCTGTGGCCGCTGGCCTGGCCACCGCCCTGCAGCGACCGTTGATCCCCGTGCACCACATGGAAGCGCATCTCCTGGCGCCGATGCTGGAGTCCCCACGGCCGCAGTTTCCATTTGTGGCGCTGCTGGTTTCGGGCGGACACACCTTGTTGATCGCTGTACGCGGCGTCGGCGAATACGAACTCCTGGGCGAAAGCCTCGACGACGCCGTCGGTGAAGCGTTCGACAAGACCGCCAAGATGCTTGGCCTGCCATACCCGGGCGGGCCGCATCTGGCCAAGCTCGCGGAGCAAGGCGTGCCGGGCCGTTACAAGCTGCCGCGCCCGATGACCGACCGTCCCGGTCTGGAATTCAGCTTCAGTGGCCTCAAGACCGCAGTGCTCACCGCATTGCCAGCCGGCGCCGACGAACAGCAGAAGGCTGATCTGGCCCAGGCCTTTCAGGAAGCGGTGACCGATACGCTGGCCATCAAATGCGGCCGCGCGCTGGAGCAGACGGGCCTGCAGCGACTGGTGGTTGCCGGCGGCGTCGGCGCCAACCTGCGGTTGCGCGAAAAGCTGGGCGAACTGGCTCGACGCCATGGTGCCGAGCTGTTCTTCCCGCGCCACGAGTTCTGTACCGACAACGGCGCCATGATCGCCTACACCGGCTGGGCGCGGCGCGAACAGGGCCGCATTCCGGACGGACGATTGTTCACCACGCCGCGCTGGAGCCTCGACGAGTTGCGGCCACCGCAGGCGGCGGGCGTGGAGAACGCGCAAACAACAACGGTCGGCTTCGCGCTGCGCGCCTGAGATCAAGCTGCGGAGCCTTGCGGTCGTTGCCGCATGTGGGTCGAATCAAGCGGCAGGCGGCTTGCCTGCCCGCCTCATCGCTGTCCCCGGTAGGGTATTGCTTCCGCCGCACGTATGGGTCTTATAGAGTGGGCAAGACGGCAAACCGTCTCGACTCACCACGGAAGTGGCAATTCGAGGGGCGCGGATGCGGAGGAGACTGCATTGGCCAACGGCGTGGACATCGCGGTATGCAGCCTGCCGGATGGTGGGCGAGAGCCCGATTTTGAAACCTTCCTGCGCGAGCAACGCTCGCCGCTGGCGAGCTTTCTGCGTCGCCGCCTCCATACCGAGGAAGACGCTCAGGACGCAACGCAGGAAAGCCTTATGCGCATGCTGCGCTACGGCCGCACCGAACCGCCGCCCGCATGGAAACCGCTGCTGTATCGCATCGCCACCAACATCGCCTGTGATCGTGCCCGTACCCGAACCGCGCGCCATGCGGATCAGCATGTCTCGCTGGAGATTGCGGAACTGATCTCCGAAGAGCCGTCGGCGGAACAGCAGCTGGTCCGCGAGCAGGAAATGGCGATGCTGCGCGAAACCATCTTCGCCCTGCCGGAGAAATGTCGGGACATCTTCCTGCTGCACATGGACGGCATGACCTACGCCGACATCGCGGCGCGTTACGGCCTGTCGCAGAAGATGATCGAGAAATACATATCCAGAGCTTTGGCTGCGCTGCGCGCCAAGGGCAAAGCGTACAGCGAGACCCTGTAGAGACATGAGCGCCACCTCAAACCAAGACACCGATCCCCGCGAACACGCCGAGCAATGGTTCGCGCGCCTGCGCGCCACAGACTGCAGTGCCGGCGAGCGCGCCGCCTTCGAGCGCTGGCGCGCAGCCTCTCCGGACAACGCTGACGCCTATCGTGAAGTCGAGGCCTTGTGGCAACGCGTGCGAAGCCTGCGCACGGATCCCGCCATTGCCGCCGCCACGGCTGCATTGCGTGCGACCGCTCCTGATGTGGCCATGCCGTCACAGGTAACGGCTGTGCCTGCTGCAGCGTACTACCGCCCAGCGCGTCGCCGAGCATGGATTCCCGTAGCGGTTGCTGCCGCACTGGTGCTTGCACTCATGCCGCTGCTGCTGCCTCAGATCCATGGTGGCCAACGCTACAGCACCGACACCGGCGAGCAACGCAACATCGTGCTTGCCGACGGCTCCACCGTGCTGCTCGATGCGCAATCCATGCTGCAAGTGCGCTACGACAAGCAACAGCGGCATCTGCGCCTGCAACGAGGACAAGCACAATTCAAGGTCGCACACGATGCGCAACGGCCATTCATCGTTGAAGCGGGTGACGGCCGGATCAAAGCGCTGGGCACACAGTTCCAGGTACGCGTCGATGGCCCCGCCGTCACCGTCACCCTGCTGGAAGGCAAGGTCAGCGTCGACGCACCCAAAACGCGCGACATCGCAAAAACAGAAACACTGACCGCCGGACAGCAGATCCGCTACGACAGCAAAAAAGACCTGTGGGCCAAAGCCCCGGCCGACCTGGAAGTCGTGCAAGCCTGGGTCTACGGTGATCTCGTATTCAAGCGCTGGCGTCTGGCCGATCTGGTGGCGGAAATGAATCGCCACTCCAGCGTCAAGCTCACCATCGCCGATCCATCGCTGGCAGATCTGCCTGTCAGCGGCCGCTTCCACGCCGGAGATCATCAATCATTGATCCTCGCGCTGGAAAGCGATTGGCCCATCGCCACCCGCAAAGTATCGAGCGAAGAAGTCGCGCTGCTGCGGCGCTGAGCCGTTAGATCGGACCAAGTCGCTTCCGTCATCCTGAGCGCTAGCGAAGGATCTTCCAGCGGGGACTGGCCACGGTAAGAGAGAAGATCTTCGCTGGCGCTCAGCGCCAGTCCTGCGCCTGCCGAAGGAATGACAGAGGCGTTTCGTAGCCCCGAATCCTGCTGTTCAAACGCTCTCGCCCCGCTTGCGGGGATAGGGTTGGGGTGAGGGGCGTCGTCGTCGGAGATGCCTGAATTTTTGGGGTTTCAACCACAGCCGTGTCTGATCCGCCTAAGGCTTGATCCGATCTGCGTGAATAGCGGGGATTGGAAATTCGGGATTGGGGATGGGCAGAAATCCGCGTTCACAAATCCCCAATCCCTTCTTTCCCAGCATCGCCTCACCGGTAGGGACAAGGCCACCACGCACGTTCAAGGTAAGCATGGGAGTGGCGGGCCGCGTCAGCGGGCTTGCCGCAGTGCGTTCAGGGAAGGAGGTCAAAATGAAAAGTACGTGTCGCAGGATCACTACGCCCGGTCGTCGTGCCGGAATCACACGCGCAACAACGCAGGGATTGATGCTGGCGCTGCTGCTGATCGGGGCCGGTGCTGTCAGCGCGCAGCAAGCGACAGAACAGCCATCGTCATCAACCGCTGCGATGCAAGCGCAGCAGCATGAGTTCAGGATCGAGGGTGGCGATCTGGGAGAAGCGCTGGATCAGTTCGCCCAACAGACCCGGCTGCAAATCATCTTCAACCCGGACTTTCTGATCGGGAAAACCGCGTCCGATATCAGTGGCCGCTACACCGCCAATGAGGTTCTGCAGCAATTGCTCAATGGCACGGGCCTGTCGTGGGAATACGTCAACGAAAAGACACTGACCATCCGCCCCGCCGTAGCGCGGGGGCAGGGTGCTGATGCCGGCGCAGCGCTCGGTGCAGGCGGTGATCCCGCAATGGCGGATGGGGTCGCATCGGCCAGCGTGGAGACCGATCCCGGGATGAACTTCACCGGTGAATCCACCACGGCCTCGGTGGAAACCGTGCGCCATCAGGGCATCGAAGAAATCATCGTCACCGGGCAGAAAAAGGAAGAACGCATCCAGGACGTACCGATCGCGATCAGCGCCTTCTCGTCGGAAGACCTGAACA
>JBEBWZ010000147.1:0-8254 GCA_040391865.1 Solimonas flava
AAAGGTGCCGTTGGAGGCCAGCGGCTGCACGCTGAACGCGCCGTTCCAGGTGAAGGTCTCGCCGGACGCGGTCGCTGCCGTGAACTGGTAGGCGTTCTGGTAGTCGACCGCGGTGCTGAAATCGCGCAGGGTGAAGCTGATCGGCGCCAGTTCCAGCGCAAACGCCGGTTGCCGCGTCTGATCCTCGAAGCTCAGGCTGCCGTCCTGCAGTGCCAGCTCGCCGAAGCGGATGCGCGGAATGCCGCTCGTGGTTTCCGGTGCCGCGGCGTCAGGATCGCTGGGCGGTTTCAATGACAGCAGGTTGAGCTGGCCTTCCGGGTCGAGCACGGCAGCGACCTTCAGGCCGCCGATGCGCAGATAGTCGAGCACCCAGGCGCGTGCGAACAGTGATTTCAGCGGCTCGGCATTCAGGTCTAGGGTGTCGAAACCCAGCAGCGGCGTACCGTCCTGCTCGCGCAGCGCCAGACCATCGATGCGCAACCGGAAGCGATACGGGTTGAAACGGATCCCGGTGATTTCCAGCTGCTTGCCGAGCGACTGTTCGACGAACTTCACCGCCTGCGTGCGCGCCAGATACGGTACCCCCCAGAACCCGGCCAGCGTGTACAGCACCACCGCCGCGCCGACCGCGATCAGCGGTTTGCGATGTTGCTGCAGCGGGCGGGTGAGGGCGTCCATGGTGTTTGCGGATTTCTGCTTGAATGCGGGCGCGCAAACGTCAACGATGGGCGATCAGGTGGCAGGTGCTTCGGCGTTGGACATGCCCAGCGCCTGTTCCATTTCCTGTACCCGCGCTTCCAGTGCTTCGATCCGTGCCAGCAGTGCTGCCACGGTCACCCGTTCGCCGCCGTCCGATCCGGCCGGCAGGCTGGCGCCGGTGAACGGTTCGTCGATGGCGGTCTGTCCGCACAGGGTGTGGGCGTAGCGCTGTGCCGACTGGCCGCTGGCGCGTGGCAGTTGCACCAGCAGCGGTTGCTTGCGATCGGCCAGATCCTGCATCGCCGCGTTCAGCGCTTCGCCATCGGTGGGTCCACCGAGGCCTTCGGCGTTGTTGCGCAGTTCCGCCATGGTCTGCGGGCCGCGCAGCATCAGCGTCACCAGCACCGCCATCGTCGGCGGCTTCAGCATCATCTGGTACATGAACTGGTGCCGCCATTTCTGGGTGCGGCCGCTGAAGCTGTCGCGGGTCACCAGCTTCATTTCCTCGAGCCGGTTCAGCGCGTTGCCGACATCGCCCTCGGTCAGCGCCATCACCGGATTGCGCGAGCTTTTCTGGTTGCCGGCGAGCATCAGGCTGTTCACCGTCAGCGGGTAGTACTGCGGGGTGGTGATCGATTTTTCGACCAGCGCGGCAATCACACGGGCTTCGGCGGGGCTCAGGATCAGTTCGGACATGACGGGCTCGGGGGTAATCCGGGCTGCGGATCGTAACGGGCTGCGGCCTGCGGCGACAGCCCGCAGCGATATTTCTTGGTATCAGCTGCGGTAGAGATAGTCACGGGTCAGCGGTACCCGGTCGAGGCGATGCTCCAGCTGCAGGTGGAATACCGCGAGTCCGCCTTCGATGAAGCTGCTTTCGCTGGCCTGCAGATAGAAGCGCCACATGCGCCGGAAACGCTCGTCGAGGTGTGCCGGCAGGGCGCCGATCGCATCGAAGCGCCGCCGCCATTCCGTCAGGGTGCGCGCATAGTGCTCGCGCCAGATTTCCAGGTCGGTCAGCAGCAGGCCGCTGTCTTCGACGGCGGGCAGCACTTCCGAGGCCGCGGGGATGTAGCCGCCGGGGAAGATGTACTTGTTGATCCACGGACTGGTGCCGCTGGGCGGCGTCAGGCGGCCAATGGTATGGACCAGGCCGACGCCATCCGGCGCCAGCAGCTTCGACACTTGCGCGAAATAGCGGTGGTACTGCGGCCGCCCGACATGCTCGAACATGCCGACGCTGACGATCGCGTCGAACTGGCCTTCGAGTGCGCGATAGTCCTGTAGCCGGAAGGTGACGCGTTCGTCCAGACCGCGCTCGCGCGCACGTCGCTGAGCGACTTCGAGCTGCGCCGACGACAGCGTGATCCCGAGTACCTGCGCGTCGTGATGCTGCGCCAGATACAGCGCCAGGCTGCCCCAGCCGCAACCGATGTCGAGTACCCGCGCGCCCGGCTTCAGGCACAGCTTGCGCGCGATCAGGGCGCATTTCGCCTGCTGCGCCTGTTCCAGGGTGTCGTCGGCGTGCGCGTAGTACGCGCAGGAATAATGCAGATCGGCGTCGAGGAACTGCCGGTAGAGATCGAAGTCGAGATCGTAGTGGTGCGCGACATTGCGGCGGCTGCGCAGCGGTGTGTTCAGCTCATGCAGCCTGGCACGGCCGCGCCGCAGCAGCGATGCGATCCGGCCGCGGCGAGCCTGCATCGCGTGTTCGAGGCGCATGGCGACGTGCATGACATCGCGCAGATCGCAGCCCTGCGGCTCCCATTCGCCTTCCATGTAGGTTTCGCCGAACTGCAGGCCGGGATTGCGCAGGATGGTTTTCAGAACGGAGGCATCGCGCATGCGCAGGCGCGCAACCGGCTCGCCCCGGCCGAAGGTCCAGGTGCGTCCATCGGGTGCCGCGAATTCGAGCCGGCCCACCGCGAATCCGCTGCCCATCATGTCTAGCAGCGCCTGCATGGCGCCATTCTCAGACGTTTGGCGGCGACGGTTCAAGCCCGTGGTTCCACCCTCAGGATCGCGCCGTCGGCTTCGTCGGTCAGCAGGTACAGGGCTCCGTCCGGTCCCGCACGGATGTCGCGGATGCGCCGGTTCAAGCCCTCCAGCAAGCGCTCTTCCGATACCACGCGCTCGCCGTCCAGTTGCAGTCGCACCAGCTGTCCGAACTTCAGCGAGCCGATGAACAGGCTGTTCTTCCAGGCGGGAAAGCGGTCGGCGGTATAGAAAGCCATGCCACTGGGCGCAATCGACGGCACCCAGTAATGCAGCGGTTGTTCCATGCCCTCGTGCCGTTGAAGGCCGGCACCGATCTTGAGGCCGCTGTACTCGCGCCCGTGGCTGATCACCGGCCAGCCGTAGTTGAGGCCGGCGCGCGCGATGTTCAGTTCGTCGCCACCCCTGGCGCCGTGCTCGTGCGTCCACAGGGCGCCGCTCAGCGGGTGCAGCGCAGCGCCCTGCACGTTGCGATGACCGTAGGACCAGATTTCCGGCAGCGCGCCATCGCGATCCGCAAACGGATTGTCGCTTGGCACCTGGCCGTCTGCCGTCAGCTTCACGATCTTGCCGATGTGATTGTCCAGCGACTGCACGCGGTCGCGGGCACGGTTGCGGTCGCCCAGGGTGATGAACAGCGCACCGTCGCGGTCGAATACCAGTCGCGAGCCGAAGTGCTGCTGGCTGTCGATCGCCGGCTGCTGGCGAAAGATCACCGTGACCTGCTGCAGCGCGGTGTCCGTCAGGCGCGCATGCGCCACCGTGGTGGCATTGCCGCCGCCGGGGCGCGGCTCGCTGTAGCTGAAATAGAGGCGCCGGCTGTCGCTGAAATCCGGCGCCAGCACCACGTCGAGCAGACCGCCCTGACCCCGCGCCACCACCGCGGGGACCCCGCTCAGTGCGGCGCCGACCTGGCCCTGTGCACTGACGATGCGGAGGCGCCCGGGACGTTCGCTGACCAGCATGCGGCCATCGGGCAGGAATGCGAGCGACCAGGGATTTTCCAGGCCGGTGGCGATCTCGGTGACGCTGAGCTTGCCGGCCTGGCTGTCGAAGATCTGCGGCGCGGCCGCGTGGGCGACGCCGCAGATCAGCAGCAGGGCGGTGAGGGCGCGCAGGAAGCGCATGAGCTTGATCTCCGGCAGCATGAAGTCTTGCGACCCTGCTGCGCGTCCTGCGGTTCCGGGCTCAGGCCTGCGGCACCTTCTTCCAGTCGGACAGGAATTTCTCGAGGCCGATGTCGGTCAGCGGATGCTTGAACAGTTGCTGGAACACCGAATACGGCAGGGTGCCGACGTCGGCACCGGCCTTGGCGGCCTGCAGCACGTGCAGCGGATGGCGCAGGCTCGCGGCCAGCACCTGGGTCTCATAGGCGTAGTTGCGATACACCTGCACGATCTCGTGCACCAGCAACATGCCGTCATGACCGATGTCGTCGAGCCGACCGACGAACGGCGAGATGTAGGTCGCGCCGGCCTTGGCGGCGAGCAGCGCCTGCAGCGGCGAGAAACACAGCGTGACGTTGACCTGATGGCCGTCGCCGGTCAGGGCCTTGGTTGCCTTCAGGCCTTCCGGCGTCAGCGGCACCTTGATCACGATGTTGGGATGGATCGCGGCCAACTTCTCGCCTTCGGCAATCATGCCGGCAGCATCGAGGCTGATGGTCTCGACGCTGATCGGGCCATCGACGATCTGGAGGATGTCGTTGACCACCTCGTCGAGCTTGCGCCCGGTCTTGGCGATCAACGAGGGATTGGTGGTCACGCCGTCGACGAGGCCCGAGGCAGCGGCTTCGCGCAGTTCCTTGACGTCGGCGGTATCGAGAAAGAATTTCATGGCTGCGGCAGCGGCTCGTCGGAAAGAAGCTGAGAGTAGCCGAAGGCAGCCCGCTGCGGCCATCGCCCGCCACCGCCGCAAGGGCGGGGTGGCGGGCCTGGCGTCCTTTGCAGGAGGTGGGCGTCGGGTGCTTTACCGCGGCAGGTCGGAATGTCCGCCGTTGAGGTACTGGTCCACGGCGCGTGCCGCCTGGCGGCCTTCGCGGATCGCCCAGACCACCAGCGACTGGCCACGACGCATGTCGCCAGCGGCAAACACCTTGTCGACGCTGGTCCGGTAGCAGCCCTCGCCCTCGGTGCCGGCCTTGGCGTTGCCGCGCGCATCCTTGTCGATGCCGAAGGCGTCGAGCACCGCCGCGGCCGGGGCGACGAAGCCCATCGCCAGCAGCACCAGATCGGCCTTGATCTCGAATTCCGAATCCGGCATTTCGCTCATCTTGCCGTCCTTCCATTCGAGACGTACGCCGATCAGCTTCTCGACCTTGCCGTTGCGGCCCTCGAAGCGCTTGGTCGCCACCGACCAGTCGCGCTCGCAGCCTTCTTCGTGCGAAGACGAGGTGCGCAGCTTGGTCGGCCAGTACGGCCACACCAGCGGCTTGTTCTCCTGCTCCGGCGGTTGCGGCAGCAGTTCGAACTGGGTGACGGCCACGGCGCCGTGACGGTTGCTGGTGCCGACGCAGTCGGAGCCGGTATCGCCACCGCCGATCACCACGACGTGCTTGCCGTCGGCACGGATCTGATTCTTGACCTTGTCGCCGGCGTCGACCTGGTTCTGCTGCGGCAGGAACTCCATCGCGAAATGAATGCCGTCCAGCTCGCGTCCGGGCACCGGCAGGTCGCGGCCCTGCTCCGAGCCGCCGGTGAGCAGCACCGCGTCGAAGTCCCGGGTCAGCTGCTCCGGCGAAACGGTTTCCCTGGCCCAGTTGGTGATCTTCTGCAGCGGGTCCTTGCCGACGAACACGCTGGTGCGGAATGTCACGCCCTCGGCCTGCATCTGCTCCAGGCGACGATCGACATGGCCCTTGTCGAGCTTGAAGCCGGGGATGCCGTAGCGCAGCAGGCCGCCGGCGCTATCGTTCTTCTCGAACACGGTGACGTCATGACCCACGCGCGCGAGCTGCTGCGCCGCCGCGAGCCCGGCCGGGCCGGAGCCGACGATGGCGATCTTCTTGCCGGTCCTGTGTGCGGCCGGCTGCGGCACGATCCAGCCGTTCTCGAAGCCCTTCTCGACGATGAACAGCTCGATCGACTTGATCCCGACCGGATCGCGATTCACGTTCAGCGTGCACGCCGCCTCGCAGGGGGCAGGGCAGATGCGGCCAGTGAACTCCGGGAAGTTGTTGGTGGAATGCAGGGTGTCGAGGGCGCCCCGATAGTTGCCGGTGTAAACCAGATCATTCCAGTCGGGAATGATGTTGTTGACCGGGCAGCCGGTGGTGCAGAACGGCGTGCCGCAGTTCATGCAGCGCGCAGCCTGCACCTTGGCCTTGTCGTTCTCGAGCACGAGGACGAACTCGCGGGTGTTCTTGAGGCGTGCGGAAACCGGCAGATAGGCTTCCTTCTGCCGCGGGTACTCGATGAATCCGGTGGTCTTTCCCATGGGATGTCTCCAGAGATGGATGGCGGCGTGGCTCAGGCAACGGCCGCTGCGGTTGCCGGCACGGCGCTCGGCGCCGGGCTCGCTTCGCCCAGTGCGCGCTTGTATTCGTGCGGGAACACCTTGACAAACTTGCCGCGCGCACTGCGCCAGTCGTCCAGCAGGGTGCGGGCGCGGGTGCTGCCGGTGTACTTGAAGTGCCGCTCGATCAGGCGCTTGAGAATGACCTCGTCGGACTCGCCGAGGCCGCCACGGATCTGGCGATGCCAGATGGCGCGCGCGACGTCCTTCTCCTGCTCCGCGGCCGACAGCACCGGCTCCAGCGCGACCATGTCGAGGTTGCACTTGCGCGCGAAGTCCCCCTTCGGGTCATAGACGTAAGCCACGCCGCCGGACATGCCGGCCGCGAAGTTGCGCCCGGTTTCGCCCAGCACCACCACGGTGCCGCCGGTCATGTACTCGCAGCCGTGATCGCCGGTGCCTTCGACGATCGCGGTGGCGCCGGAGTTGCGCACCGCGAAGCGCTCGCCGGCGACGCCGTTGAAGAACGCTTCACCGGCGATGGCGCCGTACAGCACGGTGTTGCCGACGATGATGTTGTCGACCGCCCAGCCGCGGAACTCGGTGTTCGGGCGCACGATGATGCGGCCGCCCGAGAGGCCCTTGCCGACGTAGTCGTTGCCTTCACCGACCAGATCCAGAGTGATGCCATGTGCCAGGAAAGCTGCGGCCGACTGGCCGGCGGTGCCCTGCAGCTGCACGTGGATGGTGTCGTCCGGCAGACCGTCGTGGCCGTAGCGTCTGGCCACCTCCGCCGACAGCAGGGTGCCGACAGTGCGGTTGACGTTGCCGACCGGCGAGATGAACGACACCCGTTCGCCGCGATCCAGCGCCGCGCGCGCCTGCGCGATCAGCCGGTGATCCAGCGCCTTTTCGAGCCCGTGGTCCTGCAGCTCTGTGTGATGCACCGGCAGCTCGCCCGGCGATTCAGGACGGTAGAACACGCGGCTGAAATCGAGCCCCTGTGCCTTCCAGTGCGCAATCGCCCGGCTCTGGTCGAGCAGGTCGGAACGGCCCACCAGTTCGTCGAACGTGCGGATGCCGAGTTGTGCCATCAGCTGGCGCGCTTCTTCGGCGACGAAGAAGAAGTAGTTGACGACGTATTCCGGCTTGCCGGCGAACTTCTGGCGCAGCACCGGATCCTGGGTCGCAACGCCGACCGAGCAGGTGTTGAGATGGCACTTGCGCAGCATGATGCAGCCTTCGACCACCAGCGGTGCGGTGGCAAAGCCCACTTCATCGGCACCGAGCATCGCCGCGATCACCACATCGCGACCGGTCTTCATCTGGCCGTCGGCCTGCACGCGGATGCGCGACCGCAGGCCGTTGAGCACCAATGTCTGCTGGGTTTCGGCCATGCCCAGTTCCCACGGCGCGCCGGCATGCTTGACCGACGACAGCGGCGAAGCGCCGGTGCCGCCGTCATGACCGGCGATCACCAGATGATCGGCCTTGGCCTTGCAGACGCCGGCGGCGATGGTGCCGACACCGACTTCCGAAACCAGCTTCACCGAGATCGAAGCGTTGGCGTTGGCGTTCTTCAGGTCGTGGATCAGCTGCGCCAGATCCTCGATCGAATAGATGTCGTGATGCGGCGGCGGCGAGATCAGGCCGACGCCGGGCACCGAGAAGCGCAGCCGCGCGATGTACTCGGAGACCTTGCCGCCCGGCAACTGACCACCTTCGCCGGGCTTGGCGCCCTGCGCCATCTTGATCTGGATCTGATCGGCGGAATTCAGATACTCCGCGGTGACGCCGAAGCGGCCGGCGGCAACCTGCTTGATCCGCGAACGCAGCGAGTCACCCGCGCGCAGCGGGATCTCTGCCATCACCTGCTCGGCACCGATGATCGACGCCATGGTGTCGCCATCCTTGATCACGATGCCCTGCTGCTCGAGGCGATAGCGCACCGGATCTTCGCCGCCTTCGCCGGTGTTCGACTTGCCGCCGATGCGGTTCATCGCCACGGCCAGGGTCGCATGTGCTTCGGTGCTGATCGAGCCCAGCGACATCGCGCCGGTGGCAAAGCGCTTGACGATCTCGGCCGCCGATTCGACCTGCTCGACCG
>JBEBWZ010000148.1:0-8182 GCA_040391865.1 Solimonas flava
CCAAGCTGATGGACAGCGGTGGGGTGTGCTTCTGGATCAGCACGTCGCGGATGCACGGCGCACCGCCCATGCCACGGAATCAACCCGCCTGTCGCCAATGACTGACGTCGCGCACAGATGCGTTCGGCTCCGCACAGACCGATGTCGCCCTGTTTCCTAAAAAACACCTGCCCGGGCTTTCTGGGTTCACATCACTTGGGAGCAGGTCAGATGAAATACCTTTATGCAGCGCTGCTGGGACTGTTGCTGACCGTCGGGCCCGCGCAGGCGTCAGTCGATTTCCACACGGGCAGTCTTTATCGCACCGAGGGCGTTCCGGCATGGAGCGCGGATCGGGGCATCTTCACCATCATGCTCTGGGTGTATGCCCCGGAAATCGATGGCATGAACGATTTCTTCATCGCTGATGACGGGGGCGCGTTCAAGGCCTACGCAAATATCGGCACCGCAGGTGACAGTCCGAGCAGTCCGTTCTTCCTGACGCATGGCGGTGAGTGGCATTTCAACAAGGATGGCAGCTACACCGCCAATCCCGAGCAGGGTCTGGATGTCAGTCTGGGGTGGACGTTTCTGGCGGTCAGTTTCACCCACAACGGCGCAACCGATCTCTACGCCTGGCAGGCGGGTGTCAATCACGATGCGCTGATCCATGTCCCGGCACAGACGCATTTCTCCTCGATCGGCGGCAGCGGCAGCGTCAATACCTTTGTGATGGGCAATCAGAGTTCGTTCAATGAAGGTTGCCGGTGCTACATGGGGCCGGTCTATGTCTATGACGGCGTTGCACTGACGCGGCAGCAGATCGATGCGCAGCGACTGCAGAGCGATCCGATCATCAAGGAGCATCTGATCGTCTATTCCTCGTTCGAGGATGGCAAGGCGCTGGCACGCGACAACAGCGCCACTGCCAACTGGACGACGCATGGCACCGTGAGCTTCAACGCGATGCACCCGCCGATAAAGCCAAGCGAGCATTCGTTTGAAAATGGTGGTGAAACGACGGGTGGCGAAACGAACGGCGGCAGCCACAAGGGTGGGGGCGCGTTCGGTCTCCTGAGTGTGCTGGGCCTGTTGATGGGCGCGGCGTTGCGGCGCCAGCGCGGCTGAAGCTTCGGAGTGCATGGGCATGGAGCCGGCGATGCCCGCTGGTTCCATGCCGTTTGCAGGCCTACTCGATGGCGTCGGTCACGAAGTCGATGTTCATCGGCGCCAGCCGGATAGCGATCAGCGGTGTCTCCACCGTTTCACTCCGCAGGCTGGCGCTGTAACGATGGGTATCGATGCGCGATCCCGCCGTGATGCGGCTACGCGCAACTGCCGTCATAGCCGCCCTTGATGATGCCGGCACTTATTTCCGGAATCTGATCGGCGCAGCCGTTACAGGCTGCGCCGTATCCGCAGTCCGCCAAGCGTTACTCGCCCTGGCCGTCGGCCGCGGCCAGACGCTGCTGCGCTTCCTTCTTGCCGATGCCGCGCAATGCGGCGATCGCGGCGATCTGCGAGGCGCGCGGCTTGGCTTTCTGGTGTTCCCAGTTGTAGACCGTCTGACCGCTGACACCCAGCAGACGACCGAGATCTTCCGCGCTGATGCCCAGGCGCGCGCGCATCGATTTGAAGCCCTTGGCAACAAAACGGATATTGGTGTTGGATTCCGCTTCCGGCTTGGCCGCCACATTGGAGGCCGTTGCGCGACGGAGCTTCGATACTTCGCGCTCCAGCGCAATGACCTGTTTTTTCAGATTCGCGATCTGCCGCCGCTGCGCTGTTGCCGCAGTCTGTAGGGGAGTGACGTGCTGGCGGAGAACCTTCTTCGACAAGCGCGTAATTTCGCTTTTAAGTAAAGCTGCGATATCTGACATTGGGATTGATCGTTTACTGTGGGACGGCAATTATGCCTTCTAGTGTCCTAATTTTGCAGAGACATTTGATTGACACGCTCATGGCGGCCTGATCCGGTGCCGGAAACGGGTTGTTTTCCAGTGGGTTCGGCGCCGATCTGGGGGCATCTCTGGCAGTAGAACCGAGGGAAATGCCCGGGGATTGGGCTGGAAAAATACCTTGAAGAGCGCTTCGCCGGCGCCTTTAGAAAGTCAGCGAATACTGTGGGGCTTCAGGATTCTGGAGGCTGCGCTCATGACCGAGCAGCCACTGCTTGCGATGCAAGCCACCCGCGAAACCGCGCAAGTCACCGTTTTTGCCGACCACCCGGTGGCAGGGAACGATGATCGCAATCGGGTTGGCACCGTTGGCACTGCCAACCGCGCGTGCGGCGGCATGACCATTCAAGCCCAGGCGGGAGGCCAGCGCGCTGTAGCTGGTGGTGGTGCCGTGGGGAATCGTTCGCAATGAGGCCCATACCTGTTGCTGGAAGGCGCTGCCGTTGGTGGCAACCTGCACCTGGTTCAGTGCGTCCAGATCGCCTGAAAAATAACGCCGCAGCGGCGCCGCGCTGTCACAGGCGCCCGTGGCTGCGGTCAGGGTGTACTCGCCATAGTGCCGTTGCAGCAGGCGTTGCATGCGCTCGCTGTAATCGGAGAAATCGAGCGCACGCACCAGTTGCTGGTGATCGGTCACCAGCAGCAGTTGTCCTAGCGGCGAATCGAGTCGGTGCAGAATCAGCTTCATGTTCGCGACAGCTTGCGACGGTGTTGCGCGCCTTGGCAAGGACATACGGCCTTGCCGCTTGCAAAAAAACGCACTGCAGCCAAGAGTGCGCGCCTGCGCCGCGGTCGCAGCGGTAGCGGTGAACCCTGAAACTGGAGTCGTGTGTGGGTATTTTTGCGGTTGTGGCAGGCGGTGAACGCAGCAATGGATCTGTCCCGGGAACGCACGGATGACGGATCGTTTCGTGGAACTGGACGGCGGCCGCTGGCTGATGCTGCCGGCGCATCTGGTCTCGGAAATCGGCAGCGTTTATCTGCGCGAAAGTCCGGGCTGCGATATCAACGAGCTGACCGAGGCACTCAGGGACGGCAGCTACACCAAGCCGTTCGTGGTGGATGACGGCGCATTGCGGCGGCTGCATTTCAGTCTCGATTTCGTGCAGAGCGAAATGTCGCTGGCGGACCCGCATGTGCTGAGGTTTGCCTATACCCGGATGATGATGGCGTTCCTGCTGTTCCTGCCGCGGGTGAAGCATGTATTGATCGTCGGTCTGGGTGGCGGCTCGATGAGCAAGTTCTGTTACCAGCAACTGCCGCGTGCGCGTGTGACCACGATCGAGATCGATGCAGACGTGATCGAGTTTGGCAAGTTGTTCCAGTTGCCGGTTGCCGATAAACGCGCACGCCTGGTGCATGCCGATGCCGCCAAGTATCTGGCGAGCAGCGATGAATCCGCCGACGTGATTCTGGTCGACGGTTGCGACCGCAACGGCGTGGCCCCGTCGTTCTGCAACGAGCGCTTCTATCGCGACCTGCATGCACGTCTGTCACCGCGTGGCATGCTGGTGATGAATCTGATTGGCGGCGGGCGTGTGCTGGAAACGCATCTCAAGTTGGTTGCCGGCACTTTTTCGGGGCGGGTGATGATGGTGACGGCGAGCGTGGGCGGCAATCGTCTGCTGTTCGCATTCAAGGATCGAAAATTCATTCCCGACTGGACGGCAATCCAGCGCACCGCCAAGCAACTCCAGAAAGATCACGATCTGGATTTTCCGGGCTTCGCCAAGAAGCTGCGCCACAGCCGCCAGTTTCAGGCCGTGAGCTGAGTCGTTGATTGCGGCTGTTGCGCCGATAGCCAGGCGGAGGTGGCGTCCCAGAGTTGCGCCGAGACCTGCGCATCAGCGGCTTCCTGGCTGGCAGTCGCCGGCTGGCAGCGGCGGTAATAGAGCCCGCCCTTGGCCTGTGGTGCGGTTGCGCAGTGCAGCTGCGTTTGTGCGCCCTCGACAGGGTTCAGCAGGAAATAGGCTTCGAGCGGGCGGCAGGCCGTGCGGATGCGCTCCAGCCAGCGATGGCCGGCCAGGCCCTTGTCGGCGATCCGGGTAAACACGGCGCCTGGATGCAGGCAGTAGGCTTGCACCCGGGACGATGGCCCGTAACGGCGCTGCAATTCGAAACTGGCATGAACCAGGGCGAGCTTGGACCGCCCGTATGCAAGCCAGGAGTTGTAGCGTGCGGGGCCATCGATCAGATCGACATTGCGGCCCTTGGCATGCAGCTGTGACACGACATTGACGATCCGGGCCTCGCCGCTGCGCGCGGCGGTCCGTTGCAGTAGCGGCAGCAGCAACCGCGTCAGATGCATCGTGCCGAGATAGTTGGTGCGCCAATGAATCTCTTGCCCATCGGCACTGAGTCGCGGTTCCCGCCATTGCGACAGCAGATCCAGATGAATCCCGGCGTTGTTGATCAATACGTCGAGTTGCGCGCCATGTGCCTGCTGGTAGGCGGCGACAAAGTGTTGGACCGAAGCGGCATCGCTCAGATCCAGGGGCAGGGCGTCTGCGCGCGCCGCCGCGTCGGCGGGCAGGCGTGCGCGCAGCATCGCAAGGGCCAGTGCCGGTTGTGTGCGGGTGCTGATGGTGACGGCGGCACCCCAGAACAGCAGCGCACACGCGGTTTCAAAGCCGAGCGAGTCCGGACTGGCACCGGTGACGATGAAGCGCTTGCCATCGAGGGCCACCGCAGCGGCCTGAGGCGCACGCAACAACAGGCGGCGGAATTGCATCAGCATGGGCATCTGGTTCCGAATCGAATGCGAACCGGGGCAGGGTAACTCGGAGGAGCTTGCGGATGACTCGCCCGAAGCGGGGAGGCCATGAACCTCGGGTGGTGCAGCGCAGTCCCGGGAAAGGACCGTCAAAAATCGATCATCAATGCTGGCCTTCCGGTCGTCTTCCCAGGCCTCTGGCGGCGGGCGGTGGAAACTTTCGGACAAGTCGTGAGTTCGGCCTGTGGTCATCCGAGCTTCGAGGCAGTAGGCTGTGCCGCTCGGCGCGCCCTTAGCTCAGCTGGATAGAGCATCAGGCTTCGAACCTGAGGGTCGGGAGTTCGAATCTCTCAGGGCGCACCATTTTTCAATGACTTAGCCTGCATGGTGACGATTCTCCGTGCCATCGGGGTGGGGCTGTGCAATTCAGCCCCCGGAGCTGCCGCCACCGCACGGTGAAGGTTCAGGTGGCTGCTGCTAGCCTGTTCGGGTGCTCCCCCTGACCTGATGAGGCTGCCGATGAAACTCTTTTATTCCCCGGGTGCCTGCTCGCTGTCACCCCATATCGTCCTGCGGGAAACCGGTCTGCCATTCGAACTGGAGAAGGTGGATCTGCGCAGCAAGCAGACCGAAAGCGGTGCCGACTTCATGGCGATCAATCCCAAGGGGTATGTACCGGCACTGAAACTGGATGATGGTTCGGTGCTGACCGAAGGTCCGGCGATCGTCCAGTATCTTGCGGATCGCGCACCGGCCAGCAAGTTGGCGCCAGCCAACGGCACGATCGAGCGCTATCACCTGCAGTCCTGGCTGAACTTCATCGGCACCGAGGTGCACAAGCAGTTCAGCCCCTTGTTCAATCCGCAGATCACACCGGAAGCGCGTGCGAACGTCGTTGCCGCGCTGAACCGGCGCTTCGATCTGATTGATAAGGCGCTGATCGATGTGCCGTATCTGACGGGTGCGGAGTTCACCGTTGCGGACGCGTATCTGTTTACGGTGATGAACTGGAGTGGTCTGCACAAGATCGATTTGACCCGCTGGCCGGCGCTGCAGCAGTTCCAGGCGAGGGTCGCGACGAGACCGGCAGTGCAGGGGGCATTGAAATCGGAGGGCCTGATCAAGTAAGGTTCGGCCCCCGCGGTCTGGGGGATGTCGTTGGTGCGAGGGTGCAGTGCTGCGGAACGGGCACAACACCGGCAGCAATCTTCGATCGGTTTGAGCGATTGGGCTTTTGACTGAGAAAAGGTTCTGCTATGATTCGCGCCCCTGGCGTTACCTAGCAGGGCATTACCCCCGGTGGTGGGCGTAGCTCAGTTGGTTAGAGTCCCAGATTGTGATTCTGGTTGTCGGGGGTTCGAGTCCCCTCGTCCACCCCACTTTTTTAAGGTTTTGTCGTATGGGCTGCTAGCTCAATGGTAGAGCAGCTGACTCTTAATCAGTAGGTTCCCCGTTCGAGTCGGGGGCAGCCCACCAGCATACGGTGAACACAACAAGCCCGGCTCTAGTCCGGGCTTTGTTGTTTATGGCGTGTTATACCGCTCCAGGTTTTTTGACGACAGATTCCGATAAGAGGCTCGAGGAGAACATGCTTCAGCAGATTCGTGATCGTACCAGCGGCCTTGTCGCGGGCTTCATTGTCGCGCTCATCGCCATCCCGTTCGCATTCTTCGGAATCGAGTCCTTCACCTCCGGTGGCGGCGATCCGGTCGTCGCCAAGGTTGGCGACCAGAAGATCCGTGATTCCCAGTTCCGCAATGCCTACGACCAGCGCTATCAGCAGCTGCAGGCGCTGATGGGCGAGAACTTCCGTTCCGACCTGTTCGACCAGACCCGCTTCCGTGAAGCGGTGCTCAAGGACATGACCCAGGAATCGATGCTGCGTCAGTACAGCGAAAAGCAGGGCTATCAGGCCAACGACGCGCTGTTGTTCCAGACGATCAGCGGCATTCCGGCTTTCCAGGTGGACGGTCGCTTCGACAGCGAAGCCTACAAGACTGCGCTGGCCCGTCAGGGCCTCGACCCGCATCGCTTCGAGCAGCAGCTGCGCGATTCGATCGAGATGGATCAGTTGCGCGCCACCGTGGTCGAATCCGCGTTTGTGGTGCCGACGCAGGCCGAGCAGGACTATCGGCTGACGAATCAGGAACGTGCGCTGTCCTACGTGCTGTTCGATACGGCGACCTATCTGCCGCAGATCAGCGTTTCCGACGAAGAACTGCAAGCGCGTTACGAGCGCGACAAGGCGCAGTTCATGGCGCCGGAGCGCATCAAGCTGGCCTATGTCGAACTGTCGATGGAATCGCTGGCGGCTGCAGCGGCACCGGCCGACGATGTGCTGAAGGTGCTGTACGACGCCGAGAAAGCATCGCGCTTCACCACGCAGGAAGAGCGCAAGGCGAGCCATATCATGGTGAGCTTTGGCAGCGACAAGAGCGAAGCGAAGAAAAAGATCGAACAGCTTGCCGCACAGCTGAAGGGCGGCCAGGACTTTGCGACGCTGGCGAAGTCCAGTTCCGAAGATCCGGGCTCGAAGGATCAGGGCGGCGATCTGGGCTGGGTACGTCGCGGTCAGATGACCGAAAAATTCGAGCAGGCCCTGTTTGCGCTGAAGTCGGGTGTGGTCAGTGATCCGGTCGAAACCGAGTTCGGCTGGCACTTGATTCGCGCCGATGAGGTGAAGCCCGGGCTGACCCGTTCGCTCGATGAGCCGGAAGTGCGTGAAGAGCTGATCGCGCTCTATCGCAATCGCGAACAACAGAAGCAGTTCCAGGAGAAGCTGGAGAAACTGGAGCAGCTGGCATTCGAGAATCCCACGTCGCTGGCGCCGGTCGCCGAGGCGCTGGAATTGCCGTTGCAGACGACGGAATGGTTCACGCGTGCGGGCGGTGCCGGCCTGGCCGCCAACGAAGCGATCAGAACCGCGGCGTTTTCGACCGAGATTCTGGGCGACGGCGAGAACAGCAAGCCGATCACGATCGGCGACGACAAGATTGTGGTGTTGCGCAAGGCCGAACATGAAGCGCCGCGCCAGCGTTCGCTCGCGGAAGTTTCCGTCGAGTTGCGCGATGCGCTGCGCAATGAAGCCGCGCTGGCCAAGGCCAAAGCGGATGCCGCCGAAGTCCTGGCCGCGGTACGGGGCGGCAAGGCCTTGAGCGCGGTAGCGGCAGACAAGGGTCTTGCACTCAAGAGTCCGGGACTGGTGCGTCGCGACAACGGCAATGAGGACCGCGTGGTGCTCGAAGCGCTGTTCAAGCTGCCGCGCCCCGCCGCAGGTGCGACCACTTACGGTGAAACGGTGCTGCCCGCGGGGGGCGTTGCGGTGCTGGCCTTGAGCGAGGTGCAGGAGCCCACCGCCAGCGGTGCGACGGCTGAGGCGCAGCGCGCACGGCTGCGCGAACTGGTGGCCGGTGGCGAGTTTGGTGGTTACCGCGACCTGATCGAAAGCAAGATCAAGCTCGAGATCGTCAACGCGCCGGGCAGCGAAGCGCCGGTCGATCCGTCGCTGTAAATGCGCTGAGATAGCCGTCGT
>JBEBWZ010000149.1:0-8139 GCA_040391865.1 Solimonas flava
TTTCCCGTAGAACGATTCCGGCAGCGGCGGAAAGCCCAGCGAGGTGTAGAAATCCTCGGAAATGCGCGTCATGTTCACGGCCTGCGCGCGGTCGGCCTGATGCTCGAGTTCAGCCAGATCCGCAACCGACGGTTTGCCGGGGTGCGCCGCCAGCAGCTTGCGGTACTCGGCGTCGCGCTGACGCTGCAGGCTACCGCTGACGTCGAGACTGCCCACCCCCTGATACGGCTCCACCACCGAATAGATGTTGCTCCATTGCTGCGCCCACATGTTGCCCAGCAAATGGGACGGGATCAGACCGGCTTTTGGCACCACCTCGTCGCCGTACTGGCGGTTGAGCTTGGCGCGCACATGGCAGTGCAGCGCCTCGTACAAGGGTGCGACTTGGGTCCACAGGCGTTCGACCTCGGCATCGAAATCGGCAGGACTCATGTCATAGCCGGCACGCCACATCTCGCCGAGGTTGGCAAAGCCCAGCTCGCGCGCGCCCTCGTTGCTCAGCGCGACAAAGCGCTGGTAGTCGGCCTTGATCGGGATCGATGTCGCATGCCAGCCGACCCAGGCCTGCGCACGTGCGGCGGGCGTCTGCTGCGGATCGTTGATGATCTTTTCGATCTCCGGCAGGGTCAGGCAGGGCTTGTCCTCGCCCTGCGGGCACCACTTCCCGGCACCGTAGTTCGCTTCCATGCGCGCCAGGATCTTGGCCAGCTCGGCTCGCTTGGCAGGATCGCCCGGCGCCGGATTGGCGGTCGACAATTTCAACGCCAGCAGACCCCGCGCGGTGTCCGGCGCCAGTTGCAGACCATTGAACTGCTTCGCGTCCTGCAGCTTGCCGCTGAGATATTCCAGCCATTGCTCGTTGGCGCGCGACGCCAGCACCTGGGTGTCGTCGTTGATGTAGGTCGCTTGCGCCCATTGCGCGGCACTGAGGTAGGGCAGCTGCTGCCGATAGTCCTCGTTGACGCCGGCGACAAACGCATCGGCATCGGTCGCGGTTGCCATTGCCGCCGCGGGTGGCACCGGCGCCTCGGCGGGCTTGCCGCAGGCACCCAGCCCCAAAGCCGCGATCGCAATCCATGCGCCGCGCAGAAATCCCGGGTTGGTCACTGGTTCTCCTCCTTTGCGGATCGATTCATTTCACATCCCCCATCAGGCGCCTGATCGGCCGCGTGAACATCAGCAGGATCAGGCCGGACCCCGCCGTGGTCATGCACACGAACAGGAAACGGTCGGGCATGTCGGCAATGTTGTGATCGTCGGCGAGATGACCGGCAAGCAGACCGGCGATCAGATGTCCCAGCGCCGACGCGGTGAACCAGGTGCCGAGCATCTGGCCGACATAGCGCGCCGGCGCCAGCTTGGTCACGGCAGACAAACCCACTGGCGACAGACACAACTCGCCCGTGGTGTGGAACAGATACGTCAGGATCAGCCAGACCGGCGCCACTTTCTCGCCGGTGACCACGATCAATGCCGCGAAGTACAGCACCAGAAAACCGATGCTCATCTGAATCAGGCCTAGTGCCATCTTCGCCGGCAATGACGGCCCCAGATTGCGCCGCCCGAGATTGATCCACAGCGCGGCGAAGAACGGCGACAGGATGATGATGAACATCGGGTTGACCGACTGCAGCCACGACGCCGGAATCTCCCAGCCGAGGATCATGCGGTCGGTATGATCCTGCGCGAAGAGATTGAAGCTGGAACCGGCCTGCTCGAAGCCACTCCAGAACATCGCGGCGGCCACGAAGAACACCGCGATCACCCCAACCTTCCTGCGCTCCAGCGCGTTCAGTCCGCCGAAGAACAGCACATAGCCGAAGTACGTGGCCGCCAGTGCAGCGATGAACACACCGGTACCCTGCGCCAGGCGCAAGGGATTGATCCGCAGCCAACCGCACAGGGCCAGCACCACGGTCGACAGCAGCAGGATGGCCGCGATGCCCAGCGCCAGCCAGCCGCGCTGCCGCGTGCGCCGATCGCGCAGCGGATCACCGGTACTGGCCGGGGCCGCGCCGGCTTCGCCGAGGTGATGACCGTACATTCGATACTGGATCAGCCCCAGCACCATGAACACGCCGGCGGCCGCGAAACCCCAATGCCAGCCGATCCGCTCCCCCAGGTAGCCGCAGAGCAACTGCCCGAAGAACGCGCCGGTGTTGATGCTCATATAGAACAGCGAGAAGCCGGCGTCGCGGCGCGCACCGTAATCGGTCTTGTACAGCTGTCCGACCAGGGCGCTGATATTCGGCTTCAACAGGCCGGTGCCGAGCGCGATCAGGATCAGGCCGATGAAGAAGGTGGCATTGCTCGGCACGGCCATCGTGAAATGACCGGCCGCAATGATCGCGCCACCCCAGAACACCGCGCGCTGCTGGCCGATCAGTCGATCGGCAATCCAGCCGCCGGGCAGCGACGCCAGATAGACCACGGCGGTGTAGATGCCGTAGATCGCCGTCGCCATCTCGCGCGACAGGCCCAGTCCGGGATTGTTGCCCTCGACCGCGGCCACCATCGCCAGCACCAGGATGGCGCGCATGCCGTAGAACGAGAACCGCTCCCACATCTCGGTGAGAAACAGCGTGACCAATCCCCGCGGATGACCCAGCCAGGTCGCTTCCGTCATGTGTGTGCGATTTCCCTGAACGGATGGTTGCGGAGCCTCAACCGCAACGGCTGAAACTATGACCGTCAGCGACCCCCGCGGTCATCCGGGTATTTCCTCAGCCACGCAACAGGGTCCACAGACCATACCCGGCGAATCCCACGATCACCAGCAGGCCGACCATCAACAGCGCCCCCAGCCAACGCCGTGAGCGCGGCGGACGGCCTTCGAGGCGATCCAGGTGGGCTCCCAGCAGGCGCGCGTTCGCACGATTGGACTTGAACGCGAAATCGAACAGGTCACCGACCACCGGGACCATGCCCGCAAGCGCATCCAGCAAGGTGTTGCCGGCCATGCGCAGCAACAGCCGCGGCGGCGCTCCGGCACGTGAACCTTCGAGGATCAGCCAGCCGCCCAGCAACAGCCCGATTGCATCGCCGACCACCGGCACCATGCCGATCAGGCTCTCCAGCCCGATCCGGAAGCGGGTGCCGGGAATACCGATGCCCGAATCCAGCACCGTGGCATAGCGCTCGACCCGCTTGCGTATCGCATGCACGTGGGGAGGCAACGGCGAGTCGGGCAATCTGGGCATGGCGAACAGGGTCCTGCGATACACTTTCGTTAACGTTTGCATTACAACATGCCACCACCCGCCCTGCTCGAGCGGTTGCATACTCGGGGCGCCCGGCTTTCTCCGGCGCCGAAAATCATGGAGGCGCATGCGCGCTCTGCTTAACAGTGCCCTGTTCGGGCTGGTGTATTGGCTGTTCCGGCCCTTCAACGGCCTGATCCGCTATCGCACGGCGCCCGCTGCGCTGCGGGACAATCTCCGCATCGACCCGACCAAGCCGGTGGTCTACATCCTCGCCACCCGCTCCTGGGTCGATCTGTTCGTGCTCGATCGCCTGTGCAAGGACCTGGTGCTGCCGCGACCGAGCCGGACCGGCTCCAATTTCCCCACCGTCGAACGCGCCGGTGTGGTGTACATGGACGCGCTGCTGGAAACACGGCGCCGTGCCACCGAGCTGACCCGCCTGATCGAAACCGGTATCGCCACCACCTCGTTCGATGCGCAGCTGATTCCGGTGTCGATCTTCTGGGGCCGCGATCCGGGCAAGGAAACCAGCCTGTGGAAACTGCTGTTCGCCGACAACGAGCAGGCCGGTCGCGTGCAGAAGTTCTTCATCATGCTGTTCAACGGCCGCAACGTGTTCGCCAACTTCGGCCTGCCGTTCTCGTTCCGCGAGTACATCGACAAATCACCCGAGCCGTCGCTGGCGATCCGCAAGCTGACGCGCGTGCTGCATTTCCACTTCCTGCGTGCCCGCACCGCGGCCCTGGGCCCCACGCTGATCAGCCGCCAGGTGGTCATCAACGGCCTGCTGAACTCGCAGACCGTACGCAAGGCCATCGAGCGCTCCGCCGGCCACGACGGCATGACCCTGGACAAGGCGCGCCGTCACGCACGCAAGTGTGCCGACGAAATCGCCGCCAACTATTCCACCGCCAGCATCAACTTCCTCGAGCGCTTCCTCGGCTCGGTGGTATTCAAGCGCGTGTTCGCGGGCATCGACGTCCGCGGCGTCGATCGCGTCCGCGCCTGGGCACAGGATCACGAACTGATCTACATGCCCTCGCACCGCTCGCATGCCGACTACCTGCTGGCGTCCTACTCGCTGTATCAGGCCGGCCTGGTGCCGCCGCACATCGCCGCCGGCGTCAATCTCAATTTCTGGCCGATCGGCGGCCTGCTGCGCCGCTGCGGTGCGTTCTATCTGCGCCGCAGCTTCTCCGGCGATTCGATCTACACCGCGGTATTCCGCGCCTATGTCGATTCGCTGATCCAGCGCGGCTACGCCATCGAGTTCTTTCCCGAAGGCGGGCGCAGCCGCACCGGGCGCCTGCTGGCACCGAAGACCGGCATGCTGGCCATGGTCGCCGAAGCCGGCCTCAAACAGCGCGCGCGCAAGGTCGCGATCGTGCCGGTGTTCATCGGCTACGACCGCTGCTGGGAGGTCAACAGCTATGCCAAGGAACTGCGCGGCGCCAAGAAGCAGAAGGAATCCGCCGAAGGCCTGCTGAAAGCCGGGCGCATTCTCGGCAACTCCTATGGCAAGGCCTATCTGAATTTCGGCGAGCCCATTTCGCTGCAGGAATACGCCGACCGTCACCTGCCCGACTGGCGCCAGCATTTCGTGCCGGACATGGATGAGGCCCCGTCCGGGTTCAAGCATTTCGTGTCGAAGCTGGCGCTGGAGAATACGCGTCGGGTCAATGCCGCCGCGGTCTCCAATCCGACCGGCCTGGCGGCGGTCGCGCGGCGGTCGGGGCCCCCGCGCCGGGGCTCGCCAGACCACAGGGTGGAACAGAACCGCCCTCTGGTGTGGCTGCTGAAGGGCGAACCGTACAGCGACGACCAATACATCCCCGAGCCGTCGCCGCGCAGCATCGTCGAATGGAGCGCGCCGATCGCACGGATCGCACGCGTGCCGCACAAATGGGGCGAGCTGTACGGCATCGCCCAGCGCGACGCCGTGGTACTGACCTACAGCCGCAACAACATCCAGCACCTGTTTGCGCTGCCGTCACTGATCGCCAACCTGTTCCGCACGCGCATGCTGCTGACCGAGGAAGCGATCGTCACCGGCGTTCGCGCGCTCTACCCCTTCCTGCAAACCGAATTTTTCCTGCGCTGGCCGGCCGAGGAAATCGAAGCCGTCGCCAAGCGCTGGATCGAAGTGATGGTGCAGATCGGGCTGCTGTCGCGCGAGGGCGAGCGCCTGCGCCGGCCGGACGCCAACCAGCCCGCCTACTCGACGCTGGCGATGCTCGGCCGGGTGCTCGGGGAAACCCTGGAGCGCTACTGCATGACCGCGCTGCTGCTGGCCGAAGAACGGCGCTCGCAACAAGGGCTGCAGCGCGAACGCTTCGAGGACGACTGCCGCCTGCTGGCCGAACGCATGGCGATCCTGACCGGCCGCGATGCCCCGGAGTTTTTCGACAAGGCGCTGTTCAAGGGCTATCTCAATACCCTGATCCGCATCGGCCTGGTCACCGAGACCGGAGACCGGCTGCTGGCGGTCGACGCCCGCATCGAAAAAATCGCCGAACGCTCGCAGGAATTGCTGTCCGACGAGACCCGGCAAATGCTGTTGCAGCTGCTTTCCAGGCGTAAAACCCCTGAGCCAAATTTGCCTTCCACAGCCCCCGAGAACTCTGCAGAAAAGCCGTTATAATCGGTCGCGTTGGGGGGCCTCGCCCCTCTTTTCGTCTCCGGGGAACCATGAACAAGTCTTTCCGTATGCTGGCCGTGGCCGTCGTCGCCGCCGGCCTGGTCGCGGCCTGCAACAAGTCGGGCGAGACCACCTCCGCTGCTTCCGCTGCGCTTGAAACCGACGCCCAGAAGTTCGGCTACGCCATCGGCGTGGACCTCGGCAAATCGCTGCAGCCGGTGAAGGCCGATGTCGACATCACCGCCCTCAAGGCCGGTCTCGATGACGTGTTCAGCGGCACCGAACCGAAGATGGACGACGCCACCCGCGAAGAAGTGAAGAACACCGTCGCCAAGAAGATGCAGGAGCGTCAGCTGCAGGAACGCACCGAGCAGGCCACCAAGGCCGGCGCCGAGGGCGAGAAGTTCCTCGCCGAGAACGGCAAGAAGGAAGGCGTGAAGACCACGGCTTCGGGCCTGCAGTACGAAGTGCTGACCGAAGGCAAGGGTGGCAAGCCGACCGCCGAAGACCGCGTCACCGTGCATTACCAGGGCACGCTGATCAACGGCGAAGAGTTCGACAGCTCCTACTCGCGCGGCCAGCCGGTGACCTTCCCGCTCGCCAACGTGATCCCGGGCTGGACTGAAGGCGTGCAGCTGATGACGCCGGGCTCCAAGTACAAGTTCGTGATTCCGGCAGCACTCGCGTATGGCGAGCGTGGCGCCGGCGTCAAGATCGGCCCGAACGAAACGCTGGTGTTCGAAGTCGAGCTGATCTCGGTCGAGAAAGGCCCGGGTGACGACGGCCACGGCCACTAAGCCGCACTCTCAGCGCAGCCACTACCGGCTGCCGCAATGAGAAAGGGCACCTTCGGGTGCCCTTTTTTGTGGCTTGCTGCCTCTGGCGGCCTGCTTCGGGATATCGCCAGAACTCCCCCGGCCTTGTTGTACCTGCGCCAGCATCGCCAAGTGCTGGCGCACCTGCCATTCTTGCCTGGCCCCTTTCCATCACATGGCCAGGCTCATGACCGACTGCACGCCCACCGCCATCGACAGCCCCTACCGAGTGCCGTTCGATGGCAGCTTCCTGACTGGCAACAGCCCCACGCGCGCAAGAGACGACGGCCTCGACAAGCGGGGCAGAGAGCAGCAGTTGCGCGAACAGGTAGAACAGCTGGCCGAGCTGCAACGCGTGCTCTACGCCCACGACCGCTATTCCGTCCTGCTGGTGTTCCAGGCCATGGACGCCGCCGGCAAGGATTCGACGATCCGCGCCGTGCTGTCCGGTGTCGATCCCAGCGGCTGCGAGGTCTATTCGTTCAAGCGCCCTTCCTCCGAGGAGCTCGACCACGATTTTCTGTGGCGCACCAGTTGTCGCCTGCCACAACGCGGACGTATCGGCGTGTTCAACCGCAGCTACTACGAGGAGGTGCTGACCGTGCGCGTGCACCCCGAGTTGCTGGTGGCACAGCGCCTGCCGCAGCTGCCATCAGCGGAGCAGTTGTGGGCGGAACGCTTCGAATCCATTCGCGATCACGAACGCCACCTCACCCGCAATGGCACGGTGGTGATCAAGTTCTGGCTCGATGTCTCCCCGGAAGAACAGCGCAAGCGCTTGCTGGCACGGTTGGAGCAGCCGGAGAAGAACTGGAAATTCGAGCACAGCGATATCGTCGCGCGCGAACGCTGGGACGACTACATGCAGGCCTATCAGGAAGCCCTGAACCAGACCTCGCGCCCGTGGGCCCCGTGGTATGCGATTCCGGCCGACAGCAAGTCGCGTATGCGCGTGATCGTGGCGGATATCGTGGTGCGCACGCTGCAAGGCCTGCAGCTGGAATACCCCCGCCTGTCGGCCGAGATGCAGGCGCAGCTGGCCACCATGCGCAAGCGGCTCAAGCCATAACGGGAACGACAACTCCAACCAAAAAGGGCGCTCCTTGCGGAGCGCCCCCTGAACATCGCGACCGTGCTGCGCCTTACTTGGTGGCCTGCTTCTGCACGTTACCCGGTTCGAAGTACGAGGCCTCGAACGGCTTTTCGATCGATTCCGGATCTTCGTTGTTGAGCGCCTGCGCCAGATAGCGGTTGCTCTGCAGATCGTAGATCGTCTCCATCACCGGCGCCGGGAACGGCTTGTCGTAGGACTGGATGATGTGCGCTTCCTGCCAGCGCCACAGCGCGCCACGACGGTCGTAGATGTCGACCAGCGAGATCTGCCAGCTGTCTTCGTCGATGTAGAAGCGACGCTTGGCGTAGATGTGGCTGGTGGTCGGCTTGACCTCGCCTTCCACAATCCAGACGCGATGCAGCTCGTAGC
>JBEBWZ010000150.1:0-8083 GCA_040391865.1 Solimonas flava
GAGCACGAAGCCGCGCGCGGCGGTCGACGACACGATCAGATCGGCGTCACCCAGATAGGCCGGCAGGTCGTTGAGACTGATCGCGTAACCGTGCACCTCGCGCGCCAGCTTTTCGGCACGTTCCAGGCTGCGGTTGGCCACCACGATGCGGCCGATGCCGTTCTGCTGCAGGTGCCGCGCCATCAGCGTCATCATCTCGCCGGCGCCGATCAGCAAGGCCGTCTGCTGCTGCAGGTCGGAGAAGATGCGCCGCGCCATCTGCAATGCGGCATAGGCCACCGAGACCGGATGCGCGCCGACATCGGTCTGCGAGCGCACCAGCTTGGCCACCGAGAATGCGTGCTGGAACAGGCGCGACAGCACCGGTCCGAGACTGTGCACCTCCTGCGCCACCGCGAAAGACTGCTTCATCTGGCCAAGGATCTGCGGCTCGCCGACCACCATCGAATCCAGCCCGGCGGCCACGCGCAGACTATGGGTGACACTGCCCAGATCGCGGTGCTGATACAGGAACTTCTCGATCTCGCCCTCGCGCGCCTGGCGCTCGCGGCGCCACCACTCGATCAGCCGCGCCTCGTCCTCGGGGCCGGTGACGGCCATGATCTCGGTGCGATTGCAGGTCGACAGGATCGCGGCCTCGGCAACGCCTGGCAGCGCCCGTAGGCGTGCCAGCGCTGCTGGAACATCGGTTTCGGTGAACGCCATGCGTTCGCGCGCTTCAACAGGCGCGTGGTGATGGCTAAGACCGAGCGTGACGAGGGCCATGGCGATCCGGCTGACTGGAATCGGGATTTTACGCTGTCGGGGACCCTTTCCGCATCGTCTGCGGTGGAAAGGGTTGCGCACGCTGCCCCTCGACAGGCCCACGGAACCCCACTTTCGGGATAATGTCTGAGACAAAGCCTCCTCATACATAAAGTCCGACACGTGCGTGCATTCCGCCTGCCCTCGCTGATCCCGCTGCTCACCGCGCTGTCCTTGGCCGCCCTGAGTCCGGGGCTGGCTGCTGCCGCTGCCGCGCCGCCGCCCGCGGGTCAGGATGCTGCGACCGGCGGCGAAACGCCGTTGGCAGCGCCACTGATGACCCTGCCGTCATCGGATGCACAGGTGCAGTACTACATCCTGGCCGGTGAAATGGCCGCCGGACGGCAGCAGCCGGCCACCGCCGCCGCCGCGTTCCTCGAAGCGCTGAAACTGGTCGACGATGCCGAACTGGCGCAGCGCGCCACCGCGCTGGCGGTGGTCGCGCGCGACGAAGATCTGGCCCGCCAGGCGGCGCAGCGCTGGCTGGCGCTGGAACCGACGGCGATGGACCCGCGCGAAATCCTGGCGCGGATCGCGATGAGTCGCGGCGATCTGGTCGGCGTGATCGAACAGCTCCGCGCGATCATCGACGGCCATGCCGGCGGTACCGCAGACGGCTTCCGCCATGTCGCGCTGATCCTCGGCCAGCTCGACGACCGTCTCGCCCAGCCCGCGCTGGAGGTCATGGACCAGTTGATCAAGCCCTGGCCGGAACTGTCCGGTGCGCATCAGGCGATGGGCATGCTGGCACTGCGTTTCGCACAACTGCCGTTGGCGGAGGAAGCGGCACTGCGCGCACGGGAGCTGGCGCCCAAGGATCGCGAACCGGCGCTGCTGCTGGTCGGCATCTATTCCCGCCAGAACCGCCTCGCCGAGGCCGATGCGCTGATCGCCGAATTGCTGCGCAAGGAAAAGAACCCCGCCGAACTGCACATGGGCTATGCCAAGCTGCTGCTGGAGGCCGATCATCGCGAAGCCGGCCGCAAGCAGCTGCAGAAGGCCCTGGGCGCCAAGCCCGATATGGCGGACGCGCGCTTCGCACTGGGGGTGCTGGCCTTCAACGACCGCGATCTCAAGGCCGCAGAGTCCTACTTCAAGCCGCTGCTGAAAACCCCGCGCGCGCAGGACGCCAACTTCGAGCTGGGGCGCATTGCCGAAGCGCAGCAGCAATATCCGGAAGCGCTGGAGTACTACGCCCAGGTCAATCGCGGCGTGCAGTCGCTGGACGCCGCGGTGCGCCGCGCCGTGGTGCTGACGCGCATGGACCGCCTGCCGGAGGCGCGCGAACTGCTGTCCGCGCTGCGCGAACAGCTGCCGCAACTGGCGCAGCGCTTCTATCTCGCCGAGGGCGATCTGCTGGTTGGCGCCGACCAGCTGGACGCCGCGCAGACGCTGTACACCGACGCCCTGGAGGAATTCCCGGACGACGCCGATCTGATCTACGGCCGCTCGCTGGTCTACGAGCGCCAGAAGAAAATCGATCTCGCGGAACAGGATCTGCGCACGCTGCTGAAGCACTCTCCCGAAGACACCCGCAGTCTCAATGCGCTGGGCTACATGCTCGCCGTGCATTCCGAGCGCTACGACGAGGCCCACGATCTGATCGCGCGCGCGCTGGCGCAGGAGCCTGAGGACCCGGCGATCATCGACAGCATGGGCTGGGTCCAGTTCAAGCGTGGCAATTCCGAAGACGCACGCGATCTGCTGCGCAAGGCGTTCGCGCGCTTCCCCGACCCCGAAGTCGCCGCGCACCTCGGTGAAGTGCTGTGGACGCTGGGTTCACGCGATGAAGCCCGCGGCATCTGGGAACGCGCGCTGCGCGACAACCCGGGACACCCGGCACTGACCGAGACCGTGGAACGTCTCAGCCGATGATCTGGCGCGGCGCGACCATCTGCGCTGCGGCGCTGCTGCTGGCCGGCTGCCAGTTGCTGGCACCGCGCAGCGCAGAACCCACGGGCGACGACCCCGCGCTGCAGGCGCAATGGCAGGCACACCGGCAGCAACTGGCGGCGATCCAGGGGTTCACCCTCCAGGGTCGTGCGGCCAGTGGCGGCAGTCTCGGCGTGAAAGCCGATCTGCGCTGGACCCAGCAGGCCGACGGCCATTTCGACCTGCGTCTCGCCGGCCCGTTCGGTGCGGGCGGCGTGCAGATCAATGGCACTGCGCAAGCCGTCGAGATCCGTACCCGTGAAGGCAGTCTCCACACCCACGATCCCGAAGCATGGATGCAGACGCACCTGGGCTGGACCTTCCCGATCCACGGGCTGCGGCACTGGATCCTTGGCCTGCCGGCCCCGGACTCGCCGCATACCCAGATGCTCGGTGCCGAAGGTCGGCTGTCACGTCTACTTCAGGACGGTTGGCAGTTAAACTACACCGACTATGTGCATCGGGAAGGGGTGTCGCTACCGCGGCGCCTCGACGCCAGCAACGGCGACGTGAGCCTCAAGCTCGTGATCGACCGCTGGGACGCCCTGGTCACGGCAGTACCCTGACCCCAGAACCACGCGCCGCCCCGGCGCCCAACACACGACATGCACGCGATCAATCACGGCCCGCTGACCGCCGAGTTCCCGTGGCCGGCGCCGGCCAAGCTCAACCTGTTTCTGCACGTGGTCAGCCGTCGCGATGACGGCTATCACCGCCTGCAGACGCTGTTCCAGTTTCTCGATCATGGCGACAGCCTGTTCTTCGTGCCGCGCGGCGACGGCGTGGTGCGGCGGGTCGATACCGTGAGCGGCATCGACGAGGATCAGGATCTGGCGATCCGTGCCGCGCAGGTGATCAAGCAGGCCTCCGGCTGCAATCTGGGAGCCGATATCCGTATCGAGAAGCGCCTGCCGATCGGCGGCGGCCTCGGCGGCGGCTCGTCCAATGCCGCGACCACCCTGGTCGCGCTGAACCGCCTGTGGAACCTGGGCTTCCCGACCGATGAACTGGCGCAGCTCGGCCTGCAGCTGGGCGCCGACGTACCGGTATTCGTGCGCGGTCTGGCCGCCTGGGCCGAAGGCCTGGGCGAAAAGCTGACGCCGATCAACCTGCCGGAGCCCTGGTTCCTGGTGGTCACGCCGCCGGTCACGGTCAGCACCGCGGAGATCTTCCGCGCGCCGGAGCTGCGCCGCGATCACCCGCCGGTGGCGCTGGTCGATTACCTTGCCGGCCGCACCTGCAACGTGTTCGAACCGGTCACCTGCGCGCGGTATCCGGAGGTCAAGGCCGCGCTGGAATGGCTGGACGCCCATGCGCCGGCCACCATGACCGGCACCGGAGCCTCGGTGTTTGCGGCGTTCCCCGAGCGCAGCGATGCCACCCAGGTATTGCAGCAGTTGCCCGCAGGCTGGCACGGCTTCGTGGCGCGCGGCGGCAACCGTTCGCCGCTGCTCGATGTGGTCGCCCGTTCCTGAATCGGCGACGAAATTCACGCGAACGCCCAATGCCGGGATTCGTTTCTATATAATGCGCGCCGTTGCAGACGCAGAGCCTATTGGGGCGTCGCCAAGCGGTAAGGCAGCAGGTTTTGATCCTGCCATTCGGTGGTTCGAATCCATCCGCCCCAGCCACTCTCGCCTTCTTGATCAGAGACTCACTCAATGTCCGATAGTAAGTTGATGCTGTTCTCGGGGAATGCCAACCCCAAGCTCTCAAAGGACATTGCCAACTACCTCAGGATGCCGCTCGGCAACGCCGTCGTCGGTCAGTTCTCCGACGGCGAAATCCAGATCGAGATCAACGAGAACGTCCGCGGCAAGGACGTGTTCGTGATCCAGCCAACCTGCGCACCGACCAACGACAACGTGATGGAGCTGCTGATGATGCTGGACGCGCTGAAGCGCGCCTCGGCCTCACGCATCACCGCCGTCATTCCTTATTTCGGCTACGCGCGCCAGGACCGCCGCCCGCGTTCGACGCGCGTACCGATCTCGGCCAAGGTCGTGGCCGACATGATCGGCGAATGTGGTGCCGACCGCGTGCTGACGGTCGATCTGCATGCCGACCAGATCCAGGGCTTCTTCGACATCCCGGTCGACAACGTCTACGCCAGCCCGGTGCTGCTGGGCGAGATCTGGCGCCAGAAGTACGACAACCTGATCGTGGTGGCCCCCGACGTCGGCGGCGTGGTCCGCGCCCGCGCGGTCGCCAAACGCCTCGACGACGCCGAACTGGCGATCATCGACAAGCGCCGCCCCAAACCGAACGAATCGCGGGTGATGAACATCATCGGCGACGTGTCCGGCAAGACCTGCGTCGTGGTCGACGACCTCGTCGACACCGCCGGCACCCTGTGCAAGGCCGCCGCCGCACTGAAGGAAGAAGGCGCAACTGCGGTCGTGGCCTATGTGACGCACGCGGTGCTGTCCGGCCCGGCGATCACCAACATCAGCAACTCGGAACTCGACCAGCTGGTCGTGACCGACACCATCCCGCTGACCGCCGCCGCCGCCGCCTGCCCCAAGATCCGCCAGATGTCGATCGCCGGCCTGCTCGCCGAAACGATCCGCCGCATTTCGGCCGAAGAATCGGTCAGTTCGCTGTACGTCGATTGAGCGCAGCGCGGCTGCAGGCCGCGCGACCGAAACTCCGTTCCCATCGCCTTCAAGGCCCGCTCACCGTGCGCGAGCAGCCTCGCCTGCTGCGGCCCAGCGCCTGCCCTGAAGCCGCGAAACCGGCCTAACTCGGCATTTCCCCTGAACTTCTGTAGAATCCGCGCCCCTGCCGTCTGGTCGCGGGCGGCAGTTCATTGTGTGGTTTCCCGGAGATTTCCATGAAGAAAGAGAATTTCGTCGTAAGCGCCGAGTCGCGTAATGACCAGGGCAAGGGTGCGAGCCGCCGCCTGCGTCTTACCGGCCAGGTGCCGGCTGTGCTGTACGGTGGTGGCGAAGCCCCGGTTTCGCTGAGCCTGTCGCTCAACGAGATCGGCAAGCGCCTCAAGGTCGAAGCGTTCTACTCGCATCTGCTGACCCTGGAACTGGGCGGCACCACCCAGACCGTGGTGCTCAAGGACCTGCAGCGTCATCCGGTCCGCGGCGAGCCGATCCATATCGACTTCCTGCGCGTGCGCGCCGACAAGGAACTGCGCATGCAGGTGCCGCTGCACTTCGTCGGTGGCGATGTCGCCCCGGGCGTCAAGATCGGTGGTGGCGTGCTCGAAACTATCCTCAGCCAGGTTGAAGTCGAGTGCCTGCCGAAGGATCTGCCGGAGTTCATCAAGGTCGACCTGTCGGCGATGGAACTGGGCGATGCGCTGCACCTTTCGCAGCTGCAGCTGGGTGATGGCGTGGCACTGACGCAGCTGAAGCACGAGAACGACCTCGCGGTCGTGACCCTGCATCTGCCGCGCGTGGTCGAGGAAGAGCCGGTCGCTGCCGCTGAAGGTTCGGCCGAAGTTCCGGCAACCTCGCAGAAGGCACCGGCCGCAGGCGCTGCCCCTGCCGCCAAGAAGGACGAGAAGAAGAAGAAGTAAGCTGCGAGCTGGGTGCGGCGCGCAGCGCCTCACCGCGTCACGCCGCACCCAGCGCTTTTGCAGCGGTCATCAGAACCCGTCCGAGCCGCAAGCCCGGACGGGTTTTCTCTTTAAGGTCTCTGTACTGTTCCAGTCATGTCTTCACTGCGCGCCATCATCGGCCTGGGCAATCCCGGCCCCGACTACGCCAGGACGCGGCATAACGCCGGATTCTGGTTCGTGGATCGCCTCGCCGAGCGCTATCGCGGCCAGTTCCGTGTGGAAAGCAAATTCCACGGCGAACTGACCCGGGTGCAGATGGGCGGCCAGGATGTCCTGTTGCTGAAGCCGTCAACGTTCATGAACCGCAGCGGGCAGTCGGCGCAGGCGCTGGCGCAGTTCTACAAGCTGGCGCCGACCGATCTGCTGATCGCGCACGATGAACTCGATCTGCCGGCCGGCACGATGAAACTGAAAGCCGGCGGCGGGCATGGCGGACACAACGGTCTGCGTGATCTGCATCGCGCCTTCGGTGATTCGTACCTGCGCCTGCGCGTGGGCATCGGGCATCCGGGTGACAAGAACCTGGTCCTCAACTACGTGCTCGGGCGCCCTTCCAAAGCCGACGAGACCTTGATTCTCAATGGACTGGATCTCGCCGCCGACGCCGTGGAAACCTGGCTCACGCGCGGCTGGGAAAAAGCCCTGACACAGTTGCATACACGCGAATCGGCAAGCAGCGCGCGGGAATCGAAAGAGCCCCGCTGACCGTTTCCACCATTCACGATTTTCCATTCCCGATTCCCGGAGCGTTTAGATGGGTATCAAGTGCGGCATCGTCGGTCTGCCCAACGTCGGCAAATCCACCCTATTCAATGCGCTGACCAAGGCGCAGATCGCGGCGGAGAACTACCCGTTCTGCACCATCGATCCCAACATCGGCATCGTGCCGGTGCCGGATCCGCGCCTCGATGCGCTGGCGGTGATCGTCAAGCCGCAGCGCATCCTGCCGACCACGGTCGAGTTCGTCGACATCGCCGGTCTGGTCGCCGGTGCATCGAAGGGTGAAGGCCTCGGCAACCAGTTCCTCGGCCACATCCGCGAAACCGATGCGATCGCGCACGTGACCCGCTGCTTCGACGACCCCGACGTGATCCACGTCGCCGGCAGCCCCGATCCGATCCGCGACATCGAGATCATCAACACCGAACTGGCGCTGGCCGATCTCGACAGCGTCACCAAGGCCGCCGAGCGCCTCGCCAAGACCGCCAAGTCCGGCAACAAGGACGCGCTGACCCGATACGAGCTGCTGAAGCGCATGCAGGCCCATCTCGACCAGGGACGCCCTGCCCGCGCCTTCGAGATGGACGCCGAAGAAAAGCTGCAGCTGCGCGACCTGCATCTGATCACCATCAAGCCGGCGCTGTACATCGCCAACGTCGATGAAGCCGGGCTCAAGGACGGCAACGACTATCTCAAGCGCGTGCAGGCCTACGCCGCGGAGGAAGGTGCGATCGTGGTGGCCGTCTGCGCCGCGATCGAGGCCGAGATCGCACAACTCGACGAGACCGACAAGCTGGGCTTCCTGCAGGATCTCGGGCTCGACGAGCCGGGTCTCAATCGCGTGATCCGCGGCGCCTACGGCCTGCTCGGGCTGCAGACCTACTTCACCGCCGGCGTCCAGGAAGTGCGCGCCTGGCAGGTCAAGGTCGGCGCCACCGCACCGCAGGCGGCCGGCGTGATCCATACCGACTTCGAGAAGGGCTTCATCCGCGCCGAAGTGATCGCCTACGACGATTTCATCCAGTACAAGGGCGAAGCCGGTGCCAAGGAAGC
>JBEBWZ010000151.1:0-8034 GCA_040391865.1 Solimonas flava
GAGACCTGGAACGCCGGAGTGGAACTGCGTCAGCCGCTGTTTCGCCTCGACTGGTTTGCCCGCACCGATCGTGCCGCGGCACGCGATGCCGTCGCCGACGCCGGTCTGGCATCGCGAACGCAGACGCTGCTGAGCCGGGTGGCGGATCGGTATTTCTCGGTGCTGGTGGCACAGGACAATGTCGAGCAGGCCCGCTCCGAAGCCACCGCGGTGCGCAAATCGCTGGAGGACACGCGCAAGCGCTATGAGGTCGAGCTGGTCCCCGGCACCGACCTCAAGGAAGCCAAGGCCCGCGACGATCTCGCGCGCGCCCTGCTGCTGGTGGCCGAGCGCGAACTCGAAGCCGCGCGCGATGCCCTCGACGAAACCACCGGCAACGGCAACGCTGCGTTGCCGGCGCTGCTGACGGATACGCGTTTCCCGCCGATCACACCGGCCGATCCCGAGAGCTGGGTGCAGGCCGCACGCGATCACAATCCGCAGCTGATCGTCGCACGCGAGCAGTACAAGATCGCAACCGCCGATGTCCGCAGCCAGCAGTCGCTGGCGGCACCCTCGCTGGATGCGGTGGCCGGCTATGGCCGCGACGACACCAGCGAATCGATCGTTGGGCAGAAAGTGGATCAGGGAACCGTCGGCGTGCAACTGACGGTGCCGCTGTTTGCGGGTGGCATCAACGCCAGCCGCGTTCGTGAAGCGCGGGCACGCGAGCGTGTTGCCGAATCCAGCCTGCGTCGTCTGACGCTGGAAACGGAGCGTGAGACGCGGCAGCTGTTCCGCCTGGTCCAGACCGGCTACGCCGAGATCGACGCCTACAAGCTGGCGCTGGAGTCGGCGTCGGCGGCAGCGGAGGCCACGCGTTACGGCTATGACGCCGGCACGCGCACCATCTCCGATGTGCTGGATGCCGACAGCCGCATCGTGCAGGCCCGGCGTTCGCTGAATCAGGCCCGCTACACCGTCCTGCTGAACCTTCTGCAACTGAAGAGAACCGTTGGCGCCCTGAATGAGCGCGACTTTCTCGAGATCGATCAACTCCTCAGCGCTAGCAGCGCCGCATCGAATTAAGTTTTCAAGGAAATAGAACCGTGACCAAGAGAATGATCCTGATGCTGGTCGGTGTCATCGTCGTGTTCGGTACCGTCTTCGGCATGAAGTGGTTCGGCATAAAGATGATGAACGAGTACGTCGACAACATGCCGGTGCCGCCGGCGACGATCTCGGCCGCCAAAGTGCAGACCATGAGCTGGGACAATCGCCTCGAGGCGATCGGCAGCTTTGTGCCGGTGAACGGCACCGATGTCACCACCGAAGCGGGCGGCATCGTCACTGCGATCCATTTCGAATCCGGCGAGCGTGTCGAAAAAGGCGCACGCCTGGTGACGCTCGACGCGGCTTCCGAGCGCGGCGAATACCAGCGGCTCAAGGCCCAGGCCGAACTGGCCGAGCTGAATCGCGTGCGCCGCGAGAAGTTGCTGAAGCTGGAAGCGATCTCCAAATCGGACTACGACGCGATTGTCGCCGAGGCCAAGGCCGCCAAGGCCGCTGTCGAATCGCAGGCCGCAAAGCTGGCACACAAGGATATCCGCGCGCCCTTCTCCGGCGTGCTGGGCATCCGTCGCGTCAACGTCGGCCAGTATCTGGCCGCCGGCACCGCGATCGTGACCCTGCAGCAACTCGATCCGATCTTCATCGACTTTTCCCTGCCCGAGCAGTACACCAGCATGGTGCAGTCCGGCTACAAGGTTTCGGTCACGCTGGATGCCTATCAGGATCGCGAGTTCAGCGGCGAGATTCTTGCCGTCGAGCCCCGTGTCGATCAGGCCACACGCAATTTCAATGTCCGCGCCCAGATCCCGAACAAGGACTTGACCCTGCGTGCCGGTCAGTTCGGCCGCGTGCGGCTGAGCCTGCCCGGCGAGCGCAAGCTGCTGGTGCTGCCGCGCACCGCGATCAGCTACGACTCGTACGGCACCTCGGTGTTCGTGGTGCAGCCGCGCAAGGTCGAACCCAAGCCCGGCGCGGAAGCAAAGCCGGCCGGTGAAGCGGGTCAAGCCGAGCCGGAACTCGAAGTCGCGCAGCGCTTTGTGCGGATCGGTGAAGCACGTGGCGATTATGTCGCGGTGCTCGATGGTCTCAAGGAAGGCGAACAGGTTGCCAGTTCGGGTCTGCTGAAGCTGCGCAACCAGCAGCCGGTGATCATCAACAACACATTGGTGCCGGATACCCAGCTGAATCCGACGCCGCCGGAAGGGTGAGATGGCGCTTGGGCAATGCCTGAAGAGCATCGCCCGTGCCGCCGAACGCCCGGTCATGGATGACCGGGCCGGGGGTCGGAAAGATTCACGAGGTCTCGCCATGGATGGCTGCAAGGAACCCGCAAAGCCAGGTCGCATCGAAGGATAAGACATGCATTTCACCGACATCTTCATCAAACGTCCCGTCCTTGCGACGGTCGTGAGTCTGGTCATCCTGCTGCTGGGTCTGCGCGCGGGGGCCAACCTGACCGTGCGCGAGTATCCCTTCCTGCAGAACGCGCAACTGCTGGTCACCGTCGCATACCCCGGCGCCGACCCGGCATTGATGGAAGGGTTCGTGACCACGCCACTGGAGCGTGAGATCGCTTCTGCCGACGGCATCGACTTCCTGACTTCGAGCACGGTGCAGAGCATGGCGACCATCACCGCCAACCTGCGCCTCGACAAGGATCCGAACGAAGCCCTCACCGAGATCTCGGCCAAGGTCAACAAGCTGCGCAATCAGCTGCCGGAAGGCTCCGAAGACCCGATCATCGAGATCGCGGAAGGCGGCGGCACTGCGGCGATGTATCTCAGCTACTACTCCGAGGTGCTCGACAAGAGTCAGATCACCGACTACCTGCGCCGCATCGTCGAGCCGCAGATCGCCACCATTCCCGGTGTCGAAAAGGCCGACATCCAGGGCGCGCGCACCTATGCGATGCGCGTGTGGCTCAAGGCCGATCGTCTCGCGGCGCACAACCTGACGGCGAGCGAGGTGTATTCGCGCATCCGCAGCCAGAACGTGCTGTCCGCGGTCGGCGAGACCATGGGCAACTACGTCAAGATCGGACTGTCCGCGCAAACCGATCTGCGTACGCCGGATGAATTCCGTCAGCTGATCGTCAAGTCGGACGGCGAGTCGGTGGTGCGCCTGGGCGATATCGCGAATGTCGTGCTGGGCTCTGAAACCTACGAAGGCGGTGCCGGCTGGGACGGCGAGCCCGCCGTGTTCGTGGCGATCAAGGTGCGCCCCAACGCCAACGTGCTGGACGTGACCGAGGCCGTGAACCAGATGTGGCCTGAGATGCAGCGGGCACTGCCGGAGGGCCTGAAGGCCGAGATCGGCTACGACTCGACGATCTACATCAAGGAAGCGATCAACGAGGTGGTGAAGACCCTGATCGAGGCGCTGATCATCGTGATCGTGGTGATCTTCCTGTTCCTCGGATCGGTCCGCAACTCGCTGATTCCGGCCGTGACGGTGCCGCTGTCGCTGGTGGGTGCGTTGTTCATCATGATGGCGCTCGGTTTCACCATCAATCTCCTGACCTTGCTGGCGATGGTGTTGGCGATCGGCATGGTGGTCGACGACGCAATCATCGTGATGGAGAACATCCATCGTCATATCGAAGAGGGGATGCAACCCTACGACGCCGCGATCAAGGGCGCGCGTGAACTGCTGGGGCCGGTCATCGCCATGACCATCACGCTGATGGCGGTATACGCGCCGATCGGTTTCCTCACCGGCATCACCGGCACCCTGTTCACCGAGTTCGCCTTCACCCTGGCCGGCGCCGTGCTGCTGTCCGGCATCATCGCGCTGACACTGACGCCGATGATGTGCGCCAAGGTCCTCAAGCCGACACACGGCGAAGGCGCGGAGCCGAACCGGCTGGCCGAATATCTCGACCGCAAGTTCGAGGAGCTGCGCAGCGCCTACAAGCGCCGCCTGCATGGCGCGCTCGACACCAAGGCCGTGATCCTGATCTTCGGTTCGCTGGTGCTGGTGTCGTGCTACTTCCTGTTCAAGGCGACGCCAACCGAACTGGCGCCCGAGGAAGATTTCGGCTTCGCCTTCTCGATCACCGAGTCCGACGGCTATGCCTCACAGGGCTATCAGGACCAGTACTTCGACGAAGCGCAGAAGATCGTCATGAAGCACCCGGACCTGGACCACATCTTCACCTTCTCGCTCAACACCAATCAGGCGTTCATGGGCATGGTGATGAAGCCATGGACCGAGCGCGAGACGCCGACCAAGACCGCGATCGAACAGATGATCCCGGAAATGTCGCAGATCTCCGGCGTCCGCTGGACCGGCATTCAGCCCCCGCCCCTGCCGACGCCCGGCCAGGGCTATCCGGTGGAGTTCGTGCTCAAGTCGACGGCGGACCCGCTGACGATGGCCCGAGTCGGCGACGAAATCGTCGGGCGTGCAATGGCGACCAAGAAATTCTTCTACGTCGCCCCGCGTCTGCGTATCGACCGTCCCGAGGCGGTGATCGACATCGACCGCGACAAGGCCGCGCTGATGGGCGTCGACATGAGCCAGCTCTCGGCCGACCTCTCGGCGCTGCTCGCCGGTGGCGAAGTCAACCGCTTCTCCTACGACAGCCGTTCCTACAAGGTGATCCAGCAGATCGAGCGCAGCGAGCGTCTGAACCCGGGCCAGCTCGAGGGCTACTACACGCGTGCCGCCAACGGCGAGCTGATCCCGATCTCGACGCTGGTCAGCATCAGCGAGCGGATCGTGCCGCGCTCCATCGAGCACGCACAGCAGCTCAACTCGAACACCATCATCGCCGTGCCGCGTCCGGACGTGACGCAGGGTCAGGCGTTGAAAATCTTCGACGACCTGGCCGCGGAGATCGCACCGGCTGGCTTCCAGGTGGATTACGCCGGAGCCTCGCGCCAGTACAAGCAGGAGGGCGCAGCGATGCTGGCGACCTTCGGCTTCGCGATCATCATCATCTACCTGGTGCTCGCCGCGCAGTTCGAATCGTTCCGCGATCCGATCATCATGCTGGTGACGGTGCCGATGTCGATCTGCGGCGCCTTGCTGATGCTCAACATCTTCGGCATCACCAACGGCATGCAGCTGACCAGCATGCCGGGCATGACCCTCAACATCTACACACAGGTGGGTCTAATCACGCTGATTGGCGTGATCTCCAAGCACGGCATCCTGATCGTGGAGTTCGCCAACAAGCTGCAGGAACAGGGCGTCGCCAAGCGTGAAGCGATCGAGGAAGCCGCATCGATCCGTCTGCGTCCGGTGCTGATGACCACCGCTGCACTGGTGGTGGCGATGGTGCCGCTGCTGATCTCCTCCGGCCCCGGCGCCGCCTCGCGCGTGTCGATGGGCCTGGTGATTGCCTCCGGCATGACCATCGGCACGCTGTTCACGCTGTACGTGGTGCCGGCCATGTATCTGTACATCGGCCGCGACCATGCCAAGGAAGTCCAGGCCAAGGCCGAAAAGGCGCAGGCCTCCGCCCACTGAGGCGGTACGCAACAAGAAAGGGGCGGCACCTCGCGGTTCCGCCCCGTTTAGTTTGGGCCGCAGAAACTACTTGCGCTTGAACATTGCGGTGAACTTGATGAGGCCGTTGATGGCGTTGATCGCGGCATCCGGCAGCTTGATCTCCTTGGACAGCATCTGGCCGATCATCTTCTTGTACTTGTCCGAGTACGGCGGGAACATGATGTCCGGGTCGCCGGCCGGATACTGGTCCTCGACCACGGCACGCGGGTTCGAGCATTCCAGGAAGGTGTAGTGCCCGCCGAGGCGGCCCTGGCCGCTGCTGTTGACGCCACCGAACGGCAGCCGCGGGTTGGTGCCCGACTGGATCAGGTTGTGATTGACGACCGTGCTGCCGGACGTCGTGCGCGCCAGATACCAGTCGATCGCGGCGCGGTCCTTGGCGAAGATGTAGGCGCCCAGCGGCTTGGGACGGCGGCGGATCGTCGCGATCGCGTCCTCCTTCTGGCTGAACGGCACGATGCAGATGATCGGCCCGAAGATCTCCTCCTGCATGATGCGCATGTCCTCGCTGACGCCGGTCAGGATCGTCGGCGAGATGTAGAGATCGTCACCATCGGTCTCGCCACCCAGTTCGACCTTCGCGCCCTTGGCCACCGCATCGTCGAGCAGCGCCTTGATGCGGTCGAAATGGCGGCGATTGACGATGCGCGGCAGGTCGCCCGATTGCTGGAAGCCCTTGCCGTCGGCGTTGTACATCGCCGTCATCGACTTGCCGAGTTCGGCAACGAAACGCTCGGAGATCGACTCGTGCACCAGCGCGTAATCCGGTGCCAGGCACACCTGGCCGGCGTTGGCGACACGGCCCCAGGCCAGCTTCTTGCCGGCTTCGACGACATCCGCCGACGCATCGACGATGACCGGGTTCTTGCCGCCCATCTCCAGCGTCACCGTCGCAAAATGCTCGGCTGCGGCGCGCAGCACGATACGGCCGACGCCGTGGCCGCCGATGTAGAAGATGTGATTGAACGGCAGCGCCAGCAACTGCGTCGCCTCCTCGGCCGCGCCCTGCACCACCGCGAACTCGTCGTCCTTGAATACGGTGGCAACGATGTCTTGCAGCACCTGTGCCGAATGCGGCGCCAGCTCCGAAGGCTTGAGCACAAACGGACAACCGGCGGCGATCGCACCGAAGGCGATCACGAATGCTTCCGCAATGGGCGCATTCCAGGTCGACAGGTGCAGCACCGCGCCCTTGGGTTCGTAGTGCACGTAGCTGGCCTTGCCCAGCGTCATCAGCGAACCCTGCACCGGCTGGTTCGCCATCCAGGATTCGAGATGACGCACGATGAACTCGGCCTCGCCCTTGACCATCAGCAGCTGCGCATCGAGATCGGTGGGGCTGAGGCGCAACTCCTTGTAGCCGGCCTCCAGGATCGCCGGGCGCGCGTCGAGAATCGCCTTGAGCAGGCGCCGCAGCTTGTCGGCGCGCTGTTCGGCGCTGGTGAGCGCGAGTTCGTGGGCCTTGAGCGACAGGCGCTCGAACAAGGGACTCAGGGAGTTGCTTTGCTTGAGGACGGCATTCATGGCGAGTCTCAACCCTTGTAGGAGGGAATCTTGAAGGTCGAACGCATCACGCGCTCGAGCTGGCTATCGGACAGCAGGCGACGCATCACGCCCATGGGCTTCACGTCCTTGCCCAGGTACTCCATCGGCTTCCATTTCTTCCTGGCCAGGATTTCCAGCGTGCCGGCCAGCGCCTGCTCCGGCGTGCTGCCGCTCTTCTCCAGCATGTCCGGCAGCACCTGCATCATCACCTTGCCCAGATGCGGTTCGTACACGGCGCGCACCGCTTCCGGCTGCTCGTTCCAGGTCTTCCTGGTGTTGGCATGCGCATTCGCGGACATCGCGGTCAGTACGCCGCCGGGAATGATCGAGGTGACCTGGATGCCGAACGGTGCCAGTTCATGGCGCAGCGTCAGCGTCATGCCGTGGATCGCATGCTTGGTCATGTTGTAGGCGCCGGCGCCGATCGGGTTGGCGAGGATCGCGCCCGAGCTGTAGTTGGCGATACGCGAGTGCGGCGCGTTCTTGCGGATCAGCGGCAGGAACGCCTGGATCACCCGCAGTTGGCCGTAGAGGTTGATGTTGAACAGGCGCTCGACGTCCTCGAACTTGGCGCCTTCGATGACACCGGTGCCGATGTTGGCAACACCCGCCACGTTCATCAGCAGGTCCAGGCCCTGCCCGTTCAGGGCATCGGTGACGATCTGGGCACTCTTCTTCACCGACTCGGTGCTGGAGACATCCTGGTCCACCACCACGATATTGCCGCCCGTCTTCAGATCGGTGGGTGCGCCCGGCAGCACGCCGGCAAACACGCGCCAGCCCTGCTGTGACAGCGCCTTGGTCAACAGGTTGGCCTGGCCGACATTGGCGCCGGTGATGAATGCGTTCTGTGTCATATGCCTTTACCCCGAAAAAGTACGGGGCGGCCAAAGCCGCCCCGTTTGAACGTAATGCGCGTTATTC
>JBEBWZ010000152.1:0-7925 GCA_040391865.1 Solimonas flava
CTCAATGCCGAAGCGCCGCCCGCTCAGCGCAGTCGCAGCTTTGCGCTGTACATGGCAGTGAACTTCAGCGCGCTGACGCTGGGCCAGGCCCTGCTGACGGTGTACCCGGCGCAAAGCTACGAGCTGTTCGCGATCGTCGCGATGCTGCTGTCGCTGTCGCTGGTCCCGATCGCGCTGGCGGCCAAGAGCCAGCCGCATGTGGTCCATACCCCGCATCTGAGCCTGCACGGCCTTTTCCATCGTTCGCCGGTGGGGATCGCGGGCGCGCTCGGCTCCGGCGTCGCGCTCGGTGCGTTCTGGGGCCTCGGCCCGGTCGCGGCGCAGCGCATGGGCCTGTCGACCGGCGACATCGCGATGTTCATGTCGGCGGCGATCCTCGGCGGTGCACTGCTGCAATGGCCGATCGGTCGCTGGTCGGATCACGGCGGCGACCGCCGTCGCGTGCTGTTCCAGGTCACGATGCTGTCGGCCGCCGTGGCCGGACTCAGCTACATGATCGCCAGCTCGATGCCCGCGGCCATCAGCTACTGCATGTTCCTGTTCGGCGGTCTCGCGTTTGCAATCTATCCGGTCAGCATCGCCCTTACCAACGATCGTCTGCTGCCGGAGGAAATGCTGCAGGGCGCCAGCAGCCTACTGTTGCTGCACGGGATCGGCGCCGCCACCGGCCCGGCCATCGCCGGTCAGCTGATGCAACTGCTCGGCGCCGAAGCCCTGCTGTTGTACTTCGCCGCGGTGCTCGCCGTGCTCGGTGGGTTCATCGGCTACCGGCTGTACATCTCGCCGGAGGCGCCCGATGCCTCGGTGCCGTTCGCGGCGATGGTGCGCACCACACCGGCGGCGCTGGAATTGCTCGACGAGCCCTTGATCACAGCGGCCGATCCCGGCAGTGACCCCAACGCGCCGCGGCCTACCCGCACGCTGTAATCCGGCGCGGTCCAACGTAGACTGCCGCGAATCCGGCGCCGCTCATCGCGCGTCATCATCCAAAGATCTTTCGGGGGGAAGACCATGGATCCAGGTATTTCGCCACGCCGCGCCATCCTGCTCACACTCGGTTTGAGCACCACGCTGCTCGGCGCCTGTTCGGGCAGCGACACCGATATGGCACAGTGTCCGGTCGTGGGCTCGCCACTGGTTTCGGCCCATCGCGGTGGTGCGGCTTACGCGCCGGAAAACACGCTGGTGGCCTTCGAAAATGCGGTGCGGCTCGGCGTCGACGAGCTGGAGTTGGACACGCAACTCAGCGCCGATGGCCAACTGGTGGTGATGCACGACGACAGCGTCGATCGCACCACCGATTGCAGCGGCGCGGTGCAGCAGCTGTCACTGCAACAACTGCAGCAGTGCGACGCAGCGTACTGGTTCTCACCGGGACAGGCGACCACCCGTATCGATGAAACGCGCGCTCATCCGCTGCGTGGCAAAGGCATCCGCATTCCCTCACTCGATCAGGTGCTCGACTGGTACCAGACCCTGCCCTGTCCGCCGCGGCTGTCGATCGAAATCAAGAACATTCCGGGCGAAGCCAACTTCGATCTCGTCGGCGGCCAAACCGCCAACGTACTGGTGCCGCTGCTGCAGCAGCGCGGCTTGATCGAGAACACCGTGGTGCAGTCGTTCTGGCCGCTGACACTGACAGCAGTCAGACAGCGGGAGCCGGCACTGCAGACGCAGTTCCTGACCCTGTCGGACATCGCCGAACCGGCAATACTGAACCTGTCGCTGGTGATTGCCGGTGGCCACAGCATCAGCGCTCCGAACTTCGATGCGCCGGACTTCAACCGCGCGCTGGTCGCCCTGGCGCATGCCGCCAACAAGGCGGTGATTCCGTACACCGTCGATCGCCGCGAGGATCTCGATGCGGTCATCGCCATGGGCGTCGACGGCGTGATCACCAACTTCCCGGGCTGCGCGCTGCAACAGTCGGGCCGTGCCACGCCGGCGAAACTGACGCCGGACGGCGTTCCCGATACCGCCATCTGCCGTTGACGCTGCCGTGTCCCGTACACCAGACCTGAATCGTCGCCAACTGCTGACCGGCGCAGCCGCGCTGGGTGCGAGCCTGCTGCCGCAGCCTGCGCCTGCATCCCCACCCGACAGCCACGACACCCGCAGCACACGGATCGTGATCATCGGCGCAGGCCTCGCCGGCTTGACTGCAGCACGACGACTGCTGGCGGCGGGTCACGACGTGCTGGTGCTCGAAGCGCGCGACCGGGTCGGCGGCCGCACGCTGAACCATGACGTCACGGCCAGCGGCGCACGGCCCGGCACCATCGTCGAGGTCGGTGGGCAGTGGGTCGGGCCCACGCAGGATCGGGTGCTGGCGCTGCTCGACGAATTGAAGCTGACGACCTTCAAGACTCACACCGCGGGCAAGTCGGTGGATCTGCGCGGCAACCGCCGCAGCGAGTACGGCGGACGCATTCCACCGGGACGTTTCGTCGGCGCGGTCGAAGCGCAGATCGCGATCCTGCGCCTGAACCGCATGGCGCTTGAGGTGCCGCGGAATGCGCCGTGGACCGCCGCGAAAGCGCGTGAATGGGACAGCCAGACTTTCCAGACCTGGATGGATCGCAATCTGCACAGCGACAACGGTCACGCACTGCTGCAGCTGGCGATCGAATCGGTGTTCTCCGCGCAGCCGCGCGATCTTTCGCTGCTGCACGTGCTGTTCTACATCCATGCGGCCGGCACCCTGGAAAACCTCATCGAAACCGAAGGCGGCGCGCAGGACGCGCGCATCGTCGGCGGCTCGCAACGCATCGCGCTGGAGATGGCCGCCGCACTCGGCGCGCGCATCCGCCTCAATGCCGCGGTCACGCATATCGAACACGACGAGCGGGGAGTGACCGTCAGCGGCGACGGTTACCGCGTGCATGCACAGCGAGCCATCATCGCGATCCCGCCGACGCTGGCCGGCCGCATCCGCTATCTGCCGGCGCTCGATGGTCTGCGCGATCAACTCACCCAGCGCGTGCCGATGGGCACGGTGATCAAGGTGCAGTGCGTCTATCCGACACCGTTCTGGCGCGCAGCCGGGCTCAACGGCCAGGCCACCAGCGATATTGGCCCGGTCAAGGTCAGCTTCGACAACTCGCCGCCCGATGGCCATGTCGGAGTGCTGATGGGCTTCATCGAAGGCGAAGACGGCCGCCGTGCGCAACGGCAGACGCGCGAGCAGCGCCGCCAGGACACCATCGACTGCTTTGCGCGTTACTTCGGCGAGGCGGCGCGACAGCCGCTGCAGTACATCGAGCTCAACTGGTCGGCGGAAGCATGGTCACGCGGTGGCTACGCCGGTTACTTTCCACCCGGTGTCTGGCTGGACTACGGCAGCGCCCTGCGCGCGCCGATCGGGCGTCTGCACTGGGCCGGCACCGAAACCGCCGAGATCTGGAACGGCTATCTCGACGGCGCCGTGCGCTCCGGCGAGCGCGCGGCGCAGGAAGTCGGCGCGCTGCTGTAACGCGGCTACAGCTGCTTGGCGGCAAACGTATCGCAGCGTCCCGGCTCACCCGTTTCAAACCCGGTGCGAAACCAGCGCACACGTTGTGCCGAGGTGCCGTGACTGAACGCATCGGGCACCACCGTACCCTGGGATTCGCGTTGCAGGCGATCGTCACCGATCGCCGTGGCGGTGTTCATGGCTTCTTCGACATCGCCGGATTCAAGCCAGCGCAAGCGCTGCTCGGCGTGATGCGCCCAGACCCCGGCATAACAGTCCGCCTGCAATTCCTGACGCACCAGCAGGCCGCCATCGCCCTGCACGTTGCGGCCCTCACGCCGTGCCTGATTGACGCGTGCGCTGACGCCGAGCAAGGTCTGTATGTGATGACCGACCTCATGCGCAATCACGTAGGCATAGGCGAAATCACCGCCGCCACCCAGGCGTGTCTGCATGTCGCGGAAGAAGCTCATGTCGAGATAGACCTGATGATCGCCCGGGCAATAGAACGGTCCCGACGCCGAACTGGCACTGCCGCAGGCCGAGTTCACCGCACCCGAGAACAGGATCAGCTTCGGCGCGGCATAGCGCTGTCCGGATTGCTCGAAGATCGCCGTCCAGACCACTTCGGTCTCGCCGAGAATCACGCTGACAAAGTCTGATGCTTCGTCGCCGGCCGGCGGTGGCGCGCCCTGCTCCGCCACCGGCGCGTTGCCGCCGGTGATCTGCGTCACCAGGCCCAGCATCTCCATCGGGTTCTTGCCGAGAATCAGGCTGATCACGAAGACCGCCGCAATCGCTCCGAGACTGAGCTTGCCGCCACCGATGCCAGCGCTGCGGGTGCCACGCACATCGACGACATTGTCGCTACGTTTTCCACCGCGCCATTTCATCGCTGTCTCCTGAGCTTGAACGCCATCCTCGCGAGCGCCCTTATCGGGCGCAAGCGGGTAAAACTACTACGGAACGGTGGGCGCGGGCGGCGTCTCCACGGGTGCCGGCGCGGCTTTCGATTTCGAGGCCACGCCTTCCGCCGAATCCAGGAATGCCGCCGCGAAATCGGCATACCGATCCTGCTCGATCGCGTCGCGGATGCGCTGCATCACGTTCTGGTAGTAGCGCAGGTTGTGGACCGTGTTCAGGCGGCTGCCGAGAATCTCGTTGCAGCGGTCCAGATGATGCAGATAGGCGCGCGAGTAAAGCTTGCAGGTCTGGCAATCGCAGTTCGGATCCAGCGGTTGCGGATCGGCCTTGTAGCGGGCGTTGCGGATCTTGACCACGCCCTGGCTGGTGAACAGGTGACCGTTGCGCGCATTGCGCGTCGGCATCACGCAATCGAACATGTCGATGCCGCGGCCCACCGCCTGTACCAGATCGCGTGGCGTGCCCACGCCCATCAGGTAATGCGGATGATCGGGCGGCAGCTCCGGGCCGATCGCGTCCAGTACCTTCAGCCGTTCTTCTTCAGGTTCGCCGACCGACAGGCCGCCGACGGCATAGCCGTCAAAACCGATCGCGGTCAGATGACGCAGCGATTCGCGGCGCAACGCCGGATGCATGCCGCCCTGCACGATACCGAACAAGGCATTGGGATTGTCGCCGTGCGCCGTCTTGCAACGCGCGCCCCAGCGGGCCGACAGCTCCATCGAGCTGCGCGCCTGTTTCTCGCTGGCCGGATACGGGGTGCATTCGTCGAACTGCATCACGATGTCCGAGCCCAGCGCGTGCTGCATCTGCACCGAGCGCTCGGGGGTCAGGAAGATGCGGTCGCCGTTGACCGGCGATGCGAACTTCACGCCCTCCTCACTGATCTTGCGCAGTCCGGACAGGCTCCAGACCTGGAATCCGCCGGAGTCGGTGAGGATCGGCCGGTCCCAGTTCATGAAGCGATGCAGGCCGCCAAGCTCGCGAATGGTTTCCTCGCCGGGCCGCAACATCAGATGGAAGGTGTTGCCGAGCACGATCTCGGCACCGATCTCGCGCAGTTCCTCCGGCGTCATCGCCTTGACGGTGCCGTAGGTGCCAACCGGCATGAACACCGGCGTCTGGATCGTGCCGCGGTCAAACAGGAGACGGCCGCGACGGGCGGCGCCGGAAGTGGCCAGGAGTTCGAACTTCACGTCGGAATGGGCATGGGCATTGGGGTGCGCATTGTCCCATGCGCGGGCCGGACGCGGCCATGTCGCGGCTTTTTGACAGGCCTGACCCGCGCGCGTAGGTTCGCGCCATGAAGCTGATCCTGGGGCTCGCCGACCGTGTGCTGTTCGCACTGGCACTGCTGCTGTTCATGCAGCTACCCCAGTTCATCGACCATTACACCCAGCGCTACGCCGGCTATCACCAGGCACTGGTCGATAGCCTGGCCGCGCATCAGCACAACGCCGATCTGCATTATCACGGCGATCTGCGCGCCCTGATCGACGACCTGCGGGGCAGCGAACGGCCCGGCATCCGCGAGATCGGCGCCCAGCTGGAACGCGACCGTCGGCGCGAAGCGCAGATGGCTGCCGGCCTGCTGATCCTGCGCGAGGGCAGCCTGTTCGCGAAGCTGCGCTTCCTCGTCACCGACCTCGACCCTCCGCTGGCGCGCGGCACCTTGCAGGATTTCAAACCCGGCCTGCCACTGACCCTCGATGCCCTGGTGCTCGGCTTCAGCGGCGCCATTCTGGCGAGCGCGCTGTTCAACGGGTTGCTGTGGCTGCTCGGCGCCGGCTGGCGACGGGCGCGCGAGGTGATCTGAAGGAGCGAAGAACCCTCAGCCCGGATCGATCAGCATCGCGTCGCCATAGCTGACGAATCGGTAGCGCGCGGCAACCGCGTGGCGATACGCCGCCATCATCCGCTCGTAACCGCCGAACGCGCAGACCAGCATCATCAACGTGCTTTCCGGCAGGTGGAAGTTCGTCAACATGCGATCCACCACCCGGAAACGATAGCCCGGCGTGATGAACAGACGGGTCTCGCCGGCCGCCGGCTGCAGCGCCTCGCTGCGATCCTCCGCCAGCCCCTGAAACTGGGCCGCCGACTCCAGCGCGCGCGTCGCGGTGGTGCCGACCGCCACCACCTTGCCGCCCCGTGCACGCGTGGCCGCGATCTGCGCGCACAGCTCCGCACCCAGCTGGAAACGCTCGGCATGCATGCGGTGCTCGGACAGATCATCGACCCGCACCGGCTGGAACGTGCCGGCGCCGACATGCAGCGTCAGCGCACCGGTCTCGACGCCACGCGCCTGCAGATCTGCCAGCAGATCGGCATCGAAATGCAGCCCTGCAGTCGGCGCCGCCACCGCACCCGGCGTGCGCGCAAACACCGTCTGGTAGCGCTCGGCATCGACGGCATCGGGGCTGTGGCTGATGTACGGCGGCAGCGGCAACTCGCCGGCACGCGTCAGGAAATCCAGCACCGTGCCCGGGCCGTCGTAGCGCAGACGGAACAGATCATCGTCACGGTCCAGCATCGTCAAGCGGTCGTCGCCGATCAGAATCTCGCCCCCGGGACGCGGCTTCTTGCTGACACCCAGCTGCGCCAGCAACTCGCGATCGTCCAGCACCCGCTCCACCAGCACCTCGACCCGCCCGCCGGTGGGCTTGACGCCATGCAGGCGCGCCGGGATCACGCGGGTATCGTTGAACACCAGCAGATCGCCGGGCTGCAGCAGCTGCGGCAGATCGACGATCTGCCGATCGGCCAGCACCGCCTCCGGGCCGATCTGCAGCAGTCGGCTGGCCGAACGCTGCGGGGTCGGGTGCTGGGCAATCAGCGCTTCGGGGAGCTCGTAAAAAAAATCTTTGCGTTGCATGGGAGCAATCGGTTGGTAGCCGGATATAATGCCTGCCTCCCAAGCCTGAGTGGCGGAATCGGTAGACGCAGCGGATTCAAAATCCGCCGAGGCAACCCCTCGTGAGAGTTCGAGTCTCTCCTTAGGCACCACGGGATCATCCACGCACATCCGCTCCGCCGACCTTCGGCCCGCGAGAGTCATCCGGCACATCCCTGTGCCAGCTCCTGCGGATTCGCTGCGCTCATTCGTCCGCGGCTACTGCCGGACGTGCCCTCCCTGCGGGCTGCGCTTCGCTGACGCGAAGCCGGGCTGACTCACCGACATGACATGCGATGGCAGGCCCGTTCATGGCTCAGCGTTCGAAGACGTGTCCGTCCGTCAGGCTGCGGGGCGCAACGTGCGTCGCTGCCGCAACGCATTGCGGCGCGCGACTGCAGCCACACGCGACTCAGAGCGCGAACAGCAACCCTTGTGCAAGCAGCGTGATGGCGCAACCGATCGCCAGCCCCAGAGAGAAGTAGACATAGCGAGGCTTGAAACGCATCTCGCCACTGACGTGGTCGTAATATCGCAGACCCATGGCACTCTCTGAACGGGTGAATTCCGAAGGACGGACACACCAAGTGTGCGTCAGTTCCTTGCAAAGCCGATCGGCTAGCGGGCGCATTCTGGGGTAATAGTCAGCACGTAACA
>JBEBWZ010000153.1:0-7729 GCA_040391865.1 Solimonas flava
GCGCCCCGATTAAACAGCAGACTGCTTGTCTTGAAAGCCGAGGCCCTGGATGGCCCCGGCTTATCAGGGACGATACTTTAGAAATCGCCCATGCCACCCATGCCGCCCATGCCACCCGGAGGTGCCATCGGCGCTTCCGCCTTCTGCGGCAGCTCAGCAATCATCGCTTCCGTGGTCAGCAGCAGGCCGGCGACCGAAGCCGCGTTCTGCAACGCCAGACGGGTGACCTTGGCCGGGTCGATGATGCCCATCTCGATCATGTCGCCGTACTCGCCGTTGCCCGCGTTGTAGCCGTAGGCGGTCTTGCCTTCCGCAACCTTGTTGAGGATGACGGACGGCTCTTCGCCGGCGTTCTTGACGATCTGACGCAGCGGCTCGGAGATCGCGCGACGCAGGATGTTGATGCCGACCGTCTGGTCGTCATTGCCACCCTTGAGCTTCTCGAGCGCCTTGGCAGCGCGCACCAGCATCACGCCGCCGCCGGCGACGATGCCTTCTTCAACGGCCGCACGGGTGGCGTGCAGCGCGTCTTCGACGCGAGCCTTCTTTTCCTTCATTTCGACTTCGGTCGCGGCACCGACCTTGATCACGGCCACGCCACCGGAAAGCTTGGCCAGACGCTCCTGCAGCTTTTCCTTGTCGTAGTCGCTGGTCGAGGCTTCGATCTGCGAACGGATTTCCTTCACGCGCGCGCTAATCGCATCCTTCTTGCCGGCGCCGTCGATGACGGTGGTGTTTTCCTTGTCGATCTGGACCTTCTTGGCGGTGCCGAGGTCGGCGATCGACGCCTTCTCGAGCGACAGGCCCAGTTCTTCGGTGATCACGGTGCCGCCGGTCAGGGTGGCGATGTCCTTCAGCATTTCCTTGCGGCGATCGCCGAAGCCCGGAGCCTTGACGGCCGCGACCTTGAGGATGCCACGCAGGTTGTTGACCACCAGGGTGGCCAGCGCTTCGCCTTCGACGTCTTCGGCGATGATCAGCAGCGGACGACCCGCCTTGGCCACGCCTTCCAGCACCGGCAGCAGCTCGCGGATGTTGGAGACCTTCTTGTCGGTGATCAGGATCAGCGGGCTTTCCAGCTCAGCGTGCTGGCTCTGCGCGTTGTTGATGAAGTACGGGCTGAGGTAGCCGCGGTCGAACTGCATGCCTTCGACCACGTTCAGCTCGTTCTCGAGGCCCGAACCGTCTTCAACGGTGATCACGCCTTCCTTGCCGACCTTGTCCATCGCATCCGCGATGATCTCGCCGATCGCTTCGTCAGCGTTGGCGGACACGGTGCCGACCTGCGCGATGGCCTTGCGGTCCTTGCAGGGAACGGCGTTCTTCTTGATCTCGGCGACGACGGCTTCGACGGCCTTGTCGATGCCGCGCTTGATGTCCATCGGGTCGATGCCGGCGGTGACCGACTTCAGGCCTTCATTGACGATCGCCTGTGCCAGCACGGTGGCGGTGGTGGTGCCGTCGCCGGCTTCGTCGGAGGTCTTGGAAGCGACTTCCTTGACCAGCTGCGCGCCCATGTTCTCGAACTTGTCCTTCAGCTCGATTTCCTTGGCCACGGACACACCGTCCTTGGTCACGGTCGGCGCACCGAACGACTTGTCGAGCACGACGTTGCGGCCCTTCGGACCCAGCGTGACCTTGACCGCGTTGGCCAGGACGTTGACGCCAGCGACCATGCGCGAACGCGCGCTGTCACCAAAAACGACTTCTTTGGCTGCCATGTTCAGAATTCCTCTTGAAATGCTTGTTTCGATCGTCCCGCCGAGAGCGGGACCAGATGTAGATGGGTGAGGCGCTTACTTCGCGAAGACCGCGATGACGTCGTCTTCGCGCATGACCAGGAGGTCGTCGCCATCAACCTTCACTTCCGAGCCGGAGTACTTGCCGAACAGGACCACGTCGCCGACCTTGAGGTCGAGCGCGATGTTCTTGCCGTTGTCGTCCTTCTTGCCAGGGCCGACGGCGAGGATCTCGCCCTTGACCGGCTTCTCGGTGGCGGAGTCCGGGATGATGATCCCGCCGGCAGACTTCTTGTCTTCTTCCAGACGCTTCACGATCACGCGATCGTGCAGAGGGCGCAGCTTCATATTGAATCTCCCGATGAGTCAATGACTTGAGTAAACCAACGGTGAATGAGCCAGCCGCTTCTCGGGCAACTGTTAGCACTCACCAGTAAGGGCTGCTAATTGTTGGGGACGGACGCCGGAGATTCAAGGGCCGGCACTCCGATCCCGCGGTCTTTGTTCCCTCCGGTGGCCGCAAAGGCGCCGCAGGGGCGTGATCGCCGACCGTCGTCGCCCCTGAAAAGGAGAAGCCCCGCACCGGGCGGGGCTTCGGACCCGTTAATGGGGGTCGAAGGGCTGCGATCAACCCGCCGGCTTGGCAGCCCAGGCAGCGCACCAGCCCTTGGCCGCGACCAGCTTGCCCGCGAACGCCCCGCAAGGCGCATGGCCATCCTTCTCCGCCGCAGCCTGATACAGCACGCAATTGGCGCAGTCGCTGCCCGCCTTGTGGGTCGGCGCCTTTGCGGGATCGATCTTGCTGACGTCCTCCACATAGTGCAGCGCCTTGGCCGTCGGATCATCCGGCGACAACCGCTCGGCAGGGGCCAACGCCAGCGCGGCCGTGGCTTGCAGCCCACCCACGACCGCCGCAGCGGACCCGGCCGCGACTTTCAGAAAAGACCGCCGATCAAGCTTGCTCATCATTCATCTCCTGTCAGTACCGGACCCCGGAGCCGCGCCGTCCGCGGCACCACGGTCCTGTTTCGCCGGTGGCAGCGATTGCGCCACATAAGCGCCCACGGCCTGCATCGCCGCTGTATCCATCTGTTGCACCACACCGTGCATCACGCGCGCATTGCTGCTGCCGGCACGGCTGCCGTCCTTGAACGCCTGCAGTTGCGCCGCGACATACACGGCCTGCTGCCCGGCCAGCGCCGGATAGGTATGCCAGGGCACGCCGCGACCGGCAGCCGCCGCGCGCACGCCACGGCCGTCGGCGCCATGGCAGGCCTGGCACGGCGGAATCCCCGCCTTCGGTTCACCCTGCTGATACAGCTGCCGGCCACGCGCGAGCAGATCCTCCGCGGCACCCGCAGCCGAGAGCGCCACCGGCACCTGCGCCGCGAAGTACGCGGCCAGATCACGCATGTCCTCGTCGGACAGCGTTTGTGCCTGTGGCGACATCACCTCGTTGTGGCGCCGTCCCGCTTTGTAATCCTGCAATTGCAGATAGGTGTAGGTGGCCGGTTGCCCGGCGAGCGTCGGAAACATCGGCACCATGGAGTGTCCCTGCGGTCCGTGACAGGCCTGACAGACCACGGCCTTGCCCTCGCCCGCCTGCGCATTGCCGGTGATCGACGGCGTCTTGCGCAGATCCTGGAATGCCGCGGCCGGCTCTGCGGCAGCGACCGCAGCGGAGCTGTCGGCTGCAAGTGCCGGACCGCCACAGGCCGCGATCATCAGGATGAGCGTCAGGTTGCGAGCTTGCATGGCCGGCCCTCAGAGCTTCAGCTGCAACATCAGGCCGATCAGGCTGGCATCGTAATGCGCCGCCGGGCCTTGATCGGAGTACAGACGGTGGTCGTACAGCAAGTTGTTACGGAAGCCGTCGTAGTGCCAGTCGTTGAAGTCGCCAAATTCGTAGCGCCCGAACAGACGCACCGCCAGTGTCTCGCTGAACGCACGGGTCAGCCCCAGTTCCAGGCTCTGCAAGCGATAGTGGTTGTCCGGGAACGGCGTCAGCTGGTTCAGGAACGGCTGCTGCGTACCGGAGAGCGCGCCCGGCGATGCGTAGTCGTAATCCAGACGCCCTCGTGAATAGACCAGGCTGTAGCTGCCATCGACGCGATAGCGGCCGAAACTGCGGCGCGCACTCAGCCCCGCATTGACGTTGCGCTGCTGGTCGGACTCGCTCCAGGTGTTTTCGAACGGGTATTTGGCGCCGCCATAGCTGGGGTCGGCGCTGACCACCGCCTCCGCATCGGCGACGTTGCTCATGCGCACCTTGCCGAGTTCGCCGCCGAGATACGCGTTCAGCGTCATTGTCGGCAGCGGCTGGTAGTCCCACTGCAGCATCAGGCCGGTGCTGGTATCGCCCTTGCGCCCGATCGCCGCGCTGTAATCGTTGTACTTGCCGTACGCGATGGTCGATACCGTGGCGTCCTCGCCCACCGGATGGGTGAAGATCGCGCGGAACTTGTGCTGCTCGCGATCGGAAAGATCGTACTTGCGCATCGCATCGACCGTGAACGGCGAGGCATCCGCGCCCGGCACATAGCCCGGGATCGCGGTCGAGTAGAACGCGGCGTACGGAAAGTAGTTGTAGTGGTCGCCGCTGCGTGTGGCGAACTCGTAGCTGACCCGCAGGCTGCCCTGCGCAATCGCGCGACTGACCCAGCTCAGCGCCAGCTGGTTGTCGTCGAGCCGCGAACGCTCGCGATGATCCGGGCGATAGCGGATGAAGCTGTACGTGGCACTGACGGTGTTGAGCGGATCGATGCGCCAGTCGCCACCCAGCTCGGCGCGGCTTTCGGCATAGCCATAGGGAATGGCGCGGATGTGCGTGAAGTAGGACTGGTAGAGCGGATTGTTCGGATCGAACAGACCCATCTCGCCCGGCACGATGGTTCCCATCGAACCGTTCTCGGTGATGTAGCCGTATTCGCCGGTCAGCGGGTTGTACGACAGATAGTTGGTCTTGTTGGTCTCGTCGTAGTGGCGCAACTCGACATGCCAGCCGAAGTTGGCCGTGGGGCGGAAGCTGGCCTTGGCATCGAGCAGCAGGGTGTCGATGCGGGCATTGGCCGACGGCTGCGACAACGCCGCGGTGGTATTCCAGTCGGCGCAATCGATGGTGTAGTCCGGCCCCGGCGACAGATCGATCCCGATCCGCCCCTGACAGTTCATCGGCGCCAGCAGGGTTTCGTCCTGACGCATGCGTCCCAGCGCACCGGTCAAGGACAGACGTCCGTTGCCAAGGATTGCGCGCGACAGATCCAGTCGCAGATTGTGCGCATCGTTATCAGGCTCGAGCGCGAATTGCCCGTGGGTGATGACGCCGGCCGCCGGCGTTCCGGTGACCGGCGACAGAATGAACGGCGTCTCGTAGTCGAGCCGATTCTGGTGGTTGCGGAAGAATGAGCCGTTGTAGACCGCATTGAACTGCCACACCTGACCCGCGTAGCGCGCGCCGGCGCTGAGATCGGTGGTGGTGAAATCCACCGGCCGTATCGTTTCGAGCACACCGCCGTTATCGGCAAACGGATAGTTGAAGAACATCGGCCCGCCCCACAGCCGCGTGCCGTTGCGTTCCTCGTTGCTGAACGAGGTATAGGCGATCCAGCGCTTGCCGACATCGCCTTCGATGCTGAGGCCGCTGCGGCTGCGATTGACGCGGACACTGGTGCGCGGCGCGTTGGCGGACGCGGTGGCGATGTCTGCCGGCGCGCTGGCACCGGGCATCAGCCCCGGCGGCAAGGTCAGCGTGCCGCTGCCGATGCCCTCCCAGATCGGATAGGCCGTGCTGGTCACCAGATGCGGCATGTCGCGATAGAACCCTTCGACCTTGTAATGACCGTAACGCCCGGCGCGCAACCGCCAGAACTGATCGTTGCCGCCGATGCGACTGCCGCGCGCTTCCAGATAGTTGCCGCTGTCGGGCTGATACGCCTCGAACGACAACAGCCCCAGCATCAGCCCATTGCTCCAGTCGCTGTACTGGCGGAAGAACTGCGCGTCGTGGCTGCCGCCCAGATAACCGACACCGATTTCAAGCAGCCCGTCGTAACGCCAATCGCCAAACAGCCGCTCGCCGCCCAGACGCGGCGGTGGCGCATACAGCACACCGCTGGGGGTCCGTGGCTGATCGCGATGCAGCCACGAAAGACCGTCGGGATCGGCATCCAGCGACAGCACGCTGTCGCCGCGCGGATCGAATCCGTTGCCGTATTGCAGGTCGCCGACGCGCGCGCTGGCACTGGAATCGGCGGCCGCAGCCGGCAGCGCCAGCAGGAAAGCCATGCCGAACAAGGGCGTCAAGCTGTGGGTCCGTGCCATGTCGCGCCTCCCGTTACCGATGCAGCCGCGTGCCGGTCGGATGATTCGACCCATGCACGTTGGTGTGGCAAGCGATGCAGGAACGCCCCATCAGACGCTCATCGTTGGCGGCTCCGGTACCGAGGCCGATCGGCGTCTGCAGATCATTGGGGTGCCGCGTCATCGTGTGGCATTGCTGGCACAGCATCGGCATCGGGGCCACCAGCAGCGTCTGCTGATTCGAGCCATGCGGATCGTGGCAGTTCATGCAGTTCTGCCGCACCGGCGCATGCTCGAACAGCATCGGCCCGCGCTTCTCGGCGTGGCAGGTGTAACAGGTGCCGTTGAGCGTGTCGGTCTTGAGCAGCGGCTTGGTCACCGTGCCATGCGGGTTATGGCAGTCGGCACAGGACATCTGCCCTTCCGGCAGCGGCATGTGCGAGCGGCGATTGAATTTCGCGCGGATGTCCTGATGGCAGGTCGCGCAGGTTTCGTTGATCGAGTGCTTGCTCATCAAGCCTTCCGGCGACAGCTTCGCCATCGGGTTGTGGCAATCGCTGCAGGACAGACCTCGCGCCTCATGGACCGAGCCCGTCCAGTGCTGGCGGGCACCACCGACGTGGCAGCTCAGACAGGTTTCGGTCTGGGTCCCGATCGGCGTCGCACTGTTATGCGTGAACGCGATGATCGACCCCGCCTGCGTCGGCTTCGCGGCATGCACCGAACCGGCACCGTGACAGCTTTCGCAACTGCGGTCGGCATTGGAACCCATGGCCCCGGCACGGAACGCGCGCGCATGCAGGGTGTGCGAGAACTGCAGGTTTTCCTGGCTATGGCAGGCAACGCAGGTGGAACTGCCGACGGCCACCGCATCCGGCGCCTGGGGATTCTTCGCGACCCCTGCGCTGGAGAACGGCGTCGCAGCGGCGGCGGAGCGCGGCGGCAGGGTCTTGGCCACCGGCATCGAATGCATGTCCGTTTCCGGCAGCATCTGGCGAAAATCCTGCGTCGCTCCCTCGCCGGTCGCTTGCGCCCCGACGGGCGCCGACAGCAACGGCCCGGCCAGCAGGATCGCAAACGCAGCCGGAATGATCGCGGCCACCCCAAAGCACCTGCGCAACGAACGCTTCATGCTTCCCTCGCGTCGCAGCCTTCCCGGCCCGCGAAAAATGCTAGGTACTGATGGACGCTGCACGATGAGGGTGATGCACCGATATCGCGCAGCCTGGGTCCACCCTATGCCCGGCAGGTAAGAGGGTCAATGAATACTTTTACCCAGTGGCAGCACAGCCGCGTGTGGTGTTAGCGACTGCAGCGCGTCAGAAACGACCGGCATCGGCGCGGGAACCAGGCTGTCCCAGGGCGTGATTTCGCGTCGGAATTCCTGTCCAGCCTCCAGACACAACAAAGCCCCGGTTCGAAAACCGGGGCTCTGAATGATGTGGCTCCGCGAGTTGGACTCGACGAATCTGCAGGACAGCAGATTCGGACGCCCGCAGGGCGGCCCCGAACGTCAGTGAGGGGTCAGGGCCAGGGATGGCCCTGACAACCACGACCCGCAGGGGCGTTGGTGAGAGTCCGGCCCGATCAGGCTTCAGAACGACGAAGCCCCAACCGAGGTTGGGGCTTCTGTAACGATGTGGCTCCGCGAGTTGGACTCGACGAATCTGCAGGACAGCAGATTCGGACGC
>JBEBWZ010000154.1:0-7639 GCA_040391865.1 Solimonas flava
GGTAGTCGTTGTACTTCCGCTCCGCATCGGCCGTGTTGTAACCGCGCAGCAGGGCTTCTCGCATGATCTCGTCACGGGTGGCCGCTGCATGACTCTGGCCGGCAACGAAAAGCAGCACCAGCAACAGGAAGGGTTTCATCGATTGGTTCTTTGTGAATGCTGCTGCGAGTGAAAGGACTGACAATATTTGCGGCACTCCAAGCCGGAACGCCGCGCGTGACGCCACATACTCCAGCTTTTTGGCCGCAGAGCCTAGTGCAGCGAAAGGCGGCGGGTTCAGTTGGATTCTCAGGGCTGGCAGATAAAGGCTGCACCCCCTGTTCTTGGTATGGAGTCGAAAATTTAGGTGCCAGGCGAAAGGGGGGCTATCGACTTCCGGCACCGTACACCATTGGTGTGGTTGTTCCGGGACGGGTCAGCAAGCAGAGCCTGCACGCTCGGCGAAAATCGAGTGGCGTGAGTAGTTAACGCGCCACAGTCGCCTATTCAGACCGATCAGACGGATGATTGATGCCGTCAAGAATCGGCACCTCACCAAGATCAAGCGGATTGACGCCTTCGAGGCAGCCGACGTTGAAGCTGAACTGCTCGGGATTGGAACGTCGTTGATGGTGGGTGTAGATACCGCACACCGAGCAGAAGTAGTGCTTGGCGGTCATGGTGTTGAACTGATAAAGGGTCAACTTGTCGGCACCTTTCAGGATGCGGAGGCCGTCAAGAACGAGCGAGGCCGCGATAGCGCCACGCATTCTGCAAAGAGAGCAACTGCAGCGCCTGGGGTTCTCCAGGCCGTTGGGTAGAGTGAGTTCAAACTGCACAGCGCCACAATGACAAGACGCTCGATGTACTGGTTTGATGTTCACGACCTATGCACCTTCTAGTGACGCCCCAGTTTTGGGGTGATCTCAGAAAGTGTATCGATAATACGGTGCTTTAGGATGTTGAGTTGAAGGTCAAGAAGGTTGCTATAACCTTTTCAACTGCCCTGAAAAATCCTTGACCGAAAGAAGCGCGAGAGATTTAGATGGTTTTCTTTTTTTGGGAAATGCAGCGATTTCTAATGATAAACCCAAATTTACGTTTCACCCCTTGGCATTGAGGACATGGAGTTTCAACGTGGAGCTCTAATAGAACCGCCTGCTAGGCTTTGGCTATCCACTTTTGCTATTCCTTGATGCCAGAAAGCCTTCCTTGACCCAAAAAGCCGCCAAAACAGCTAACCAGAGGAAACCTATAGGGACCAAGGATACAATGGCAACGCGGAAATAGCGCACTTCAAGCTGCTTCTCCTTTCCCTTGTTGGACTGAATACGAGAAAGATCTTCCAGTCGCGGAGGACGATCTGCCATTTCAGAAAGAGATGGCACTAAATGGTCACGTGAAGGCCACTTCCAAAAAAAATACTTTGGCGGTGCCCTGTCAAAGCGATCGTATAAATTTATAGATTGTCGCTCGAAAACAAGAAAAGTTGCGCACCCGGCAACCCAAAATGCAGACAGCACAACTAGTAAACGTCTCCAACCTTGGCTTATCACAGAAAGGCACCTGAATTTACTATAAATTGATTTTTTGGAATATCTGCCCGTCAGTCATCTTTGTCTAGCCGATGTCGACCTGAGCAGTAATAACAACGACCTTCTGTCTCCCCGGCTTCATGCTCCCAGTACACCAACTCCCCTTGCATTGTGCGGACCCCGCAAATATCACACGAAGCAGGCAGTTCCTCGCTTTCCTCGTTGCCACAGAATGTGCATCGATAGCCGGTGATCGAGTCTTCACATAGAACAAGCGTAGATAGATCACACTCTGGGCAATTAAGGCGAACAGGATCGGCATCTGGGTCCGAAGAGTAATCTACGGGATTGTCCTCTTCTACCTGGTCCGCCTGTTTGATAGCGTCTCGAACATTGAATTCATACTCATCCGAAAGAACCTCAAAGGTATCTTTCGTGTGGGCAGGGATAAAATTCCCGATATCTAGATCGCTGTACTCATCGACGAAATCCATCACAGAGCGAAATAGACGCCCGATAGTAGTACGAACCTGTGGAACATCCATTGTAAATTTGTGATGTTCTATTTCATTTCTTAGTCGCTTAATCCACTCAAGGTCCTTTCTCAACTCGGGAGATACGGTGTCAGGAGCTTCGTTGTTGATGAAGTTAACTGCCTCCCAGAGGCCAATAGTTTTATTCTTGTCGAGCTTCTGCGAAAAAGGGTCTTTGTAAATAAGCAACGGATGCTTTGAAGCAATGTGATGCTTGAATAGTAATTCTATGAAGTGAGACATGTGGAGGACAGAGAATTTGTACGCTTTTACGTTCCCTGCATCACCTTCCTCGAACTTAGACAACGCCTCCGCGAGGCTGTCGAGGGCGTTTTCCAGCAAGCCTAGTTCATGTGATTTAGCCATGGTCCAATACCGAGGTTAACTCGCGGAGCCGCCAGAGGCGGCCACGTCGAACTGAACCGTGGGTTGGGCTTCGTGGCCGACCGAATCTCGGAGACCTGCCGATCGCCACACTAGCTCTCGAACCCAAACCTGCTTGTCTTGCTTGGGCTTTGAAAGCGCCTCAAGGCGGCAAGTAAAAACATAAGGACAGCGAGCAGTGACGAGGAAGTGAGCCTGTATTTCACTGACCGTTCCCGGCTCTAAGACTGTGCTGGCCCAATGCTCCCATGGTCGCCTGACATAGAGCTCATTGAGGTTGCCGAGCCTGGGCCCGATTGCCCCGATTGGAGTCGCATCCGGTAATACGTAAGCCGTAACCCGAGTTTCCTTTGTATTGACATATAGGGGTACGGACCCGCAGTTACGCCATTTGCAACTGACGGTTATGACCTCGCGCCCATCGCCGACGAGCACGCTCTCCGCCGTGATGGTGCCATCGAATGAAGGAATCGCTGCCCGCTTCCTGAGGTACTCAGACAGCGACCAGCGCCAGAAGGCCCAGATACCAGCTAGAACGATGCCGACTGCAGTGACTAGACTTTCGATGCTTTGTGCAACGTTGGTATCTGGAAGTGTCATGCCTTTTCTGCCAACTAGATTTATACGGCAGTCCAATATGCTGCCTAAGTCGTGCAGAGAAATATACTGTCCATTCGGTCAGGTACTTACATCCGGGTTTTCCATTTCGGCCGACTAAATTGTTCCGGATAGTTGTGTGGCGTTCTGCAGCCCCTTTCGATATCGCTGAACAGAGAGGTGAGATATCTCGGGCTTTCCAGCGCAGTTTGGGGCGCTCGGCTCCGAGACGGAATTGCCCCGGTTTCGGGCACATGCGCCGGGGTGATCTTCCGGCGGTGGTAACCCGAGCGACAGGGCTTCGTATTTATCTGTTGGGCTGGCTCAGCGCCGGCCAGCAAAATGGAGATGGCGCCTGTTCGCCGCGCCGCGCTGCGCATGAGACAATGCCGCCCTGCATTTTCGGGGCTGTAACGATGTCCGCCGTAATTGATGACGTCCGCCGCGACGTCCACGAACAAAACAAGCTCACCAAACGTCTGCGCCGCCAGGTCGGCCAGGCGGTCATGGACTACAACATGATCGTCGAGGGCGACAAGGTGATGGTGTGCCTGTCGGGCGGCAAGGACAGCTACACGATGCTGGACCTGCTGCTGCAGCTGCAGGCGAAGGCGCCGGTGAAGTTCGAGCTGGTGGCGGTGAACCTGGACCAGAAGCAGCCGGATTTCCCCGAGCAGGTGCTGCCGGACTACCTGCGGGCGCTGGGCGTGCCGTTCCACATCATCGAGCAGGACACCTATTCGGTGGTCAAGCGCGTGATCCCGGAAGGCAAGACCATGTGCTCGCTGTGCTCGCGGCTGCGCCGCGGCGCGCTGTACACCTATGCCGAGGCGAACGGCTTTACCAAGATTGCGCTCGGGCATCACAAGGACGACATCGTCGCGACCTTCTTCCTGAACCTGTTCCACGGCGGCAAGCTGGCGGCGATGCCACCCAAGCTGCAGTCGGACGACGGCCGCAACGTGGTGATCCGGCCGCTGGCGTATTGCCGCGAGCGCGACATCATCCGCTACGCCGATGCGCGCCAGTTCCCGATCATTCCCTGCAATCTGTGCGGTACGCAGGAGCAGCTGCAGCGCAAGCAGATCCGCAAGATGATGACGGCCTGGGAGCAGGAGCATTCGGCGCGGATCGAGCAGGTGTTTGCGGCGTTGACCAATGTCGCGCCGTCGCAGCTGGCCGATCCCAAGCTGTTCAACTTCGCCGCCCTGGGCGGCGACACGGTGCCTGCCGGCAGCTGGTTGATGCCCGAGGCCACCGCGACGGACGCCGGTTGAATTCGCCCATGGCCCGCGACGATTACGACGATCCGTCGCGGCTGTACTTCTTTCTCGATTTCATTTCGCACAACGTCTGGCTGGCCTGGTATCGCATCGGCGCGATCGCCGACCGTCATGGTCTGACGCTGGAGCCGGTGCCGGTGCTGTTCGGCGGCTTGCTGAAGGCGCACGGCCAGTTGGGCCCGGCGGAAGTGCCGCCCAAATCCCGCTGGATGATCGGCAACGTGTTGCGCAAGGCGCAGCGCGACGGTATTCCGATCGCGCCGCCCGCGTCGCATCCTTTCAATCCGCTGCTGGCTTTGCGTGTGGCCTGTTGTGAACGGTTGCCCGCGCAGAGGGTGGCGTTGTGCGACCGCCTGTTCCGCGCGGCCTGGGTGGAGAGTCGTGCGCTGCAATCGGCGGAGGTGGTCGCGGAGGTATTGCGCGAAGCCGGGCTCGATGCCGACGCCGTGCTGCAGCAGGCGGCGCAGCCCGCTGCCAAGGATCGCTTGCGGATCAACACCGAGACCGCGCTGCAGGCGGGGGTGTTCGGCGTGCCGGCGATGAGGGTGCGCGGCCAGTTGTTCTGGGGTTACGACGATCTCGCCGACCTGAGCCGCTTTCTCGAAGGCGAGCCGCCGCTGAGTGCCGAGCAACTGGCACCGTGGCTGCAAGTGCGGCCTTCGACACAAAGGCCGCGATAGGCCATCCGGGACAAGACATGCTGCGCAAAGGGCTGTGGTGCCTGTTGCTCGCGCTGCCGTGGCCGGTGCTGGCGGCGGATTCGCCCTTCCTCTGGTCGCTGCGGGTTGGCGGGGTGACGCATTACCTGCAGGGCTCGGTGCATCTGTTGCCGGAGGCGGCGCATCCGTTGCCGGCACCGCTGGAAGCGGCGTACACGGCGGCCGAGGCGCTGGTGTTCGAATCCGATCTCGATGCCTTGTCGGCGCCCGCACTGCAGTCGCAGATGCGGCAGGCGGCGCTGGCCGGCACCGGCGGGCTCGCCGCGGAGTTGCCGCCGGCGCTCTATGCGCGGGTTCGTGCCCGGGCGCAGGCCGAGCGGCTGCCGGTCGATCTGTGCGATCCGTTCAAGGCCTGGTTCTGCGCGCTGACGCTGGAGGTCGGCAGCTATCAGGAGGCCGGCTTCAGCGCCGAGCTGGGACTGGACCCGTACTACCACCGTCGCGCCAAGGCGGACGGCAAGACGATTGCGTGGCTGGAGCCGACCGCGCAGCACCTGGCGCTGTTCTCGGAGCTGACGCCGGCACTGGCGCAGCAGCTGCTGCAACAGGTGCTCGATGGCATGGCCGATGAGCAGCAGTTGCCGGCGGCGATGTATGCGGCCTGGCGCGACAACGACCGCGCCAGCATCGAACGCCTGCTGCAAGAGATGCAGCGTGACTATCCGCAGATCTACCGCCGCGTGGTCGCGGACCGCAACCACGCCTGGGTGCCGCAGTTGCTGGCGCGATTCCGCAGCGGTCATCCGCAGCTGGTGGTCGTGGGCGCCGCGCACCTGATCGGACCCGATGGTTTGCTCACGCTGTTGCGCGCGCAGGGGTTGACGCCGCAACCGGTGCCGCTCAGTCCGGCGGCAGAATGAACGACTTGATGCGGTGCTTGACGCTGACGGGCGCGCGCTCGGGCTTGGCCTGAGCACTGGCGTCGGGCGCGGCCGCCGGTACTGCCGTGTTGCGAATGTCAGGCGCAGCCGCCGATGCGGGTGCGGGGGCGGGGATTTCAGCGGCAGGTTTCGGCGGCGCGGCCGCTTCGGCCAAGGGCGCGGCGCTGGTTGCCGGTGCCGTCGGCGCAACGGCCTTTGCGGGCGGCGCCATCAGCTCAGGCTCCAGCGTCGCCGCTTCCATCCAGGCTTGCACCGCCGGGTGCAGCACGATGCTGTCGACGTAATCGCGCTCCGGGCCGTCCAGCTCGATGTCGTACAGGAAGAAGCGCAGCGCCACCGGCGCATACATCGCATCGGCAATGCCGAAGTGTCCGAACAGCCAGGGACCGGCGGCGCCGAAGCGGCTGCGCGCTTCACGCCACAGGCTGCGGATGCGGGCGATGTCGGCGCGGGCGCCTTCGCCGATCTGGACCCGCTCCGGGTGACGGTTGGATTCGAACGGCAGTTCGCGTCGCAGTTCGGCAAAGCCGGCGTGCATTTCCGCTGCGATCGCACGCGCATAGGCGCGGGCGGCGGGGTCCAGCGGCCAGGCGGCCGGCAGGGCGAAGGTTTCGGCGGCGTATTCGCAGATCGCCAGCGATTCCCAGATGCGGCGTTCGTCGTGGCGCAGCAGTGGCACACGCCCGCTGGGCGAATGTTCGGCGATGCGGCTGCGGGTGTCCGCCTGACGCAGCGCGATCACCACTTCCTCGAACGGCACCTGATGGTGCTTCAGCAGCAGCCACGGGCGCAGCGACCACGAGGACAAGGTCTTGCTGCCGATGTACAAGGTCAGCGCGCTCATAGGCATACCTGTTTTGTTGGGGGGATGCGGCCAGGTGAGCGGATGATACCCGGACCTCCCTGAGCACGATATCGGCCGTTGCGATGCGCGGCACGGTGCCCAGGAGAAATAACCCATCGCACTTGTCGCGCCGTAACCGGCACAATGGGTGTCCGTGCCCCCGCATCGCGCTGTCCGTCAATCCGCTCCCATGCATTTTGTATCGATGACCCGTACCGCAGCGCTGTGGTTGACACTCTGCGTCGCGGTGCCTGTCCAGGCGGCCATCGATGTGGAGGTCGAAGGCTTGTCCGGCGAACTGCTCGACAACGTCGAGCTGCGGCTGGCGATCGCGCAGGCGGACTCGCGCAAGGATCTCGATCAGAGCATGGTGGCGGCATTGCATCAGCAGGCGCCGGACGAGATCCGTACCGCGCTGCAGCCCTTCGGGTACTACCGCCCGGAGATCGACGCCCGCCTCGAGGGCGAGGCTCCGAACTGGCGCGCGCGCTACCAGGTGCAGCCGGGGCCGCGTACCCACATCCGCGTGGTCGATTTCCACATCGACGGCGCCGGTCACGATGACTTCGAGCGCGAACGCCGGCGGATTTCACGACGCCTGCTGTCGGGCATTCCGCTGCTGCACAGCGACTATGAGAACTTCAAGTCGCTGCTGGCGACGGCGGCGTATTCGCGCGGTTATCTCGATGCGCGCTATACCCGTTCGGAACTGCGGATCTTTCCGGAAGACAATGCCGCCGACGTGCATCTGACCTACGACACCGGGCCGCAGTATTTCTTCGGGCCGGTGACCGTCGATCAGGGCGGGGCGGAGCAGCCGCTGGAGCCGGAGTTTGTCGCGCGTTACGTCAGCAGCATCAGGCAGGGCGAGGTCTTCGAGCCGT
>JBEBWZ010000155.1:0-7581 GCA_040391865.1 Solimonas flava
CTTTCGCCCAGCAGGTCGGGCAGGCGGTAGCGGGCGGGCGCCGCGCTTCCGCGCCGCCGCATGCTGCGGCGTGCACTGCCGGTCGCGGTCTGCCGCGACATCATCTCGGCGACATCGAGCGCGTTCTCGAAGGCTTCGCGGATCGACGCCGTCGAATACATCAGCACGCCGGCGACGCCAGCGCTTTCCGCCAGGTCCACCACCGAGCCGGTGCCGACGATGGCGCCGACGCCGCGCGCGGTCAGCTCGCTGACACAGTCGCGCGCATCCTCGGCGGTGACGAAGGCGCGTTGCTCGATCTTAAGCCCGAAGCTTTTCTGGAACTCGGCGAAGGCTGGCATCTCGGTCTCGTGGGTGACCACGCCGATGCGCGGCGACAGGCGATGCGCGCGTGTCAGCGCCTGCATCAGGTCGAAGCCGCTGGCGCGGATCAGCACCAGCGGCTTGTCGATGCGGCTTTTCAGGTAGGCGCCGTTGGAGCCGGCCGCCAGCAGCACGTCGCAGTCCTCGGTGAGCAGGCGGCGGCGGATGCGATGTGCCGCGTCCTCGAAGCCGAGGTTGATCGTCTCGATGTGCGCACGCTTGTCGAATTCCGGTGTCACGTCGCGCAGCAGGCTCGACAGCCGCGAGACGCTGACGGTCCAGATCGAGGGGAGGCGGAGGCTGCGGTCCATGGGGCGATCGTTCCACTGTGTTTCAATTGAAACGAAGTGTAACGAGCATTGAAACGTCATTGCGGCGGGAATCGCGGTGGCGGCTGCGCGGGGTTTCCTTAAAGGCAATGTTCATCAATGGCTTATGATCGCATTCCGCCGCGCCTGCGATTGCGGCACGGATTGGCACGACCCTTGATCCCTATTTGCTACGCGCGGCTTGCGCATGATCCACAAGGAGAGAACTCCATGAGTCTGAAGACCCCCGGCGCCCGCTTTCGCGCTGCCCTGGCCGCAGAAAAGCCGTTGCAGGTGATCGGTGCGATCAACGCCAACCACGCCCTGCTGGCCCAGCGCGCCGGCTTCAAGGCGATCTATCTGTCGGGCGGCGGTGTGGCCGCAGGCAGCCTTGGTCTGCCGGACCTCGGCATCAACACCATGGATGACGTGCTGACCGACACGCGCCGTATTACGGATGTTTGCGATCTGCCTTTGATGGTCGATATCGACACCGGCTTCGGCGCGAGTGCCTTCAATATCGAGCGCACGGTCAAGTCGCTGATCAAGGCCGGCGCCGCCGCCTGCCACATCGAGGACCAGGTCGGCGCCAAGCGCTGCGGCCATCGTCCTGGCAAGGAAATCGTTGGCAAGGACGAGATGGTGGACCGTGTTAAGGCCGCCGCCGACGCCAAGACCGATCCCGACTTCTTCCTGATCGCGCGTACCGACGCGATCCAGGCCGAAGGTGTGGATGCCGCGATCGAGCGCGCGATCGCCTGCGTCGAGGCCGGTGCCGACGGCATTTTCGCCGAGGCCGCCTACGATCTGCCGACCTACAAGAAGTTCGTCGATGCGGTGAAGGTGCCGGTGCTCGCCAACATCACCGAGTTCGGTGCGACGCCCCTGTTCACGCGCGAGGAACTGGCTTCGGTCGGTGTCGGCATCCAGCTCTACCCGCTGTCCGCGTTCCGTGCCGCCAACAAGGCCGCCGAGGCGGTTTACACTTCGATCCGCGCGAACGGCCATCAGAAGGATGTCCTCGACCTGATGCAGACGCGCGCTGAATTGTATGACCGCATCGGCTACCACGCGTTCGAGAACAAGCTCGACGCGCTGTTTGCCAGCAAGAAGAAGTAAGGCCACCGCTGTCATCCTGAGCGTAGCGAAGGATCCGCTTGCCCAACCGTGAGCAGTCTGAGAGCAGCGTCTCGCTACGCTCAGGCTGACAGGCTCTAGAGAATCTAGGAGAGAACGATGAGTGAACCCACCCCGGCCACCGGCCCGAAGCCGAAGAAATCCGTAGCGCTGAGTGGCGTTGCTGCGGGCAACACCGCGCTGTGCACGGTCGGCCGCAGCGGCAACGACCTGCATTACCGCGGCTACGACATCCTCGACGTGGCCAATGCCTGCGAATTCGAAGAGATCGCGCACCTGCTGGTGCACGGCAAGCTGCCGAACAAGGCTGAACTCGCGGCATACAAGATCAAGCTGAAGTCGCTGCGCGGCTTGCCGGCCGCGGTGAAGACCGCGCTGGAGCAGCTGCCGCCGTCGGCGCACCCGATGGACGTGATGCGCACCGGCGTGTCGGTGCTCGGCTGCGTGAAGCCGGAGAAGGACGACCACAACCATGCCGGCGCGCGTGACATCGCCGACAAGCTGATGGCTTCGCTGGGTTCGATGCTGCTGTACTGGTACCACTACGCGTACAACGGCAAGGTCATCGAAGTCGACGAGTCGGATGAAGACTCCATCGGCGGTCACTTCCTGCACCTGCTGCATCAGGAAAAGCCGAAGGCGTCGTGGGTCAAGGCGATGCACACCTCACTGGTGCTGTACGCCGAGCACGAGTTCAATGCTTCGACCTTTACTTCGCGCGTCGTCGCCGGCACCGGCTCCGACATGTACTCGGCGATCTGCGGCGGCATTGGCGCGCTGCGTGGCCCCAAGCATGGCGGCGCCAATGAAGTGGCCTTCGAGATCCAGCAGCGCTACGACACGCCGGATGAAGCGGAAGCCGACATCAAGGCCCGTGTCGAGAAGAAGGAAGTCGTCATCGGCTTCGGTCACCCGGTGTATACGATTGCCGATCCGCGCAACAAGGTGATCAAGCAGGTGGCCAAGGATCTGTCGATCGAGGCCGGCAGCACCAAGATGTTCGATATCGCCGAGCGTCTGGAAACGGTGATGTGGGACATCAAGAAGATGTTCCCGAATCTCGATTGGTTCAGCGCCGTCAGCTACAACGTGATGGGCGTGCCGACCGACATGTTCACGCCGCTGTTCGTGATTGCCCGCACCTCCGGTTGGAGCGCGCACATCATCGAACAACGCATCGACGGCAAGATCATCCGCCCCACCGCCAACTACGTCGGGCCGGAAAATCTCGAATTCGTGCCGATCAAGGATCGTCGCTAAGCGACGACCCCGTGAGGCGTGAGGAGTGAGGCGCAGCAGCCGAGCCCTTCTTCCCACGCCTCACCCCTCACGCCTCACCCCTCACGTCTTCTATGAACACCACCTTCCGCAAGAACCTCCCGGGTACCCAGCTGGATTATTTCGACGCGCGCGCCGCGGTCGATGCGATCAAGCCAGGCGCCTATGACAAGCTGCCGTACACCGCGCGCGTCCACGCCGAGAACCTCGTGCGCAAGGGCGAGCCTGAGAAGATCAACGCCTATCTGGGACAGTTGATCGAGCGCAAGCGCGATCTCGACTTTCCCTGGTTCCCGGTGCGCGTGGTGTGCCACGACATTCTCGGCCAGACCGCGCTGGTCGATCTCGCCGGTCTGCGCGATGCGATTGCCGACATGGGCGGCGATCCGGCCAAGGTGAATCCGGTGGTGCCGGTGCAGTTGATCGTCGACCACTCGCTCGCGGTGGAGCACGGCGGTTTCGAGAAGGATGCGTTCGCCAAGAACCGTGCGATCGAGGATCGCCGCAACGACGACCGCTTCCACTTCATCGACTGGACCAAGAAAGCGTTCAAGAACATGGAAGTGATCCCGCCGGGCAACGGGATCATGCATCAGATCAACCTCGAGCGGATGTCGCCGGTGGTGTACACGCTGGACGGCGTTGCGTTCCCCGATACCTGCGTCGGCACCGACAGCCACACCCCGCACGTCGATGCGCTCGGCGTCATCGCCATCGGCGTCGGCGGTCTCGAAGCCGAGAACGTGATGCTCGGCCGCGCCTCGTGGATGCGCCTGCCGGACATCGTCGGCGTGGAGCTGAGCGGCAAGCCGAATCCGGGCATCACCGCCACCGACGTGGTGCTGGCGCTGACCGAGTTCCTGCGCCAGCAGAAGGTCGTCGGTGCGTATCTCGAGTTCTACGGCGAGGGCGCCTCGGCACTGACGCTGGGTGACCGCGCCACCATCTCCAACATGGCGCCGGAGTCCGCCGCCACCGCGGCGATGTTCTTCATCGACCAGAACACCATCGACTATCTCAAGCTCACCGGCCGCGCCGACGAGCAGGTCAAGCTGGTCGAGACCTACGCCAGGCAGACCGGCCTGTGGGCGGATGCGCTCAAGACCGCCGAGTACGAGCGCGTGCTCAAATTCGATCTCTCCACCGTCGTGCGCAACATGGCCGGCCCGTCGAACCCGCACAAGCGTCTGCCGACCAGCGCGCTGGCCGAGCGCGGCATCGCCGCCAAGTGGGAAGAAGTTCCCGGCCAGATGCCGGATGGCGCGGTGATCATCGCCGCCATCACCAGCTGCACCAACACCTCGAATCCGCGCAACGTGATTGCCGCCGGCCTGCTGGCGCGCAACGCCAACGCGCGCGGTCTCACCCGCAAGCCGTGGGTGAAGTCCTCGCTGGCGCCTGGCTCCAAGGCCGTGCAGCTGTATCTGGAAGAAGCCAAGCTGCTGCCGGAACTGGAACAGCTGGGCTTCGGCATCGTTGCCTTCGCCTGTACCACCTGCAACGGCATGAGCGGCGCGCTGGACCCGGTGATCCAGAAGGAAGTGATCGACCGTGACCTGTATGCAACCGCCGTGCTGTCCGGCAACCGCAACTTCGACGGTCGCATCCATCCGTACGCGAAGCAGGCCTTCCTCGCGTCGCCGCCGCTGGTCGTCGCCTATGCGATTGCCGGCACCGTGCGCTTCGACATCGAGAAGGACGTGCTGGGTACCGACAAGGACGGCAAGCCGGTCACGCTCAAGGACATCTGGCCGACCGATGAGGAAATCGACGCGGTGGTGGCCAGCAGCGTGAAGCCGGAAATGTTCCGCAAGGTCTACGATCCGATGTTCACCTTCAAGGTGCTCGACGACGAGAAGATCAGCCCGCTGTACGACTGGCGCAAGATGAGCACCTACATCCGCCGTCCGCCGTACTGGGAAGGCGCGCTGGCCGGTGCGCGCACGCTCAAGGGTCTGCGTCCGCTGGCGGTGCTGCCGGACAACATCACCACCGACCATCTGTCGCCGTCGAACGCGATCATGATGGACAGTGCTGCCGGCGAGTACCTGCACAAGATGGGCCTGCCGGAAGAGGACTTCAATTCCTACGCGACGCATCGCGGTGATCACCTCACCGCACAGCGCGCGACCTTTGCCAATCCCAAGCTGATCAACGAAATGGCGATCGTCGACGGCAAGGTGCAGCAGGGTTCGCTGGCGCGAGTGGAACCGGACGGCAAGGTCATGCGCATGTGGGAAGCGATCGAAACCTACATGGAGCGCAAGCAGCCGCTGATCATCGTCGCCGGTGCCGACTACGGTCAGGGCTCGTCGCGTGACTGGGCGGCCAAGGGTGTACGCCTGGCGGGCGTGGAAGTGATCGCGGCCGAAGGCTTCGAGCGCATTCACCGCACCAACCTGATCGGCATGGGCGTGCTGCCGCTGGAGTTCAAGCCGGGCACCACACGCCTGACCCTGGGCATCGACGGCACCGAGACCTACGACGTGGTCGGCAAGCTGGCGCCGCGCGCCACGCTGACGCTGGTGATCAACCGCAGGAACGGCGAGACGGTCGAAGTGCCGATGACCTGCCGCCTGGATTCGGACGAGGAAGTGTCGATCTACCAGGCCGGCGGTGTACTGCAGCGCTTCGCACAGGATTTCCTGGCGTCGAACAAGGCAAACTGATCGGACGGCAAGAACCGGGGTTTCCGGCAAGCGGTTGACTCAGGGAGGGCGCGATGAACACGCACGCAGTTGCGCCCTCCTTGATGCGGGACCGGGAAGTCTGGACCGTGCTGGGGGCCATCGTTCTGGCCAACTGGCTACTGGTTTACGCGATCTCCACGCGCTGGCTGCCGGAGAACGTCTATTTCAGCGGGCGTTTCTATCTGCTCGGTCTGGTCCTGTCCGGCGGTGTGTTCCTGTTTCGCGGCTGGAGCGCGGCACTCGATCTGCTCAGGCCGCTGACGGTCTGGCGCATCAACCCGCTGTGGCTGCTGTTCGTGCTGCTGTGGCCGCCGGTGATCTCGGTACTGACGCTCGCGGCCAAGGGCGCGGTGCTCGGCACCGGCTTCGAGGAAACTTCCAGGGCGACGCTGGAACTGGCATTCCGGCGCGACATTTTTCCGAATGTGCTGCTCGGCGCGCTGGTCGGCGAGATCGTCTGGGTCGGCTACGCGATCACGCGCTTGCGCCGGAGCACCACGGTCCTGGGCGCGAGCGTGATCGTCGGCATCTTCTGGGCCGCCTGGTGGACACCGATCGTGCTGTTCGGCGTCGGCGTGATCCCGGGCATTCCGGTTCCGGCGCTGTTCGTCGCGCAGATCGGTGTGGCCATCATGTGCGGATTCGTCTACGCCCATACCCGCAGCGGTATCGTGGTGCTGGTGCTGCAACTGAGCGTCAATTGTTCCCTGCTGATTTTCCCGACCGCGCCATTCTCCGGTGGTGTCCCCACCTTCATCGCGTTCGGCTTGCTCTACCTTCTGGCCTCGCTGTTGCTGCATGTGCGTTTCGGGCCGTGGCCCCTCATGCCGCAGCGTGTCCTGAACCGCGACGGCGCATAACCCACTTTCTTTCGGATACTCGTTCCATGGCTCACGTTCCCCAGATCAAGATTCCCGCCACCTACATGCGCGGCGGTACCAGCAAAGGGGTGTTCTTCAAGCTCGGCGACCTGCCGCCAGCGGCGCAGCAGGCCGGTGCCGCCCGCGACCGGCTGCTGCTGCGCGTGATCGGTTCGCCGGACCCGTACGGCGCGCAGATCGACGGCATGGGCAGTGCGACCTCGAGCACCAGCAAGACCGTGATCCTGGACAGGAGCAGCAGGGCGGACCACGACGTGGATTACCGGTTCGGGCAGGTGTCGATCGACAAGCCGTTCGTGGACTGGTCCGGCAACTGCGGCAACCTCACCGCCGCCGTCGGTTCGTTCGCGATCAGCAACGGCCTCGTGGATCCTTCGCGCATTCCGCGGAACGGCGTGTGTGTGGTGCGGATCTGGCAGACGCAGATCAACAAGACCATCATCGCGCACGTGCCGATCACCGATGGTCAGGTGCAGGAAACGGGCGACTTCGAACTCGATGGCGTCACCTTTCCGGCGGCCGAGGTGCAGATCGAATTCCTCGATCCGGCGGAAGACGGCGACGAAGGCGGTTCGATGTTCCCCACCGGCAACCTGGTGGACGACCTCGAAGTCCCGGGCATCGGCACGCTGAAAGCGACCATGATCAATGCCGGCATCCCGACCGTGTTCATCAACGCCGCCGAGGTCGGTTACACCGGCACCGAACTGCGGGAAGCGATCAACGGCGATCCCGCGGCGCTGGAAAAGTTTGAAACCATCCGCGCCTACGGTGCGTTGCGCATGGGCCTGATCAAGGACCTTGCGGAAGCGGCCAAGCGCCAGCACACCCCGAAAGTCGCGTTCGTGGCGCCGCCGGCGGACTACGTGTCCTCCAGCGGCAAGACGGTGGCGGCCACCGAGATCGACCTGAACGTGCGCGCGC
>JBEBWZ010000156.1:0-7577 GCA_040391865.1 Solimonas flava
CTTCACCCGCACCGAGATGGTGCTCGGCTGGATCAACGACTACCGCAACAACCCGCAGGCGCATGTACAGAACTCCAACGAGGCGGTGGCGAACCTGTTCAGTGGTCTGGCTGCGAGTGCACAGCGGCGCATGGATGCCAGCAAGGGCCAGTACCTGAACATGTATGACGCCATCAGCAAGGACCTGGACTACCCGCTGGAGACGCGCGGCGATGTTGATGCGATGCGGGACATGCTTGAGATCAATGCCCGCGTCGACAGCGAGGGTTATCGCTACTTTGCACGCAAGCGGCTGATCGAGTTCGCCCTGCACTTGCGTCCTCACTCGAAAGAGTTCTTCAAGACGCCGGACTATGAGTACGCGGCGCGGGAACTGCGCAAGAACGCGTACGACGCTGATGATTTCTTTCCGTGGAGCGCACTGATGCTGGGCCGGCTGTATCTGGCGGGTCGCGGTGTGCCTCAGGACGATGCCGAGGCGGCACGACTGATTCAGCTGTGCCTCACCTACGGCAGCGGCAAACGCGATTACAACGATGCGCCTGACAAGCTGCAGTGCAGAGAGACCATGGCGGTGATGGTGAAGGAAGGCTGGGCACCATGAGCAAGCATGCAATGATCACCATGAAACGACTGACGCCCGCCGTTCTCCTGCTTGCAGCCTTCGCTGGCAATGCTTTTGCCGCTGCCGGCACCGTGGCACTTCAGGATGATTTCAGCCAGGACACGGGCTGGAGCGCGCCCGACAAGAATGTAACCGTGGCATTCGACAAGGGGCAGCTGAGCTTCACCAATAGCGATGCAAACCTGGGCAACACGTCCGTGACCCGCAGCTTCCTGCTGAGTCCGGCGGCCAGCTATGAAGTCAGCGTGGACATTGCCGTCACGCGCCAGACAGGAAAGGACGCATTCTCCGGAATCGAGTTGAATGCGCCGTTTCGGGATTCGGTGGGCTTTGTCCTCTCGCCCAAGGACAAGAACGTCATGGTGGTGTATTGGCGCCGCGGTGAATGGGCCAAGGCACTGCTGCCCTGGACCTTTGTTGCAGCCGTCAAATCGGAGCCCGGCGCAGTCAATACGCTGACCATAGAGAGCAAGGCCGGAGCGTTTGTGGTGTCGGTCAACAATGAGGTGGTCGGCCGCACCAAGGTCATCGACTTCTCACCGACGTCCATCGGCCTGGGTGGCGGTGACGTGTTCTCGGCACGCTACGACAATCTCCGCGTTACGGAAACAGGTCTGGATTCCCGCCAGGCACGCTTCCTGATGCTGAAGACTGCACCCGGCCAATCACAGTTGGCGTATGACAACTTCACCTCCTATTCCGGCGTGGGAAAGCTGCTGTCGCTGACAAAGAAGAGAGATGACAAGCCAGATTGGGGCAAGTTCTGGAACAACGACGACAGTCGCGCGGCCGTTGATGCATCCCGCCAACGGATGGTGATCGAAACCAAGAATGCGGAGAAATCCGCCTTCATCACCATCGCTTCTTACTCACCCCTACGGTATGCAGGTGTTTCCGTCGGTGCTCGCCTGGTGCTGCCGAAGCTGGCGGCAGACGATGATTGCGCGGGCGTGATGGTGGAAGGTCGCAAGGTCCACAACGATGACCGCGATGTGCTGCTGGCCTGCGTCAGTCAGAGTCAGGCGATGCTGACTTTCTACGACACCACTACCGAAAAGTGGCGGCGCCTTTCCACCGGAAAGCTGGCGGTGCCCAATCCGAGTACGGCCGACATTCAGCTGGTTATCAACAGCGATCAGGTGCTGATGTTTGTTGATGGCCGCTTGCATGCCACTGCCGACAGGCCGGCGGACTTTGAGTACTACACCTCAGGCATTCGTCTCGATCCGGCACAGCTGATCGAGGTGCTGGAGTTCAACGCGGCCGAGATCTAGATCCAGCCACGGTTCATCTGCGAAAGCTGCCTTCCACGAGTCAAGCGGCGGGGTCACCTAGCCGCTTAATGACTTCAGCCTCGATCAGTCCTTCGATCTGTACCAGCTTCTGGCTACTGCTCGCACCGCGCACGACCTGAATCGCCGACTTCGGTACTCGCAGAACATCTGCAAGCAACTCGATCACCGCTTCGTTGGCTTTGCCACGTTCCGGCACAGCGGTGACAGACACCTTGAGCGTGTCGCCCATCCAGCCGGTGATCGCATTGCGGCCGGACTTGGGCGCAACCTTGAGTTGCAGGCGGACCATCAGCTGCCGCTGTGGCGCATCAGCTGCACGTAGTAGCGGACCATGTTGGCGTAGTCGGCGATGCCGATGCGTTCGTTGGTGCCGTGGATGCGTGTGCCGTCTTCCTGCGCGTAGGGAAACGGTGCGAAGTAGTAGGCCTGCTCGCGCAGCTCGGCGTAGTGCCGGTTGTCGGCGGTGGCAAGGATGATCCCGCTTGCGACTACTGCGTCGGGAAAGACTTCATTGGCGGCGCGCGCCAATGCGGCGAAGGGTGCTGCATTGGGGTCCGACACCGGCGGGGCTTCCTTGCCGAAGCCGGATTCCTGGGTCAACTCGATGCGCTCGTCGTTGATGACCTTGCGCAGGTGCTCGGCGATATCGGCAATACGATCGCCCGGCAACAGGCGCAGATTGATCAGGGCATAGGCCTCTGCAGGCAGGATGTTGTCCTTGATGCCGGCGTGGAACACCGTGAACGCCTGCGTGCTGCGCACGATGGCCTGGGTGACGGAGCCGCCCGCCATTGCCCGCAGCAGCACCGGCTCGAACAGCTCGCGGTTGGCGATCAGCAGCCGTTGTGGGACCGGAATCTCCGGCGCCAGGCGATAAAGCATGGCGGCAACTGGCGGCGTGAGCCGCATCGGCAGCGGCTGGTCCTCGATCCGCGTCAGCGCGCGCGACAGTTGCACGATGGCGCCATCCGGCGTCGGCATCGAGGAATGGCCGCCGGTGGCGCGCGCGGTGAGACGGAAGGTCACATAGCCCTTCTCGCCGGCCATGATCGACGCCACCGGGCGCTCGACACCGGTGACGATGCCGTGGGTGACGGCACTGCCTTCATCCAGGGTATAGGCCAGACGCACGCCGCGGGATTGCAGCAGCGCGGCGATTGCGCTTGCACCGCGCTCGCCGCCGATCTCCTCGTCATGACCGAAGGCGAAATAGAGCGTATGTGCGGGCTGAAAGCCCTGCGCCAGCAACCACTCGGCGGCTTCCAGCAGCGACATCAGGCTGGCCTTGTCGTCCAGCGCACCACGGCCCCAGACGTAGCTGTCGGCAATCACGCCGTCGAAGGGCGGATGGGTCCAGGCGGATTCGCGGCCCGCCTCCACCGGCACCACATCCATGTGCGCGGCCAACAAACCCGGCAGCGCCTGCGGATCGCGCCCCGGCCAGGTGTACAGCAGGCTGAATCCGGCAACGCGCTGCGGCGACATCGCCGCATGCACCCGCGGAAAGCGCTGCGCCAGCAGGGCGATGAACTGCTCGAACGCGGCGGTATCCGGCTCGATGTCGGTGGAATGCGAGATCGTGGGGATGCGCAGCGCATCCGACAATCCCTGCGCCAGCGCAGCTTCATCCAGTGCCATCGGCGGCAGCGGCGCCGCCAGCGGCGCGATCGGCCGCAACATCAGGGTGCGCGCCAGCAATACCAGCAGCACCACCAGCAGCAAGGCCGCAACCCATCCCAGAATCCGCTTCATCTTCGACTTTCCCCCGATGCCGGCCTGCATCATCGGGGGTCGGATGCAAGGGATGCAATCAGGCCAGCAAGCCGCCGATCAAGGCACCGAGCAGCAGCATGCCCACCTGCATCAGCATCAGCACGGTCACGCCGAGGCCTGCGATCCAGGCAAACAGGCGCACACCCGTGAGCCATTGCGTGAATGCAAATGCGGCAATGCCGAGCACCACGCCCGGCAACAGCGCCGCCAGCAGGGCCGCGCCGACGCCGCCGGCCAGCTTGCCGCCGACCACGCCGGCGATCAGCGCGCCGAAACCCGGCAGCCAGAACAGCAGCAGGCTCAACAGCAGCATGACCAGCATGCCGACCAGCACACTTCCACGTTGATGACGATGCCGCATTCCGATCTCCTTGCGCATCAGGCGCTCTGGCAGCGGCGACACACCCGGGCGTCGCATGACATGGACGTGGGGTTAGAGGCGCGTCGCTTCAAGAGGCGCGTCCCCGGCACGACATTGCGAGCGTTTTTTCATGGTGTGATTATTTAACTGATTAAAATCAAAAATCATCTTCTTAAAAACTCAGAATCGCGTCTCGAAAGCGCTGTGAAAGTGCTCTTGAATACCGTCTCAGAGGCCCGCATCTGCTAGCATCGCCGCTCTTCTACCCGGAACCCCGTTATGCAAATCGCTGACCAGCTCGTTGTTCTCATGCACTACACGCTCACCAACGATCAGGGCGAAGTCATCGACAGTTCCAGTGGCGGCGAGCCTCTTGCGTACATTCACGGCGGCGGCGGCATCATCCCCGGCCTCGAGAAGGCGCTGACCGGCAAGCAGACCGGCGACAAGCTGACGGTCAAGGTGACGCCCGCGGAAGGCTACGGCGAACGCGACGAGCGTCTGATCCAGCAGGTGCCGCGCCGCGCATTCCAGGGCATCAAGGACATCCAGCCCGGCATGAGCTTCCAGGCGCAGGGCAATGGCGGCCCGATGCAGGTCACCGTCACCCGCGTGATGGGCGACATGGTCACCGTCGACGGCAATCATCCGCTGGCAGGTGAGACCCTGAACTTCGACGTCGAGATCACCGACGTGCGCGCGGCCACCGAGGAAGAACTGGCACATGGCCACGTCCATGGTGTCGGCGGGCATCACCACTGAGTCCATGCGACAGGCCGTAACGGAACGGGCGCCAGAGGCGCCCGTTTTCGTTTGCGACGCTTGCAGAGTTCGGCGCTAGTTCACCGCTTTCTGCGCGTAGCGGTAATCCCAGGCATCGCGCTGCCGCACCAGTCGCAGGTCCTGCCACAGCACGAACGGCCGCGTGCGCAGGCTTTGCCCGACTTCGCTGACCGCCAGCTCCATGCTGCTTGCAATGCGCAGCGAAACGTCGCGCCGTTCCGAGCGTCCGGACTTGGCGCGCTTCAGCTGCGGCAAAGCCTTGCGCACGGCAGCACGGTAGGCATCGGCATCATCGGGCTCGAACTCCGCCTGATACAGGCGATCGTTGAAGAACTGCAGCTCCAGCGTGCCGTCCACGCCCAGATGGCGGTAGGGCTTCATCCGCAACACATCCAGCTCACGCGGCGGAATCCCCTGGCGCTTCGGTGCGTGATTCGAGCGCAACTCCGGTTCCTCACCACCCGCTGCCAGCTGGCGATGGATCTCGTCGACGCCGCTGTAGCTCTTGAACGTGCCGATCAGCGTCACCCGCTGCGCAGCGATCGCCGTGTATTCCTTTTCATCCAGGGTGGGCGGCGGCAGCACTTCCTCTTCCTCGAAGTACACCGGCTCTTCTTCGATCACGACGGCATTCGCCGTGGCGTTGGTCGTGTCCGCCGTGAGCGCGGCAGGTGCCGGCGCCTTCGCTGCTGCAACGGGAGCGATCTCCGCGGTCGGCGGTGCCGCCGTCACCGGCGCCTCGGGTGTTGCTGCCGCCACCGATTCTGCGGCGGGTGCCATCACCTCGGGCGCTGGAGCAGGAGCGACCACCACATCCTCCTGCACAACCGAGGCCGGCAGCGCCTCGTCCGCTCCGGGCCCCCGGAACAGTGCCACCGCGATGGCGATCACCGCCAGTGCCGCCAGCCAGCGCAACGGCCGCCAGCGCTTCCACCAGCCCGGGGGTTCCAGCTGTTTACGCTTGGCGTCGCTCACTAGGCATCCTCTCGCTCACTGGCACGGACTGTAGCGGCTCGCCGTGCTCCGGCAAAGATGTCGCGGAGCGCAGCGCTGTCAGCCGATGTCGATGCCACTGCAAACGCCGCGTCGATTCAGTCCTCGGGCTCGTAGCCGAGGTTGGAGCCCAGCCACTTCTCCGCTTCCTGTCGCGTCCAGCCCTTGCGCTCCGCGTAGTCCGCGACCTGGTCCTTGTCGATGCGACCGAGCACGAAATACTGCGACTGCGGATGCGAGAAGTACCAGCCGCTGACCGCCGCGCCCGGCCACATCGCATAGCTTTCGGTCAGCGTGATGCCGCAGTTGTTCTCGACATCGAGCATCTGCCACAAGCTGCCTTTCTCGGTGTGCTCGGGGCAGGCCGCATAACCCGGTGCCGGGCGGATGCCGCCGCCGCTGGCGATGTACCGCTCGTCGATCAGGGCCTGATTGTCGAGCTGCTCGTCGGGCGCGTAGGCCCAGAATTCCTTGCGCACGCGCTGATGCAGACGCTCGGCAAAGGCCTCGGCCAGACGATCGGCCAGCGACTCCAGCAGGATCGCGTTGTAGTCGTCGTTGGCCTTGCGGAACGCGGCAACGCGCTCGGCGCAGCCCAGCCCGGTGGTCACCGCGAACGCGCCGACATAGTCGTGCAGACCGCTGGCCTTCGGCGCGATGAAATCGGCCAGCGCGCGATGCGGCACGCCCTCGCGATGCTCGCTCTGCTGGCGCAGCGTGTGCAGCCGCGTCAGCACTTGACTGCGGCTCTCGTCGCGATAGACCTCGATGTCGTCATCGTTGACCTGCGCCGCCGGAAACAGTCCGATCACGCCACTGGCCGTCAGCCATTTCTCGGCAATGATCTGATCCAGCATCGCCTGCGCTTCTTCCCACAGCTTGCGCGCAGCTTCGCCGGTGGTCGGCGAATTGAGCAGGTCCGGGAAGCGTCCCTTGAGCTCCCAGGCAATGAAGAACGGCTGCCAGTCGATGTACTCGCGCAGCTCGCTCAGCGAATAGTCCTTGAACACGCGTACATGCTGGATGGCCTGCGCGTGATGCTGATGGTCACAGGCCGGTCCGTCACAGACATCCCGGGTCTGCTGCAACAGCATCCTTGGGCGCGGCGGCTGGTAGCCGGTCCAGTCGACCGGCGTCTTGTTGGCGCGGGCCTGCGCCAGCGTGAGGTATTTCTCCTGACGATCCTTGGCGGCGTGGCGCACGCGGATCGCTTCGTATTCCTTCTCCACTTCCGCCATCAGCTTCGGCCGCTGCTCGTCCGACAGCAGCGCCGATGCCACCGGCACCGAGCGCGAAGCATCCTTCACCCACACCACCGGGCCCTGATAGGCGCGATCGATCTTGACCGCGGTATGCGCGCGAGAAGTCGTCGCGCCGCCGATCAGCAGCGGCATGGTGAAGCCCTGGCGCTGCATCTCCTTGGCCATGTTCACCATCTCGTCCAGCGACGGCGTGATCAGCCCCGACAGACCGATGATGTCGGCCTTCTCGGCAATCGCGGTATCGAGAATCTTCTGCGCCGGCACCATCACGCCGAGATCGACCACGTCGTAGTTGTTGCACTGGAGCACCACGCCGACGATGTTCTTGCCGATGTCGTGCACGTCGCCCTTGACCGTGGCCATCACGATCTTGCCCTTGGCCACCACCGCATCGCCCGGCTTCTTCTCGGCCTCGATGAACGGGATCAGATAGGCCACCGCCTTCTTCATCACGCGCGCGGACTTCACCACCTGCGGCAGGAACA
>JBEBWZ010000157.1:0-7534 GCA_040391865.1 Solimonas flava
GTCCTGCTGGCCCTGCATGTCCATGCGCAGCTTGTCGCCGCTGTATTCAAGATTGATGCGTTGCTGCTGCGTGCCGTCACCACCGTCGATGACCGCACTGCCGGCCGCCTGCACGCCAGCACTCGCGGTCATCGCGATCGCGATCGCGAACAATGCGCCCAGAACCCCATTCTTTCTACTCATGTCGGACTCCCTCGTCAGCATCCGTTGACATCGGCAGGCACCCCACTGATGCCCGAGAAGTGCATCCATCGTCACGGCCGTGTTCTCCCGGCCCTCAGGATGCTCGCTACCGCGGCCGCTACCCTAGCAGAGCCCTGCCGACAGAAGTGTCGAGCCCGTCGCAGCCGCCCTTGCACGCGGGACGAAGGACGCCACAAGCGGCAATAACGCGTCATACAACGGTTCGGGCACACAGCGACTACGACGGCGGCTGATGAACCTGCACGCGCACCACCCTGCTGCGCGCCGGCGCAGGCGGCGTCAACCGCTGCGGCGTCATGCTCGTGCCATCCGTCAGCAGCAACTCGCCGCCGTAGCCACCATAGGCCTCATCGCCATCCGCGATCAGCAACAGGTGCCGGCCATCGGCCAATGGCAGGAAATCACTGACGCTGCCGCCACCGAAGACCTGCCGCGTGCCATCCGCCTGCAGCCGCATGACATCGGCATCGCCCGGCAGGTCGTCGCTGCCACCCACGCGCTGCAGCAGCACGACGCCATCGCCGTCCGGATTCGCCTGCAACTGGCTCAGCCCCGGCATCGGCCCCGCCAACAGCTGCGCGCTGTCCGGCAGATGCCGTTCAACCTGCAGCAACTGCTGCTCGCGGCCGCTATCGGCCCACAACTGGTCGATGTATGTGATGACATCGTTGATCGCGACAAACTCCACCACATCGGCCGGCGACAGCGGCGAGACCCGGCTGACCACATGCGGCGCCAGCAGCGGGACTTCATACAACAGCTGGCCGGTCCGGTCGCCGTTCCCAAGCCGCTCGCCGCCGTTGGCGACGAACAGCAGGCGCTGGCCATCGGCAACGAGGCGGTGCCCGTAGCCAAGCCGGCCGCCAACCGCGCGATAGTCCGGCGTCAGCCGTTGCACCACGCCCGGACGCTGCAGGTCGATTGCGAACAGGCCCGCGTCATCCGCACTGCTGAAGCCCATCTGATGACGGTAGAGCAGCCAGCGACCATCCGCTGTTTCCTCGAGGGGCTCCATCGTGTGGAAACCGACGCCGGTCGGCCCGATACGCTCGAGCCCACTGCCATCCAGTGGCACGCGAATGATCGACCGTTCGTTACCGGCGGCCGTCAGCGTTCCATACAGCGCGGCACCATTGCCGGCGAGCAGCAGGCTTTCGGCATCGCCGCGGTGTCCCGGCACCAGCACTTGCACCGTCTGCAGCTGATCCAGCGGCGTCAGCACCAGATCCGACTGCAGCACTGCGGGATCACGCCGCAGCAGGTAGACCACGGCACCGCCGTCATCGACAAACAGCGGTGCCTGGTAGCCGACCGATGCACCGGCCATCGGCAGCGGGCTCAACGGCCGCGCCAGCGGCACCTCGGCATCGAGCGCAACGTGATACAGGCGTTGCGCCCAGCTGCCATCCGGGACATACGCCAGATAGACCAGATGACGTCCATCCGGACTGATCCAGTAGTTCTGCACCCCCGAATCGTTTTCGGCGAAGTCCGGCGTCAGACGCTGCACGCTGCCGGGCTTGTCCAGTTGCACCCGATAGAGGTGGCTGACGCGCATGTCGTCCACCGGCTCCTCCAGCGCCTCATAGATGGCGAAGCCCGCAAGCGCCGCCTCGGTGATGCTGATGCGCACGACCGCCTCGGCGCTGCCACCGCGGCCATCGCTGATGCGGTAACGGAAGCTGTCACTACCCTGGTAGTCCGCCGCAGCGGTGTAGCGAATGCGCTGATCCGCGAGCACTTCCGCCTCCCCGTGCGCCGGCAAGGTGCTGAGGCTGACCGTCAGCGCATCGCCGTCGGCGTCGACGTCATTGGCGAGCACCGCGACGATCACGCTCTGTCCCGGTGACACGGTGCCCACGTCATCCATCGCCACCGGCAAGCGGTTCCGCTGCGTGCCGTCCTTGATGGTGACGGTCGCCAGCCCGCGCGTCAGTTCCGCGTTGACCACCTCCGACAACTCGACCCAGAACTGCTCGTCGGATTCCTCGATCGCATCGGCCAGCACCGCAACCGTGATCTGCCGCTGAGTCAGGCCCGGCAAGAAGCTGAGCGTGCCCGACGACTGCACATAGTCGACATCCGCCAGTGCCGTGTTCTGCCGCGTGCGCCAGGCGAGCGTGACGATCTTGTTGCTCGGTGCCGACAGGCGCACGGTCAATACCGCACTGGTTTGCCCGGTGGCCGGCTCGATGACCGTGACATCGGCAATCGTCACTTGCGGTGGCGGCGCCTCGACCGTGATGCGGACTTCGGCCTCGGCACTGCCGCCGCGACCATCGTCGATGCGATAACGCAGGCTGTCTTGACCGCTGAAAGCCGCCCCGGGGATGTAACGGATCGAGCCATTGCCCAGTACCAGCGCCGTACCATTCGCCGGCGCGCGCACCACGCTGACGATCAGGACGTCATTATCGGCATCGCGATCGTTGCCCAGCACGGCAATGTCGACGCTGGTGCCCGAGCGCGTGGTCGCGACATCATCGACCGCCACCGGCGGCGTGTTCGGCTGTACCGTCGAGCTGATCGATACCGTCGCCACCGCCCATAGACCGTCGCCGTTCTCGACACGGTACTGGAGCGTGGTGGAACCGACGAAGCCGCTGCTGGCGGTGTAACGGATCCTGCCGTCGGCCAGCACCTGTGCGCTGCCGACCGGCGGCAGACGATGCAGGCTGACATACAGGGCCGCACCGCGGCCATCGTCATTGGCCAGCACATCGACATCGAGATCCGCGCCCGGCGCGACACTACCGCTGTCATCCTGCGCCAGCGGCGTGCGCTGAGCCGCGGCAGCATCCTCGATCACCACCCGCATCACGCTGCGCGCGAGCACCGCGTGCTCGACCTCGCTGAAATGGATCTCGAAGTGCTCGTCGTCTTCCGCAATGCGGTCGCTCGACACTTCCAGCGTGAACTGCGCTTCCCGCTCGCCCGCCGGAATCACCAGCAAGCCGGTGGCCGCCACGTAGTCCTGTCCGGCGAGCGCACTGCCATCGCGCGTGGCATAGCGCAGACGCACCGTCTGCGCTGCCGGCGCCGAGAGCTGCAGCACCACGGGCAGATAGACTGCCGCCGATTCCGCTTCACGCACGCGCAGATCGCGGGCGCTCAGCGTCGGCAGCGCAGCCGCGCTGTCGGCCACCCGTGGATCGCGGAAATCACGCGGCGCCAGTTCCGCCGCGTTCGCCAGCGCATCGCCATCGGTATCGGCCGCGGGGTCGATCAGCGACGCGCGCAACGCCGGTTCCAGCGTCTGCAGATCGTCGAGCACCAGCAGACGACTGAGATAACGCGCCGTCGCAGGAATCGCCAGCGCCTTGTCGTAGGCGGCGCGCTCGCTGTCCGCTGCGGCATCGCATGCCAGGGCCTGCGCAATCCCGCTGCGGGCAGCAGCCAGCTCCGGCAGCATCAGCAGGCGTTCTGCCAGCATTCCGAAACCGGCACCGTTGTCCTGCAATGCCGTTCGCAGCCGCTGCACCGCCAGCGGCTCAACCGGCTGCGACGGCACCCCGATCAGCAACGGTGCGACGGCATCCGTCGCCTGCCAGGCCAGCAGCGATTCGATCAGCGCAGCACTGGCACCCTGCTCGACATTCACGCCGCCGAGGTCATGCCGCAGCAATCGCGCTTTCAGATATCCGATGTAGCCATCCAGCCACTGCTGCGCCGTGGTCCAGTCCTGCCCCTGTGCCACCAGCCAGGCGGTGACTTCACCCGGGGTCGGATCGGCAAACGATGGCAGCACCCGTTTCAGGCGGTAGCCTTGATCATCCGTCACCCGCAGTATCAGGGCCTCGCCCGCCGGCAGGCGCAGGGCCGGCAGACGTCCGGCCTGCAATGCCGCCTGCGCCTCGCCCCGCCGCAGATGGGCCGGCACTTCGCTTTCGATCTGGGGCCGCGGCTGATCGCTCAGCTGCGCCGCATCCGGCAGCCGGGTGAGGTCATAGCGTTCGTCGCCCGTGAATCCGATGGCGCTCAAGCCGGACAGGTTCTGGCGCAGCTGCAGCGGGTCCACGGCACAGGACACGTCGCCGGACAACAGCGTCTCGACTTCATACAGCCGACGCGCCACCGGGCGATCCGGATATTTCACGGCCTGCTTCTTGCCACCGACCACGGCCACCGGATCGTTGGGATTGGTGCCGCGCAGACGCTCGTCGAAATCCGACCAACCGTCGAGATCGCTGTCCAGCGGCTTGCTGTCCGGATCCCTGGGATCGCTGCCACGCAGCAATTCCTCGAAATCCGACCAGCCGTCGCCATCGCTGTCCAGACCGATATCGTCGGTCAGCGGGTTCATGCCCAGGGCCAGTTCCACCAGATCGGGAATGCCGTCGCCATCGCTGTCGCGCTGCCGATCGGCACCGGCAATCTCGATCTTCGCGCTGACCATCGGGCTGCTCTTGCTGCCCTGAAACGCACTGGCCTCGATCTGGTGAATGCCGTTGTCGACGAGGAAGAATTGCGCTTCCGCAGTCTCCTCGGCCGTGAAGCTGCGGCTCTGCTGCGCGCCGGCGTTGATCCGCCAACGCAGGGTCAGCGGCGTGGTCACTCCCTGCCCGCGTGTCGCACGCAGGTTGACCGCGACGGTCCCGTCATAACGTCCGCTGCCTGGATGCAGTTGCACCGTCGGCTGCACGCCCCCCTGCTGGGGATCGCCGCTGCCACGCGCCAGGCCGGCCAGCGCCAGCGGAATCTGTACCGGCGAAAGCAACGGCACCGACTGCGATGTCTGGTTGACGTAGATCGATACCGGTTCGTGGCCGACCGCAATGCTGTGGCTGCCACCGCCATCGGTGGTCACCTGGGCCAGACCGCCGTTGAGCAGCACGCCCGCCGACCAGTCGCCGATGCCGTAGCTGCGCGTCTCGCCACCCGGATGCACCACCCACAGGTTGGCCGCCGTGCCATCGAATATCGGAGAGGCACTGGCGGCGCTGAATACCGTCAGCGCGGCGAGAACGCCGGGAATTTTCCAGTTCATTGCACGCTCACCCATTCACTGGTCCGCGTCGCGGAGATTTCACCGCGATCGTCGAAGTAGACGAACTGATAGCGATACTGCCGATCGCCACGATGTGGATAGCGATCAAGGAACACCAGTCGCGGGCCATTCCATTGCGGGCCGAACAGCGCGCCCTGCAGCAGATGCACGTAAGGATCGTTCAGGGTGTTGAGATAACGCGCACCGCCGCTTTCATTCGTGGTGATGCTCAGTTCGCAATGAACGCGATCGATCAGCGGCGACACCTGGATGAAATCGCCGGGGGGGCTGCTGCTGCTGATACGCGACTGCCGATAGGCGACAAAGCCCAGTTCCGGTGCCGCGGAACTACGCACGGCAATGCAGAACGCGTCCTGCAAGGGCGCGCCGCAGGAATGCGTCACCGGCGTGCCGTCCAGACAGTGCTGCGGACTGCCCTTGTCTCCGACCAGACCGCACTGCGGCACCACCACCGGTGATGGACAGGCGCGCGGACTGAGGTCGGTCTTCACGGTCAGCGGTGCGGTGCTCAAGCGCACCAGCAGCGCCTGTTCATCGGCGTAGTACAGCGCGCTCAGCGGATGCAGCGTCGGCGGCGTCTCGATCCGCGGCCACGGCAGGTACGGCGACGGCAGCGCTGCGGCCGGCAGACGCTCTCCGCACAGCGGCGCCGATGGCGACGACAGCCGTTCAGCCGCTTTCGTTGCCAGGCCTTGTCCCACGGTCACCAGACGCAGACACCATTCCTCGCGCCAGCCGCTACCCGGCGGCGATGGCGGCAGGCTCAGCGTGACTTCACGCATCCCGTCACCACCGCGCACACCGGCATGAGGCGCGGTATGCCGGACCGAGGTTCCGCTGCTGCCCTTGCGGAACAGTTCGATGATCGTCGCTGCGCTGCGCTGCGGCGGCGGCAGCCAGGTCACGACGGCGCTGTCGCCGGCGAACTTGAGCGACACCGCGGTCGGTGGTGGTGGCGGCGACTGCGCCGGCGTCAGGGTGAAGCACGGCAGACGTTCGCGCGCCGAGCTACGCGCGTTCTCGTTCTGCAGCGTCGCAGACAGACAGATCGGCGTGCCGGGTTCCGGATTCGGCAGGGGCAGATTGATCGCCCCGTGATGCTGACACCAGGTGCCGATGCGATAGCTGTCGCTGCCCTCCGCCGTGCTGCCGGGCAGACGCCCGAAGTCGCGATAGAGACTGACGCACTGGTCGGTATCGACGAACACGCGCGGCGGCTCGTCGAGCGCCTGGCCGTCTGCGAACGGCGGCTCCACCTGGCACTGCTGCTTGCCCACCGCCAGACCCTGCAGCTCGGCGGAGCCGCTGCAGCCCGGCAGATCCTCGATCACGCCGCCGGCGAAAGCCTTGCTGCCGCGCACGAAATTCAGCAGGGCGATATCGCCGCACTGCTGCATCGCGGCGCACTGCTGCGCGGACAGCTGCATCGCCTGCGGCGTGCCATCGGGCGCCCGCGGAAACGACCAGCTGGCGGCACGGCTGCCGTCGCGGCAGATCGCTTCCACACGGCTGGCCACACCGGCGCTGTCGATCAGCTGCAGGTTGTTCTTGCCGGCACCGGCATTCATCTCCACCCGGTAATCCGGGCACCCTGGCTGCTGCGCCAGCCGCACCGTGCCTTCCGGCATGGTCGGCAAGGCACGATCCGGCACGAAGCCGCGAACCGGCGCCGACAGCGCGGAGGGGCGACCATTACCGCCGACGGCCGCGAGCCGATACCAGTAGCTGCTGCCTTTGTGCTGGGTCGGTGTCGCGTCACGAAACACCATGCGCCGTCGGCCGTCGGCCTTGGTGATCACCTGCACCGGTGCCGAGGTCGGATGATCGACACGGAAATTGGGCTCGCCCGCCGGTTGCACAGCGGCATCACAGGCGGTTCCGGCGTCTTCGCTGCTGCGCTCCAGTGCATCGGCAACACCGTCGCCGTCGGCATCGCTGAACCGCGAGGCCTGCTCGAAGCTGTCGAAGCGATAGACGCGATAGCCGCTGATCGACAGGTTCACCGCGCGGCGCGGCGAAGTTGCACAGCTGCCGCCGGCCGCCACGTATTCGAGTCGCGGCGCGCTGCCATTGGCAATGGCGGCGAGATTGCAGTACTGGCGGCCGTCGTTGTGTGCGCCGCGATAGTTGTCCAGCTCGATCGCATCCCATTCCAGGGCCAGCGGTCCGGCGCCCGGAAGCTCCCAGCTTTCGACGCGCCAGGGTGCGGGCGGTGCCAGCTGATCGGGAATCTCCACCACGGTCGCCGCCGTCGGGCCGTAATGGCCGGTGAAGTCGCGCGGCACCACGTAGTACGCCCAACGGCTGCCGGGCGCCTGCCCG
>JBEBWZ010000158.1:0-7406 GCA_040391865.1 Solimonas flava
AAGTCGATGACCCGCTTGCCGAAGGCCTTGCGGTCCTTGACGTAGGTGGTGGTGAGATCCAGTGCCAGCTCGATCGCAGACACCGCGGCCCAGGCCACGATCAGGCGCTCCTGCGGCAGCTGTTCCATCAGCTGCATGAAGCCCATGCCCTCGGCCTTGCCGAGCAGCGCGCTCTTTGGAACCCGCACGTTCTCGAAGAATAGTTCCGAAGTGTCCTGGCCGTGCATGCCGACCTTTTCCAGATTGCGGCCGCGACGGAAGCCTTCGACATTCGGCGCTTCCACCACCAGCAGCGAAACGCCCTTGGCCTTCTCGTTGGGGTTGGTCTTGGCGACCACGATGATCAGGTCGGCCTGCTGTCCGTTGGTGATGAACACCTTCTGGCCGTTGATGACATAGCCCTCGTCATCCGGGATCGCCGTGGTGCGCACGCTCTGCAGGTCCGAGCCGGTGCCCGGTTCGGTCATCGCGATCGCACCGACCCATTCGCCGGAAGCGAGCTTGGGCAGCCAGGCCTGCTTCTGCTCCTCGGTGCCGTACTGCAGGATGTAATGCGCGACGATGCCGTTGTGCAGCGACAGGCCCCAGGCCGAGCAGCCGACCTTGGCCTGTTCCTCGATCAGGACCTTCTCGAAAGCGACATTGCCATCACCGCCGCCGTACTCGGACGGAATGCTGGGGCACAGCAGCCCCAGCGCTCCGGCCTTGTTCCACAGTTCGCGATCGACGCAGCCCTGCTCATCCCAGCGCGCCACATGCGGACCGACCTCGGTCTGCATGAAGCGACGTGCGGTTTCCTGAAACATGCGCAGCTCGTCGGTGACGTAGCTGCCTTGTGCTAGTGCGGCATTGAGCATCGAAGCGTCCTGAATTGAACGGGTGGTTGCTGGATTCTCCCTCTCCCAACAAGTGGGGAGAGGGGCGGGGTGAGGGGCGCCGGCTCAGCCGGCTCGTTCAATCGATGGTCAGAGCAGACTCGAAAACGCCCCTCACCCTAACCCTCTCCCCGTAAACGGGGAGAGGGTTAGGGTGTGTTGCATTTACTCGAAGCGCTTTCCTTCCTTCGCCATCTTCACGAGCAGCTTCGCCGGCTTGAAGCGCGCGCCGTACTTCTTCTCCAGCTGCTTCGAGCGCTTGACGAAGTTTTCCAGTCCGACTGCGTTGATGAACTGCAGCGCGCCGCCCTGGAAGGGCGCAAAGCCCCAGCCGAAGATCGAACCGATGTTGGTGTCGGCCACGGTTTCGACCACGCCTTCCTCATGGCACTTCGCCGCTTCGTTGGCCTGTGCGTACAGCAGGCGGTCGATCATTTCCTGCTGCGGCAACTGCTGCTCCGCGAGCGGGAAGGCCTCGGCCAGACCGGCCCACAGATGCTTGGGCGCACCGGCCGGATAGTCGTAGAAGCCCTTGCCGGCCTTCTTGCCGGGACGATCGAGCTGCTTGACCATTTTCTCGGTCACGGCCACGCCCGGATGTTCGGCCACGGTCTTGCCTTCGGCGGCGTAATCCTTGCGCGTCTGCTCGATGATGTGCATCGACAGCGATAGCGAGACCTCGTCCTGCACCGCCAGCGGACCCACCGGCATGCCGGCCTGCAGGCCGGCCATTTCGATGGCGCGCGGATGCTGGCCTTCGGCGAGCAGCGTCAGACCTTCCATCGGGTAGGTGCCGAAGCAGCGCGAGGTGTAGAAGCCGCGCGAGTCGTTGACCACGATCGGCGTCTTCCTGATCTGCTGCACGTAGTCGAAGCCACGTGCCAGCGTTTCCTTGCTGGTCTTCTTGCCGACGATGATCTCCACCAGCGGCATCTTGTCGACCGGCGAGAAGAAGTGGAGGCCGATGAAGTTCTTCGGACGTTCGCTGGCTTCAGCCAGACCGGTGATCGGCAGCGTCGAGGTGTTCGACGCGAACACCGCGGTCTTCTCCAGCTGCGCCTCGGCCTTGCGGGTGACGTCGGCCTTGATGCCGCGATCCTCGAACACCGCTTCGATGATCAGGTCGCAGCCCTTGAGGTCGTCGTAGGACGTCGTGGCCTTGATGCGCGCGAGCAATTCATCCTTGCCCGCCTGCGTCTGACGGCCCTTCTTCATGTCCTTGTCGAGCAGGTTGGCCGAATAGGCCTTGCCCTTGTCGGCGGCGTCCTGGGTGGTGTCGAGCAGCACGCACTCGATGCCCACCTTGGCCGAGACGTAGGCAATGCCCGCGCCCATCATGCCGGCGCCGAGAATGCCGAGTTTCTTCACCGTCGAGCGTTCGAAACCCTGCGGCCGCGAACTGCCCTTGTTGATGCCGTTGAGCTGGAACCACAGCGAGCCGATCATGTTCTTCGACACCTGCGAGACCACGCAGTTGGCGAAGTAGCGCGACTCCACGCGGCAGCCGGTGTCGAAGTCGGTGATGCCGCCTTCGAACACGCAGGACATGATGTTGGTCACGGCCGGATAGTTGCCGTAGCTCTTGGCGCTGGCCATCGACGGTGCAATCGCCCAGAGCTGCGCATTCGCCGGGCTCTTGGAATCGCCGCCCGGCCACTTGAACTTCTTGTCGTCCCAGGGCTGCACCGGTTTCGGGTTGGCCGCAATCCAGGCGCGTGCCTTGGCGAGCATGTCCTCCTTGTCGGTTGCCAGCTCGTGGATGATGCCCTGCTGCCTGGCCTGCGCCGCCTTCAGTTCCTTGCCTTCGAGCATCAGCGGCAGTGCCGGCTGAATGCCCATCAGGCGCGGCAGACGCTGCGTGCCGCCGCCGCCGGGCAGCAGGCCCAGCTTCACTTCCGGCAGGCCGAACTTGGCCTTGGGATCATCGATGGCGACGCGGTAGTGACAGGCCAGCGCCAGTTCCAGGCCACCGCCGAGCGCGGTGCCGTTGAGTGCGGCAACCACCGGGCGTCCGCACTTCTCGAGGCGGCGCAGGAAAGCCTTGTAAGCCTCCGCCATCTCGAACGCCTCGGCGGGGTCGGTCATCTTGTAGACCTTGTCGATATCGGCACCGGCAAGAAATTCCTTCTTGCCGGAGGTGATGATCACGCCGGTCACCGACGCATCGGCCTCAATTTTCGCGATGGCATCCGAGAACGGTCCGGTCAGTTCCTCGTTGAGCACGTTCATCGAACGGCCGGGCATGTCGAGGATCAGCGTGACGATGCCATCGGCATCCTTGTTGTATTGCACTGCACTCATTACTTCTCTCCGTGAGGGGTGAGGCGTGAGGGGCGAGGCGTGGAAGAGGGGCTGCGGGCGGAACGCCTCACGCCTCCCTCCTCACACCTCGCGTCTTCACACGCGCTCGATAATGGTCGCGATACCCATGCCGGCGCCGACGCACAGCGAGGCGAGGCCGGTCTGCTTGTCCTGGCGTTCCAGTTCGTCGAGCAGGGTGCCGAGAATGGCGCAGCCGGTGGCGCCCAGCGGATGGCCCATGGCGATCGAGCCGCCATTGACGTTGACCTTGGCCGGATCGATATCGAGATCGCGCTGTGCGCGCATCACCACCGCGGCAAACGCTTCGTTGATCTCGAACAGATCGATGTTGCCCTCGCTCATGCCGGCGCGCTTCAGCGCCTTCTTCGATGCCGGACCGATACCGGTGAGCATGATCGTGGGCTCCGACCCCATCACCGCGGTCTGCACGATGCGTGCACGCGGCTTCAGCCCCAGCTTGCGGCCGATCTTCTTGTTGCCGATCAGCATCAGCGCCGCGCCATCGACGATGCCCGACGAGTTGCCGGCGTGGTGCACGTGATTGATCTTCTCCAGCGTCGTGTACTTGCGCAGCACCGTGGCATCGAAGCCCATCTGGCCCATCTGCTCGAACGACGGCTTCAGCTGTGCCAGGCCTTCCAGCGTCGCATCGCCACGGATGAACTCGTCATGGTCCAGCACCACCATGCCGTTGAGATCCTTGACCGGGATCAGCGACTTCGCAAAGCGGCCTTCGGCGCGCGCCTTCGCCGCCTTCTGCTGCGAATGCAGCGCAAAGGTATCGACGTCGGTGCGCGAGAAACCTTCCAGCGTCGCGATCGTGTCGGCGCCGATGCCCTGCGGTGCAAAACCGGTCATCTGGTTGACGCGCGGGTCCATCGCCCAGGCACCGCCATCTGAACCCATCGCCCAGCGCGACATGCTCTCGACGCCACCGGCCACCACCAGATCCTCGAAGCCGGAGCCGATCTTCTGCGCGGCGATGTTCACCGACTCCAGACCGGAGGCGCAGAAGCGCGACTGCGTCACGCCCGCCACGCTCTGCGCCCAGTCGGCGTACAGCACGGCAACGCGCGCGAGATCTGCACCCTGTTCGCCGACCGGTGTCACGCAGCCGAGCACCAGATCGTCGACCAGCGAAGTATCGAGATTGCCGTTGCGCGCCTGCAGCGCCCACAGCAGATTGGCGACCAGATGAATCGGCGTGACCTGATGCAGGCTGCCGTCTTTCTTGCCCTTGCCGCGCGGGGTCCGCACGGCGTCGTAGATGAATGCTTCGGTCATGAGTGTCTCGGTAGGACTTGGACTTGCGGCGTTCGGTAACGGTTATTACCATGAGCGCCATTTCCGACTGCTTCTGTCTTGGCAGCTGGCAGGTCGGGCGACTGAATTTGTTACCGTCCGCAGCATAAGCACCATTACCATGCGTGGTCAATGCGGAATGCAGGGGTGCGGTACTCGGATTCCGGGTGTCGTAACGGTTATTACTGGAGAGTGGTAAATGCGTCGTACGGAAGCCGTGATTGCCGATCGGGCACAGCTGGATGCCGAGACCCGGATGCGGATCGAACAGGCCGTGCTGGATATCTTTGCCGAACGCGAATTCCATCGCGTGGGCCTGATCGAGATCGCGCGTGGCGCCAACGTCTCGCTGCAGACCATCTACAAGTACTACGGCAGCAAGGAAGCGCTGCTGTTCTCGTCGCTGGATGCCTGGCTGGGCAAGCTCGCGGTGCGCATGGTCGATCACCTGCAGGGGATCGAGGATTACAAGGAAAAACTGCGCAAGGTGTTCTGGGTGGTGCTCGACTTCTTCGAGAAGAACCCCAAGGTGGCGCAGATCGTGATGTCGTCGGTGTATGTCAACACCTGGCGCAAGCAGGAGCACTACCAGAACCCGGTGCTGTTCGGCGCCTTTCTCAAGGTGCTGGGCGAGGGCCGCGCACGCGGTGTCCTCAACGATCAGGTCGAGGAAAAGTATCTGCTCGACTTCATCATGGGCGTGCTCGGGCGGCTGGTGCAGATGTATATCCATCGCGGCATGAAGGAATCGCTGACCGCGCAGGCGACGCCGTTGTTCGAGATGCTGTGGCGGGGCATTTCCAAGGCGGAGATGGGCGAGCCCGCCGCAGCGCCCGGCAAGCCCGCGCCGCGTGCCGGCAGGAGCCGCAGCGGCTGAGTTCCACGGGGTCCTGGTCACCCGTGCTTGCGGCCTGGCCGAACTTGGGCTTAGTCTGCCGCGCCGCAGCAACGCGGTGGAGATCGGCCAAGCGGACACCCACAGAGCCGCGCCGGGCACAGGAGGCGGAGCATGACGGGACCCGTATCAACACCCTCGGACCGCGTGGCGCTCAATGATTTCGGCGACGATGACGCCAGCCGCTGGGACACGGTCGCGAGGTTGTACAGCAAGCCGCTGACCCGCTTTTTTGCCAACCGCGTGCGCAACCCGGCGGATGCCGAGGATCTGGTGCAGAAAGTGTTCGTGCGCGTACTGCAGCGGGTGCACGGCGAGCCGATCGAGCATGTGCAGCGCTACCTGTTCCAGGTCGCCACCAGCGTGCTCAACGACGAACGTCGCAGTGCGCGACTGCGCCAGGAAGAGGCGCATCAGTCCTACGACGAAAGCCTCCACCCGCTGCGCACCGAGATCACCCCGGAGACCGTGCTGCTGGGGCAGGAGACCGTGGCGCGCGTGGTGGCCGCCTTGCGGGAGCTGCCGGAACGCACCCGCGAGGTGTACTTCCTGCGCGCGATGCGGCGCCACAAATTTTCGGAAATCGCCGAGCGCATGGGCCTGTCCAAGCGTGCAGTACAGGGGCACATGGCGCGTGCGCTGATGCACCTGAGCACGGTCCTCAATGACGGCGGCAATGCCGCATCCCCTCCCGCCGATTCCGACGATTGAACGGAACCGGCCAATACGACGCGCATGAAAACCTCACAACCCGGTACGCCTGAACAGTATCTCGCAGAGCGGGAGGCGATCGAGTTCCAGGCGGCAGAGTGGAGCGACACGCTGCGCGAAGCGGGCGACGAGCCCGGCGTGCGTGCAGCCTTCGAGCAGTGGCGCGCCGAGAGTCCGCTGCATGCACAGGCCTTCGAACGTATCGACGCCGCCTACCGCACAGCGTTGGCCGCGGGCGGCTCGCGTGAAATGGTAGAGCTGGAAAACGAAATGATGGCGCTGGGTGCTGCGCGCGCGCACCGGCGCAGCCATCGTCGCGGCGCGTCGATCGCCATGGCCGCGGGCCTGATGGCCGTGGTCGCCGCCGGCTTCTACCTCACCGGCGGCTCGCTGCAGGAACTGCAACACCTGCAGCAGCGTGCCGCACACGCACTGGCCGGTGAAACGCTGTATCGCACCGGCGTCGGCGAGCGCCTGGCCGAGGTGCTGGCCGACGGTTCCACGCTCACCCTCAATACCGACAGCCGCGCAGTCGTGCGCTACCGCGACCAGACCCGCGGCGTCACCCTGGTCAATGGCCAGGCATTGTTTGAAGTGGCAAAAGACCCGGCGCATCCGTTCGTGGTCACTGCTGGCGGCCGCAAGGTCACGGCGCTGGGCACCGCGTTCGACGTGCGTGTTTCCGAACAGCGCTTGCAGGTCACGTTGCTGGAAGGGCGCGTCACCGTCGAGCCCAGCGTGGTGGCGAGCGGCCCCACGGCCGGCACCCCCCTGCGTACCGAACTGGCACCCGGCGAGCAGTTCGTTACCAGCGGCACCAGCGAGACGGTGATCGCACAGGAACGCAGCGCACCGGAGATCCGCAAGGCCGACATCAAGCGCACCGTCAGCTGGCGTGACGGGCAAGTCATCTTCGAGAACGACCTGCTTGTCGAAGCCGTGGCCGAGATCAACCGCTACGGCGGCCGTCGCGTGGTGCTCGCCAACGACGCCCTCGGCAACTTGCGCGTCAGCGGCATCTTCAACACCGGCAACACCGCCGTGTTCGTCGAAACGCTCACCAACTTCTTCCCCCTGCGCGTGGTCGAGTCCGACGCCGAGCGCATCGTGGTGGCCGCGCGCGAAGGCTGAGCGTCAACGCCGCAGTCAACCCGAGCTTGTTTCACCCAGGGAGCGCGAAGCCTCCATAGCCAGCGTCCTCCCTCTCACCGTGAGTGGGGAGAGGGTGACTGCGGTGAAAATCCGCCAGGGCGCGAATGCTCCCTCTCCCCGTGCACGGGGAGAGGGAGCATTCGCGCCCT
>JBEBWZ010000159.1:0-7252 GCA_040391865.1 Solimonas flava
GTCCGCAGGCGTGCTGGCACCGTTGTGGCCGACCATCGCCAACTCGGCGGATAACATCTCCAAGGCCTATCCGGACGAGCTGATCAGTATCGAAGCCAACACCAAGGGCAAGATCAAGGTCGGCGACACCATCACCAGTGCCAACGTCGAACACGTCAAGCACCTGATGGACGAGATCATGTACGAGCAGGTGGCCAAGCAGGGTCGCCAGATCAAGATCGGCAAGACCACGACCGACGTGTCGACGATGTATCCGTACGCTTATTTCCAGGCCACGCTGCGCAATGCCGGCAAGGCGGCATTCGATGCCAACAGTAACGTGGTCGAGAAGGCCACCGGCGGTCCGTGGATCGGTGGCAATCCATTCCCCGACAACAAGACGGCGCTGGAAGCGGTCGCCAACATCACCATGTGCTGGGGCCGTCACGACCTGTCCCAGTACGCGGTGCGCACCTTCGACTTCAATCCGGACGGCTCACAGGCGTTCTCCTACGACTTCCTGTGGTCGGAGTTGAATACCACGTCGCGTACCCAGACGGGCGAGAAGCGCTACTTCCAGAATCGCAAGGACATGCTGCGCTTCCAGTCGATCGTGTTCACGTCGCCGACGGAACAGGCCGGCGCTTCGTACCTGGTGCCGTGGTCCTACGACCAGCGCAAACTGCCGGAAATCTACGGTTACATGCCGCAGTTCCGTCGCGTGCGCCAGTTCCCGGCTAACCAGCGCTTCGAGCCCTTGGTTCCCGGCATGTCGCTGTTCCTCACCGACGCCTGGGGCGCCGGCGATCCGATGCTGACTTGGGGCAATTACAAGATCATCCGCCGTGAGCCGCACCTGGTTCCGGCAGGCCACAGCAACTGGAGAGGTGGCGAGCACAAGAACTGGGAGAACCATAACCGTCACGGTGGTGGCAAGAACCAGAGCTTCATGGAAACCACCATGGAGCTGGCGCCGGAATGCCTGGTGATCGAAGCGTAACCGACCGGTTACCCGCGTGCCCCGGTGGGCAAGAAGCGGATGTGGATCGATACCCGCAACGGCTTCCTCGCGGGCTACATCACTTACGACCGCCAGGGCAAGGTCTGGAAGCAGGTCGAAGGCTGCTTCGGTCAGCAGATCCAGGGCAATGTCGTCAACAAGGATGCCACGGGCCATCCGCATTGGAGCTGGACCTTCGTGCACGTTGCCGACGTGCAGTCGGGTCGTGTCACGCTGCTGAACCAGGTGAAGGAAATCGCCGGTGGTTACAAGACTAACTTCGATCCGCCCAATGAAGAGGCTGTGTACGAGCGCTTCCTGACCCAATCGGCCATCGCCCGCCTCGGCGCGGTGTAAGCCGACAGCTGAAATGAAGATCTGAACCGGGCCGCGCCGCGGTCCGGTTCAGTCCATCTGAGTGCAGGGGGTTGGCGAGCATGAAAATTAGAGTCGGCGGCATGGTAGGGCGGGCGCTGGGCGCGGTAGCGGTGACGACGATGCTGGCATCGGCCAGCGTGCAGGCCAATGCACCGTCGGATGAGTCCACGCTGGTGACGTTGCGCAGCGGCATTCCGCACGAAGCGGTTTTCGGCTTGAGTCTGGACAAGCACGGTCATGGCGTTGCGGTCGGTACGGGTGGAGCGATTCTCAGCAGCAGCGATGCAGGAAAAAGCTGGGAGCGGGTGCCTCATGAACTGACGCAGTTGGCGTTGCTGGCGGCCGACAAGAACGAGAACCTCAGCATCGCGGTGGGACAGACCGGCACCCTGCTGGTGTCCACGGCGGTGGGGCAGTGGCAGAAGGTGGATCTGGGCATTTCCGCACGCTTGCTGGCGGTGGGAGTCAATGCTGCGGGTCTGGCCGTTGTCGGTGGCGAGTTCGGGACCGTGCTGATCTCCACCGGCAATGGTCAGCAGTGGCAACCGGTGAAGATCGATTGGGCGCCGATGGTGACCGATGCCTGGGGCGCGGCGGAGCCACATATCTACGGTGTGGATGTCAGTGATGCTGGCGTGATCACCCTGGTGGGCGAGTTCGGTCTGGTATTGCGCTCGGCTGACAGCGGCAAGACCTGGAAAGCGATTCGCGAGGGCAGTCGCCGCTTCGCCAGTCTGTTCGCGGTAGCCATGGCCGATCAACCGGGCAAGCCGAGCTTTGCAGTCGGCCAGAGTGGCACGGTGCTGCGTTCCGGCGACGGTGGCTTGAGCTGGCAATCGCTGCAAGCACCGGTTGAAGGCAACTTTCTCGGTGTCGCTCGCGCTCCCAACGGCAGAATCATTCTGACCGGGATGCGGGTGATGATTTCAAGCCGCGATGACGGTGCGACCTGGTCCCAGGTCCGCGATGGCGACGCGACCACCGACTGGTATCAGGCGGTGAAGACCGAGCCGGGCAGCGGTCGCATCGTGGCGGTTGGCCACTCCGGGAAGATCATCGAAATCAAGTAATGGCACCTGGCTGATTGCAGGGGCCGAGTCGTGCGTGTGCGACGGATAGACAGAACTGGAGGAAGCGGGGAATGAAAAGGAATTTCAAGCAAATCTGCACGGCGACACTCGCCGCGGCGGCAATGACGGCCTCCGCGCCGGCATTGGCTCAGGCGCAGATCTCGGCAAAGGTTTTGGGCGGCGATTTTTCGCTGAACGGTCTGGTGCGTCTGGAGATGGGCATCAAGACCACCAGTGAACAGAACCAGTACAACCAGGGAAGCTACGAGTTCAACGGTGTCGGAATCGCGCGTGCGCCCGGCAACCCGCTGACAGGGTGGAACAGTACCTTGTGGCCCAGCGGCCAGATCATCCCCGGCCTGCCGATCTCGATTCCGTTGCCGTCCGCGGGCTTGTTGAGCGACGTGTCCTATCGCGGCAATGTGCCGAACGAAAGTGCCACGATGACCTCGCACGCACTGCGCCTTGAAGTGTCGCCGGCGCTGACCTGGGGCGACTTCAGCATCGTGTCGCGCATTCGCGCGCTCTACGACCCGGGTGGCATGGGCTATGCCGACTTCGATGCGCGCGATTACCAGTCGGTCAACGGTGGTATCAGTGGCGGGCATCCGGCGCTCTATCACGGTTCTCCGAACTATTACGGCTATCGCGTCGATGGCTATGGAGACCGCTCACCGATTCCTCTGGAGTGGTCCGGCCGCAACTACATGGTCGATTTCCCGGCCCTGTTCCTGCAATACAACAATGGTCCGATGACCGTGCGTGTCGGCAATCAGTCCGTGGCATGGGGCCAGGCAATCTTCTTCCGCGTGTTCGATACCGCCAACGGTCTCGATCTGCGTCGCAAGCTGATTCTCGACCGCGCGCTTGAGGAGTATGCGGACGAGCGCATGTCGGCGCTGGGCATCCGTATCGGCTATCAGCTGAACGAACTGGTCCATCTCGACGCCTTCGGTCAGCAGTTCGTCCCCAGCATCCTGCCGAACCCGAACTCCCCCTATAACGTGATTCCGTCGCAGTTCACCGCGCACGATCGCTACAAGGAAGGTGGCTGGGACGACAAGCTGAACTACGGCCTGCGGGTGAAGGGTGAGTTCGGCCAGTTCTCGCTGCAGGCGATGGCGATGAGCCGCTACAACCCGATGGGCAGCTTCCGCTGGTCCAAGAGCGGTGTCGACAAGGCGCTACCGAATACCAATGCGCTGGGTCTGCTGTTCAATCAGGTCTGCAACGTCGTCTACATGACCTCGACGCCGGGCTGTGGCCAGATCCTGGCGCAGACGCCGTTCGAAGTGGCGCCGGCCGGCGTGTTCTCCGCAGAGGAATGGTTCTTCTACGCGCATGAAGTCCGCCTTGATGCTCTGGAAGCGCTGAATACGGCGATTTCGGATTTCCCGGAAGCGGGCAAGTTGTTTGCGGTGCCTGTCGACAACATGCAGGCCGCCAACAATCAGCTCGACGCGTTCTTCTTCGCCGGAGAAGGTCTGCACGGCCATATCGAACGGGTCTACCGGCGCGAGAATGTGTTCGGTCTGGGCGGTACCTATCTGACCGAAGCGGAACCGGGATCGGTTTTCGACCAGATCATCATCAACCTGGAAGTGAGCTACACCCCGGAACGTTCCTTCGCGTACTCGGGCTTCAAGGATCTGCGCCAGGAGCTGCTGACCAGCGATGAAGTCATGGCGGCACTGGTCGTCGAGAAATACCACCGCTTCTCGCAGGGCTTCCCGGCAACCTATCTGGTGGGCCAGTACCTGTACCGCAGCGAAAGCGATCTGGTTGATCGTCATCTCAGCGGCTACGGCGGCACCCCGGGCTCCGTTCCCGCTCCGAACTGCCTGACGTGCCCCGGACAGCAGCCGCAGGCGCCGAAGGGTGTGAATGGCGCGCATTATCTGGCGTTTGCGGCGCTGCAGCCGTTCCCGGACTACATCTGGGAACTGAGCGCGGCGGTGCTGATCGACGTGCGTGGTGGCGTGCTGGTGCAGCCCAACGCCAAGTGGAAGCCGCGCGGCAACTTCACGCTGGATCTCTACTACAACTATCTCAGCGGCAACGCGTGGGGCAGCAACCGCAACAACAACCTGATCTCCACGATCGATCACGCCGACGAGCTCGGTGTGCGCATCGGGTATCAGTTCTAAGGCCCCGGCGAGCGCACGGATATGCATCTGCGCAAGTTCGACAGCGGCTACAGTCGGCGGCACTTCCTGACGCAGGCTGCGCAGGGGGTGTTCAGTGCCGGCGTGTTGATGCCGACTTGGCAGGCGATCGCTGCGGATGGCGACGTGAGCAAGGCGTATCCCGATGAGCTGCTGTCGATCGAGGGCTACACCAAGGGGCGGATCAAGACCGGTGACGACATCCACGCCGGCAACGTCGAACTGGTGAAGGACCTGCTGGAGCCGATACGGTTCGAGCAGGTCCTGAAGCAGGGGCGGCGGCTGACGGTGGCCAGGACCACGACCGATGTCATGCGTCTGTCACCGTGGGAGTACATCGAAGCGACGCTGCGCAATGCCGGACGGGCGCGTTTCGACGCCGGCGGCAGCGTCGTCAACGATGACGGCCAACCGTGGATCGGAGGCAATCCGTTTCCCAATCCGAAATCGGGCATCGAGCTGTTTGCCGCCCAGACTCTGAGCTGGGGGCGTCACGACGCATCGTTCTATGCGTTGAGGATCAGCGATGTCGATATCCGCGGTGAAGTGAATTTCTCGTACAACGGCGGCTGGGCCGAGCTGTCGCCGGTGGCGCGCGTCAGCATGGACCCGAAGCCGTATCTGCCGGGGCATGCCGACAAGCTGCGCTATCAGTCGGTGTTCTTCACCTCTCCGGAACAGTACAAGGGCACGTCGTTCCTCAACGTCTGGCCGTACGATCACTCGAAGTTTCCGTACCTCTACGGCTATGTGCCGCAGTTCCGTCGCGTGCGGCAGTTTCCCACCGATCAGCGCTTCGAACCGCTGCTGCCGGGAACCACCTTGTATCTGTCCGATGCCTGGGCAGCGGGCGATCCGCTGAACACCTGGAGCAACTACAAGATCATCGGCCGTGGGCCGTTCCTGGCGGGAATTTCCGGTACCTGGAATGGCAGCGATCCGAACTGGGAGCATCGCTCGCACGGTGGCCCCAAGGGCAAGTCGTTCTGGGACACCACGGTCGAGCTGATTCCGGAGGCCATTGTCGTTGAAGCGGAACCGACCGGCTTTCCACGCGCGCCGATTTCAAAGAAGCGGGTCTGGTTCGATGCCCGCAATCAGGTGGTGCTTGGCATGATCACCTACGACCGCAAGGGAGCGCCGTTCCGCTCGTTTGACGGTGCCTACAGTCTGTATGACGACGGCAAGAACAAGGTGATGGATGGCAAGCATCCGTACTGGAGCTGGACCCATGTGACGGCTGCCGACATTCAATCGGGACGGATCACACGCATGGAGCAGGTCAAGGCCATCGGCGGCGATCACCGCAGTGGCGCGAACGATCCGAAGATTTACGACAAGTACCTGACTCAATCCGCATTGATGCGCCTGGGGGCCCTGTAAGGGCGCCATTACTTCGATACATCAAGACTAGATCATGGAAAAAATGCCGCTGCGTTTCCGCATCGCCAAGTGGGTCATGGACCGACGGGGCGCGATGCTGGTTGCCTTCGCCCTTGTGACGCTCGCGTTTCTCGCCGGATTTCCGCGTGTCGAGATCCGCACCATCTTCAACGATCTGCTGCCGAAGGACGATCCCTTCGTCCAGGTCTACTACGATCACCCGAACTTCGGGAATCCGCTGACGATGGCGGTCATGGTCAAGCGCAAGGAAGGCGATATCTATCACGCCGACACCTTGCGCAAAGTCTATGACCTGACCCGCGATCTCGACCTGATTCCCGGGGTCGATCACGATCAGGTGATCTCGATTTCGACCGAGAAATTGCGCTACGTGGAAGCGACGCCGGAAGGTGTCGACATGCGGCCGTTGATGGACGACTATCCGCCGATCACGCCGGAAGAAGTTTCGGACCTGCGTCGCCGCGTGCAGCAATCACCCAACGCGCGCAATTTCTACGTGGCGAAGGATGACACCGCGACGCTGATCAACATCAGCTTCCAGCATACCGTCGATTACGGCATTGCCTTCGATCAGGCGATGGCGATCATCGAAAGAACGCGCGACGCCGATCATGAGATCTACGTTGCCGGTCAGCCGATCCTGTACGGCTGGGTCTATCACCTGCAGGAGCAGGTGAACAAGATCTTCGGCGTCACCCTCGGCCTGTTGATCCTGTCGCTGGTGTTCTACATGCGCAACGTCGCCGGCGTGGTCGTGCCGCTGGTCTGCGCGCTGGTTGCCGGCATCTGGGGTTTCGGGTTCATCGGCTGGTTGGGCCGGCCGGTCGAGCCGCTGCTGATGATCGTGCCGCTGCTGCTGGTGGCGCGCACCTTCTCGCACAGCATCCAGTTCATCGAGCGCTACTACGAAATCCTGAACCATCTGAAGGACAAGCGTAAGGCGGCCGAAGTGACCATGGGCGTGATGATGGCTCCGTCGATCCTCGGCATCTTCACCGACTTCTTCGGCATCGTGCTGATCGCCGTGGCGCCGATCGAAACCATGCTGAACCATGCACTGTTCTGCGGTGCCTGGGCACTGTGGATCATCCCGACCGGCGTGTTCCTGATCTCGATCCTGCTGTCGTATCTGCCACTGCCGAACAACGTCGAGAAGATTTCCGGCGGTGCGGAGAAGGAATCCGGTATTCACCTGTTCCAGAAGAGCGTGCTGGAGAAGCTGTCGTACATCACCTATGGCAATGCAGCCAAGTTCA
>JBEBWZ010000160.1:0-7233 GCA_040391865.1 Solimonas flava
CTGACGCTGGCGCCGCCTTTGGAACAGGTGTTGCAGGACAGTCTCAAGAGCGGTGGTGCGGTGATCGAACCGGGACTGGCCGAACGCATGCATCAATCGCTCGCGGATGGCGCGCAGCGTCAGGAGCGGGCCGGACAGGCGGCGGTGTTGCTGGTGCCCTCGTCGTTGCGACCGCTGCTGGCGCGCTTCACGCGGCAAACGATTCCGGGCCTGCATGTGCTGGCCTACGACGAGGTTCCGGACAGCAAGCGCATCCGCATGGTGGCGGCAGTGGGATGAAGCGGATGCGGGGCAGCAACGGGTGTGACGTAGTGGTGCAGACGCGGCAACAGGGCACGACCAAATGAAGATCAAGCGATTTCTGGCGAAGAACATGCGTGAAGCGATCCGCATGGTGCGTGAGGAGCAGGGTGCGGATGCGGTGATCCTGTCGAATCAACGGGTGTCGGGCGGGATCGAAGTGGTGGCGGCCACCGATTACGACGCGGCGCTGATGCAGCAGGCGACGCGGCGCACTGCCGCGATAACGGAAGCGCCGATAGCGGCCGAGCCGCCGGCACCGCCCGCAAGCCAGGGGAGACGACAAGCGGCACCGGTAGCAGCAGCGGCTTCTCCGGTTCCGACGCTGCCGACACCGGAGATACAGCAACTGCGGCAGGAACTTGGCGGCATGCGCCGCATGTTGGAAACGCAGCTGGCGAGTCTGGCCTGGCGCGATCTCAGCGAACGTCAGCCGGAGCGGCTGGCGGCCTTGCGCACCATGTCCGATCTTGGCATCGAGCCTCAGCTGGCACGTGAGATCGCGATGGCATTGCCGGAAAATCCCGGTGCCGAACGCGCGCGCTTTCTGCCGCTGGGCTTGCTGGCGCGCAGGATTCCGGTCGCGGCCAGCGACCGCATCCTCGACGGTGGCGTCTACGCACTGGTCGGGCCCACTGGCGTCGGCAAGACCACCACCATCGCCAAGCTTGCGGCGCGCTATGCCGCGCGTCACGGCACCCGCGATCTGGCGCTGGTGACCACCGATCACTATCGCGTCGGCGCGCAGGAGCAGCTGTACACCTACGGTCGTCTGCTGGGCGTGCCGGTGCATACCGCTGCCAACGGCCAGGAACTGAATGCAGTATTGGCGCGGCTGTCGGATCGCAAGCTGGTGCTGATCGACACCGCCGGCATGGCGCCGCGTGACCGACAACTGGCGGCGCAGTTCGCGGAACTGCGTGGCGGTGGCAAGCGCATCCGCAGCTGGCTGGTACTGACCGCTACCACGCAGCAGGGCGACCTCGGCGAATGCCTGCAACGCTTCGGGCCGGTGCAGCCGGAAGCGGCGATCCTGACCAAGCTCGACGAGGCGACCCGCATCGGCGGCGCACTCTCGGCGCTGATCCGCGGCGGCCTGCCGCTGGCCTATGTCTGCGATGGACAACGGGTGCCGGAAGACCTGCAGCAAGCGCGCGCCGATCAGCTGGTGCTGCGGGCGATGCAGCTGACACGGCAGGCACCGGCGACGGTCGACGACGCAACCCTGGCGCTGCAGTTCGGAGTGCCCCATGCCCTCTGATCCCATTTCCGGAGCCGGCGTGATCCCTCATGCCGCCAACACCCAGGCCGCCGGCCTGCGGCTGCTACACCCGCCGAAGCCGGTGCAGGTAATTGCAGTCACCAGCGGCAAGGGCGGCGTCGGCAAGACCACCACGTCGGTCAATCTCGCGGTGGCGATGGCGCAATCGGGCCGGCGCGTGATCCTGCTCGATGGCGATCTCGGCCTGGCCAACGTCGACGTGATGCTCGGCCTGCAACCGACCTGCAATCTGTCGCATGTGATTGCCGGGCAGTGCTCGCTGGAAGAGACGCTGATCGAAGGGCCGGCGGGCATTGCGGTGATTCCCGCCTCCAGCGGCAAACGCAGCATGGCGGAACTGTCGGCTGCCGAAAGCGCCGGCCTGGTGCGCGCATTCTCCGATCTGCAACGGCCGGTCGACACGCTGATCGTGGATACCGCGGCCGGCATTGCCAACAGTGTCATCACCTTCAGCCAGGCGGCGCAGGAAGTGGTGGTGGTGGTCACCAACGATCCGCAATCGCTGACCGATGCCTACGCCCTGATCAAGGTGCTGAACCGCGATCACGGCATCCAGCGGATCCAGGTGCTGGCGAATCAGGCGCATACGCCGCTGGAAGGCGCCGATATCTTCGACAACCTGCGCCGCGTCGCTGAACGCTTTCTCGATGTGACGCTGTGCAATTTCGGTTCGATCCCCCATGACGAATGGCTGCGGCGCTCGGTGCGTCGGCAGCGCGCCGTGGTCGAGGCCTATCCGAGCGCGATGAGCGCGCAGGCCTATCGCGCGCTCGCATCGCGGGCCGCGACCTGGGCGCTGCCGGAAGGCGCGCGCGGCAATCTGGAGTTCTTTGTCGAGCGGCTGGTCGCGCGGTCCGGCAACGGGTCGGCATCGTGCAGGCCGCAAGGAGTGCACGCATGACCGCCATGCCTGTCCGGGTAATGCCGCAAACGAGGTCCGACACGGTGAGCGAGGACGAACTGGTCCGCCGCCACGCCGAGCTGGTGAAGCGCATCGCGCATCACCTCGCGGCGCGTCTGCCTTCCAATGTCGATGTCGACGATCTGATCCAGGCCGGCGTCATCGGTCTGATCGAAGCGGTGCGGCACTACAGCGCCGACCGCGGTGCCTCGTTCGAAACCTATGCCGGCATCCGCATCCGCGGTGCGATGCTCGATGAGCTGCGGCAGACCGACTGGGCGCCGCGCTCGGTGCACCGGCGCCTGCGCAGTGTCTCCGCGGCGATCCGCGAGATCGAACAGCGCAGCGGCCGCGAAGCGCGCGACGGCGAGATTGCCGAGCAGCTTGGTGTGCCCTTGAGCGAGTACCACGAGATCGTGCAGGACGCGGCACGGTGCCAGGTACTGAGTCTCAACGCCGGTGGCGATGACGACGATGAAACCATCGACACCCCCGACCATGGCGCGACGCCGCTGGATCTGCTGCAGCGCGACGAGTTCCAGCGGACGCTGGCACGCAGCATCGAACAATTGCCGGAGCGCGAGCGTCTGGTGCTGTCGTTGTACTACGACGATGAACTGAACCTGCGCGAGATCGGCGAAGTGCTGCGCGTCAGCGAAAGCCGGGTATGCCAGATCCATGGCCAGGCGCTGCTGCGTTTGCGTGCGCGCCTGCGCGGCTGGCGCGAGATCGCCGCGGCGGCGTGAACCTACGACTGGAACGAGACGATCATGGACAAAAATATGCGCATCCTGGTGGTGGACGATTTCTCGACGATGCGACGCATCGTCAGGAATCTGCTGACCGATCTGGGCTACAGCAACATCACCGAAGCCGACGACGGCAAGACCGCCTGGCCGCTGCTGCAGGCCGGCAGCTTCGACTTCGTGGTCACCGACTGGAACATGCCGGGGATGACCGGCTTCGAGCTGCTGCAGACCATCCGTGCCGACGCACGGATCGGCAAGACACCGGTGCTGATGGTGACCGCGGAAGCGCAACGCGATCAGATCATCGCCGCGGCGCAGGCGGGCGTGAACGGTTACATCATCAAACCGTTCACCGCCCAGACCCTGAAGGAGAAGATCGACAAGATCTTCCAGCGCCTGGCCGAGACAGCGTGAAAACCGTGCCGACAAAGGAGCCCGTCGAGTCGCAGCGCCTGCAGCTGATCGAGCGGCTGCGTGCCGCGCTGCAAGCACTGGAAGACGGCGACGAAGCGGTGTTCTCGACCCGCTTCGACGCACTGGTGCGGTTGCGCGAGGAAAGCCTGTTCGCGCATGTCGCACGGCTGACCCGGGCACTGCACGATGAAGTGCTGGCGATGCGTCTGGATACGCGTCTGTCGCAACTGGCCGGCGACGAGATGCCGGATGCCCGGCACCGGCTCGATTACGTGATCCGCATGACCGAAACCGCAGCACATCGCACGCTCGATCTGGTCGAGCAGGCGCGGAGCGTGCCGACACGAATGACCCAGGCCGCCGCTCAGCTAAGCGATGCGGCTGCGTTGCTGCGTACCACGCCATCCGAGGCGGCTGCGATCGCGCAGCGGCTCGATGAGGTGCGCGCATCACTGCAAGGCGATGCCCTGCAGCTGCGCACCACGCTGTCCGAGCTGGCGCAGGCACAGGAATATCAGGACATCACCGGCCAGTTGATCAAGCGGGTGATCACCCTGGTCTGCAATGTCGAAAGCGCGCTGCTGGAACTGCTGCGCGCGGCCGGCGGCGGCCTGCAGGCTGCGTCCGCGCGACCGATCAGCGCCTTGTCCGAACCACCGGGGCCAGTGCTGCCGGGCAGCGCCAACGCTGCCGCTGCCGCTGATCAGCACGATGCCGACGAGCTGCTGGCCAGCCTCGGTTTCTAGAACAGCCAGGACCTGATCGTGAATCCTCATGACGACATCCGCAGCGATTTTCTTGCCGAAGCCGGCGAGCTGATCGAGCGCCTGGGCGAGGAATTGGTGGCGCTGGAAATGCAGCCCGATGATCCCGAGCTGTTGAATGCGATCTTCCGCGCCTTCCACACCATCAAGGGCGGCGCCGGCTTTCTCGCCCTGACGCCATTGGTGACGTTGTGCCATGCCGCCGAGGATGTGTTCAATCTGCTGCGCGCCGGCAAGCGTCAGGTCGATGCGGCGCTGATGGATGCGGTGCTGCAGGCGCTCGATCAGGTGCAGCAGATGATGGCGGCGGTCGCCAACGGAGAAACACCGCCAGCCGCTCCGGCCGCATTGCTGAACAGCTTGCAGGCGCTGGCCCGGAGCGCGCCGCTGCCAGTGGCTGCCGCGTCCACGGCGGACGCCATCAGCGAAGACGAGTTCGAGGCGCTGCTCGACCAGTTGCAGGGCAAGGCGCCCGCCGAGGTTCCCATCGCGGTGGCCGCACCGCATCCGCCGTCGCGCGCCGCAGCTTCGTCGACCGCGCCGGCGGAGTCCTCGGTGCGCGTCGATACGCTGAAGCTCGACCGGATGATGAACCTGGTGGGCGAACTGGTGCTGGTGCGCAATCGGCTGAAGTCGCTGCGCGCTCAGTCGGCCAGCGGCGAGCCGCTGGCGCGCGCGATCAGCGAACTGGATTTCATCACCCGCAGTCTGCAGAACGCGGTGATGCAGATCCGCATGCAGCCGATCCGCAAGGTGTTCGCACGCTTTCCGAAAGTGGCGCGCGATCTCGCGCGCGGCATCGGCAAGCAGGTGGAAGTGACGCTGCAGGGCGAGGACACCGATCTTGACAAGAATCTGGTCGATGCCCTGGCCGATCCGCTGCTGCACATGGTCCGCAACAGTGTCGATCACGGCATCGAGTCGCCCGAACAGCGGCTGCGCAACGGCAAGCCGGCGAGCGGGCGGGTGACGCTGAGCGCACAGCAGGAGGGCGACCATATCCGCATCGAGGTGCAGGATGACGGCGCCGGCATGGACCCCGAACGGATCCGCGCCAAGGCGATCGAGAAGAGCGTGATCGATGCGGCAACGGCGGCGCAGTTGAGTGGCGACGATTGCCTGCAATTGGTGTTCCTGCCGGGCTTCAGCACCAAGGAACAGATCTCCGATCTGTCGGGGCGCGGAGTCGGCATGGACGTGGTGATGTCCTCGATCAAATCGCTGAATGGTTCGGTGCGGATCCAGTCGCGGCCCGGTTACGGCAGCAGCGTGGTGATCCGCGTGCCGCTGACGCTGGCGATCCTGCCGGCGCTGATGGTGCAGAGCGGCGAGCGGGTGTTCGCGCTGCCGCTGGCACCGGTCTGCGATGTGTTCCAGCTCGATCCGTCGCGGATCGACAGGCTCGATCACTGGGACGCGGTGCTGACGCGGCGCGAGCCGCTGCGGCTGGTGCATCTCGATCGCTGGCTGCAAGCCCCGCAGGATCACGATCTCGCTGCGCGTCATGTGGTCGTGGTGCAGGTCGACGATCAGCGCTACGGCTTCGTGGTGCGCGAAGTCCGCGGGCGCGAGGAGATCGTGATCAAGCCCCTGGGGGCGAGTCTGCGTGGTCTGGCCGGCGTGGCGGCGGCGACGGTGATGCCCGATGGACATGTCGCGCTGATTCTTGATCCGCCTGGCCTGGTCGAGGCCTATCGCCGTTCGCTCACTACCTCTACCGCAGGAGTCAGCCGTGGATAAGCTGTCGGTCATCGGCATCATTCTCGGGATCAGCGCGATCATCGGCGGCAGCGTGCTGAAGGGCGCGGGCGCCGCGTCATTGCTGTCGCCGGCGGCGTTCGTGATCGTGCTGATCGGCACTGCCGCGGCGATCCTGCTGCATACGCCGATGCAGACCTTCAAGCACGGCATGAAGCTGGCGAAATGGGTGTTCAGCCCGCCGCGTCAGGATGCCGAGGCCTTGATCGCGCGCATCGTCGAGTGGAGCGGAGTCGCCCGCAAGCAGGGCTTGCTGGCGCTCGAAGGCACGGTGGAATCGGAAACCGATCCGTTCATCCGCAAGGGCCTGCAGATGCTGGTCGACGGCGCCGAGCCCGACGCGATCCGCAATATTCTCGAAGTGGAACTGCAGACCCGCGAGCATCTCGACCTGCAGGGTTCCAAGGTCTGGGAAGGCATGGGCATCTATGCCCCGACACTGGGCATCATCGGTGCGGTGCTGGGGCTGATGGCAGTGATGCAGAACCTTGCCGACCCCAGCAAGCTCGGCAAGGGCATCGCCGCCGCATTCGTGGCAACGATCTACGGCATCGGTTCCGCCAACCTGTTCTTCCTGCCGGTGTCGGCCAAGCTGAAATCGGTGATCGCCGGTCAGAGCCGCGTGCGCGAGATGGTGATCGAGGGGCTGATCTCGATCTCGCAAGGTGAAAACCCGCGCAACATCGAATCCAAGCTCAAGGGGTATCTGCATTGAAGACGGGATTCGGGATTCGGGATTGGGGATTCGTGGAGTCGGGAATGGCGCGCGGGGCTGCGCCTGCCATCGTGGAGCTTTCGCTTCCTCGCTAAGCCCAATTTCCTAATCCCCGCCTCGACATGGAGCGCTGAGCCATGGCACGTAGACAGAAGCATGAAGATCACGTCAACCACGAAGCCTGGGCGATCCCGTACGGCGATCTGATGACGCTGCTGCTGGCGTTCTTCGTGGTGATGTACGCGGTATCGTCGCTGAACGAAGGCAAGTACCGGGTGCTGGCCGATTCGCTGTCGCAGGCTTTCGGCGGCCCCCCCAAAAAGCTGAAACCCGTGCAGTTAGGCGACAAG
>JBEBWZ010000161.1:0-7057 GCA_040391865.1 Solimonas flava
GGGTGCGGATCGCGCGCTTCAGCACCGAGGTGTAGGCCACGTCGAACGCCAGGCCTTCAGCCTTCATCAGCTCACCCGCGGCCCTGGCCTCGCGCGCGCCCTGCTCGGTGATGTCCACATCCACCCAGCCGGTGAAACGGTTGTCGAGGTTCCACTGGCTCTGGCCGTGGCGCAGCAGTACGAGTTTGCGGGTCACTTCAGGCTTCTCCATCAATGAAAGGTCAAAACAGGGCAGCGGTCGGCAGATCGCGGAAATACGCGAGCGCCTGCGGGTTGGCCAGCGCATCGGTGTTCTTGACGGCCTTGCCGTGCAACAGATCGCGGACCGCGATTTCGGTGATTTTACCGCTGATCGTGCGCGGCACTTCCGGGCAGGGCAGGATTTTCGCCGGCACATGGCGCGGCGTGAGTTCGGCACGGATCGCGCGGCTGAGCTGCAGCGCCAGCGCATCGCTCCAGGTGACGCCGTCGCGCAGGCGCACGAACAGCACCACGCGGTCGTCGTTGTCGTGGCGATGACCGACCACCACCGATTCCAGCACCTGCGGCTGTGCATCGACGATGCGATAGATCTCGGCGGTGCCAATGCGCACGCCACCCGGATTCAGGGTCGCGTCGGAACGGCCGCTGATGATCAGGCCACCATGTGCGCTCCACTGGCAGAAATCGCCGTGGTGCCAGACGCCGGGAAATTTCTCGAAGTACGCGGCGCGATAGCGCGCGCCATCGGCATCGTCCCAGAACGCCACCGGCATCGACGGAAACGGCTGCGTGCACACCAACTCGCCGGCTTCGTCACTCAATGGCTGTCCCGCAGCATCGAACACGGCGACCGCCATGCCCAGACCCGGCCCCTGCAGTTCGCCGCGGTACACCGGACGCCAGGGATTACCGAGCGCGAAGCAGGAGATGATGTCGGTGCCGCCGGAGATCGAGGCCAGCTGCACATCGGCCTTGATCGCATTCCGCACGAAGTCGAACTGCTCCGGTGCCAGCGGCGAGCCGGTGGAGAACACCGTGCGCAGCGCCGACAGATCGTGTTCGCGCGCCGGCCGATAGCCGTCCTTGTCCAGTGCCGACAGATATTTGGGGCTGGTGCCGAACTGCGTCAGCCGTTCACGCTCGGCCAGTTGCCACAATGCGGCAGCGCCCGGATGGAACGGTGAGCCGTCGTAGAGAATCAGGGTCGCACCGGCCGCAAGCCCGGAGACCAGCCAGTTCCACATCATCCAGCCGCAGGTGGTGAAAAAGAACAGGCGGTCGCCGGCACGCACGTCGGCATGCAGCACATGTTCTTTCAGATGCTGCAGCAGTGTGCCGCCGACGCCGTGCACGATGCACTTCGGCTTGCCGGTGGTACCGGAGGAATAGAGGATGTACAGCGGCGCATCGAACGGCAGCGGCGTGAAGTCCAGCGCCGCGCCGGCCACGCCGTAATCGGGCATCAGCACGGCATCCGGCAACGGCGACCGATCCGGCTGCGCTTCGAGGAACGGCACTAGCACCAGGCGCTTCAGACTGGGCAGCGCGGCACGGATTTTCGCAATGCGTTCGCGGGTATCGACCCGCTTGCCGCCGTAGAAATAGCCATCGCAGGCGAACAGCACTTTCGGTTCGATCTGGCCAAAACGCTCGAGCACGCCGGCTTCGCCGAAATCCGGCGAGCAGGAGGACCACACCGCGCCGAGACTGGTCGCGGCCAGCATCGCCACCACCGTTTCCATGGTGTTGGGCATGAACGCCGCAACCCGATCGCCGGCACCGACCCCATCCGCCTTGAGACCGGCCGCGACACGCGCCACTTCCTGCCGCAACTGTTCGTGCGTCAGTGCGCGGCGGCGGCCACTTTCATCCACCGCGACCAGCGCCTCGCCGTCGCCGCGATGGCGCAGCAGATGTTCGGCGAAGTTCAGCGTCGCACCGGGAAACCAGCGCGCGCCGGGCATGGCCGTGGCATTTTCGAGCACCGCGCGCGGCGCGGCGTGCGCGTGAATGCCACAGAAATCCCACAGCGCCTGCCAGAACGCTTGCGGCTCCCGCACCGACCATTGCCACAGCGCCTGATAATCCGGTGGCGCGAAGCCCACGGTTTCCGCGAAGCGGGTCAAGGCCGCTGCGGCAATACGTTCGCCGGAAGGCTCCCAGACCGCTGCAATAGAAGCATCACTGCCACGACTCACGCTGCTCTCCTGATGACGTCGGATAGCGCCCTGTGGGGGCGATCCTGGTTTTATTGTTGTTCTTCCTGATACCGGTTCTTCAGCCGCACGTAGTGGTGCGCCGAATACAGCAGGTGTTCGCGCTCGCTGGCGCTCAGTTCACGCACCGCCACTGCCGGCGAGCCGCGATACAGCCAGCCGCCCTTCAGTCGCTTGCCCGGCGACACCACCGCGCCGGCGGCGATGAAGCATTCGTCCTCGAGTACCGCGCGATCCAGCACCAGCGCGCCCATGCCGATCAGGCAGCGGTTGCCGATGGTGCAGGCATGGAGGATCACGCCGTGACCGATGGTGACGTCGTCGCCGATCAGCAGCGGTGAACCGCCTGGCGAGTACGGACCGTCGTGGGTGACATGCAGCACCGCGTTGTCCTGCACGTTGCTGCGCGCGCCGATGACAATGCGGTGCACGTCACCGCGCACTGCGGCCAGCGGCCACACCGAGGCATCGTCGCCCAGCGTGACATCGCCGATCACCTGCGCCGATTCATCGACATACACCCCGTGCCCGAGACGCGGCGCGGTGCCGCCAAAGCGGCGGATCATGAGCTCAGCGGCTGCGGCTCGGCGTATTCCGCATCGGGGACCGGCAACGGCTCCGCCTCTGGTATCGGCTCCGGCGCCGGCAGTGGCACCAGTTCCAGCCGCTGCGGTGCGCCCTGCAACGGTGTCGCGCGGATTTCCGACTGCGGCGGCAGGCGCTTGGCCGAGGCTTCCCGCTTGATGAATTCCTCGACCTGGTCGAGCACATCGGCGCGACCGCGCAGGAACGAGCCCAGCGCGCCGATGATCATCGAGTGCGACAGGTTTTCGTAGATCACGGTTTCCACCGCGCCGCCCGCCTTGGCCACTGCGCGCGCCAGATTGCGGGTGCTCTTGACCTCGACGATCTCGTCGTTGGCGCCGTGCAGCAACTGCAGCGGCGGATTCTTGCCGTCGACGAAGAACACCGGCTGCGAATAGGCGAAGCGGTCGACCGGGCCGAAGATGTCGCGCAGATCGGGCGCGGTGATCGGCATGAAGTCGTAGGGGCCGGCCAGGCCGATCATGCCCTTGAGCCAGCTGCGGCTGCCGCCGACCGCCTTCAGGTAGTCCTCGTTCAGAGCCAGCATCGCCGCGATATGCGCACCGGAGGAATGGCCCATCACGAACAGCTTGGCGGGATCACCGCCATGGCGCGCGGCATTGGCGCGCGCCCACTGCACCGCCTTGGCGCCGTCCTCGACGAACACCGGGAACCGCACCGCGGGGTAATGACGGACGTTCGGCAGCACCGCGACAAAACCGCGCGAGGCCAGCGCCTGGCCGACAAAGCGGAATTCCGACTTGTCGCCGCCGCTCCAGCGCTTGCCATAGAAGAACACCACCGTCGGCGCATTCACGGCGCCGATCGGGGTGTAGACGTCCAGCAGCTGGCCGCTGGCGGCGTCGTACTGCTGATCGAGCGCGACCGTATAACCGTCTTCGGGTGCGATCCGATTGAGCATGGCCGGACTGGCGCAGGCGCTCAGGGACAGCAACAGGAGCAAAGAGAGCAGACGTAGAACCATCGGGGTAGACATCCATCATCCGAATTGACGGGTGAATGGTAGCGCGCCCGGGCGATTTACCGCATTCTTGCCGCGGGAGTCTGGGGGAAACGCATGGTTGCAACGTTCATCTGGGTCGCCATCGCACTGGCGCTGCTGGTCTATGTCATCACGCTCTACAACGGGCTGGTCAATCTCAAGCACGCGGTTGCCAAGGCCTGGGCCAATATCGACGTGCTGCTGAAGCAGCGCCACGACGAGTTACCGAAGCTGGTCGACACCTGCCTGCAGTACATGGAATTCGAGAAATCGGCACTGACGCAGGTGATGAACGCCCGCGCCGGCGCCGACCGCGCGCGCGAATCCGGCGACATCAAGGGCATCGGCCAGGCCGAGGGCCTGATGCGTGCCGGCCTCGGCTCGATCATCGCCACGGTCGAGGCCTATCCCGAGCTGAAAGCCAACCAGGCGATCCAGCAGCTGCTGGGGCGGATCACCGGCCTCGAGAACGCGATCGCCGACCGTCGCGAGTTCTACAACGAAGCGGTCAACATCAATAACGTGCGGATCGAGGAGTTCCCGGACGTGCTGGTGGCGCGGCTGTTCGGCTTCAAGGCCGCGGAACTGCTGCTGTTCAGCGAAGACGAAACCCGCGATGTGGACCTGCGCGCGCGGTTCCGCAGCTGAGCGCCGCTGCCGCTGCGGTGACTGAAGGCTGGCAGCCCGCGTTTGCCCGCACGGTCGCGGTCCTCGACGCGCTACCGTTCTGGATACTGACGCTGCTGGTGCTGACGGTGGCGCTGGCCTCGTTCATCGCCACCTTTACCCAGCTGCGCCGCGCACGCCTGAGCGAGGACATGCCCACCTCGCGCATCCGCTCGGCAGCGCAGGGCTATGTCGAACTGAACGGCTATGCACGGCTGATGCCGGGGCCGGAGATCCGCTCGCCGCTGAGCGGCGCGCGCTGCGTCTGGTGGCGATACCAGATCGAACACCGTGAAACGAGCGGCGACCCGGGCCGGCGCAGCAGCGAATGGCGCACGCTGGAAACCGCGACCTCCGACAGCCTGTTCCTGATCGCCGACGACAGCGGCGACTGCGTGGTCGATCCGGACGGCGCCACCATCCACCCCAGCCTGAAGCGCCGCTGGTGCGGATCGACGCGGCGGCCGCAGCAGGTCCCGGAGCAGACGCCGTGGCTGAGCTTCGGCAACTATCGCTATCACGAGCAGTTGCTGCGGATCGGCGATCCCCTGTATGCGCTGGGCTGGTTCCGCAGCCAGGGCAACGAACACGGCTACGACGAGTCCGGGGACCTGCGCGACCTGCTGCGTGACTGGAAGGCCGATCGTCACCAGCTGCTGGCACGCTTCGACGGCAATGGTGATGGCCAGATCGACGCCGAAGAATGGGAGCTGGTACGCCGCGCCGCCCTGGCCGATGTGCGCCAACAGCACCTGCAGCACAGTCTCGATCCCGATGTCCACGTCCTGAGCCGCCCGCGCGACCGTCGACCCTTTCTGTTGTCGACCCTGGAACAGCCGACCCTGGCGCGCCGCTACCGCGCCACCGGCCTGGCCCTGCTGCTGCTGTCACTGGCCAGTGGCAGCGTCGGGATTCTTGCGCTGACCGCCCGCGGCCTGCTGTAACCGCTGTAAAGCATCTGTCTGCACGTGTCCCCGGATCGCGGGATATCGGAGCGCTCTGGCTCGCCCGCAGAATCAAGGTTCATCGCAGTTCCCTGCGTGTATTCCTTGCTCAGAGCACCCCATGAACCTCAAACATCGTAGTTTCCACCCGAGCCTGCGCGCCGTCGGCCTGGTTTTGACCCTGACGCTTGCAGCTTGTCACGGCGACAACGACGAGGAAGCGACGGGGTCGCTGACCGTGCAACCGTCGCTGGGCAAGATCCAGAACGCCGACGTCATCCTGAAGCAGCTCGACAGTGGCCAGATCCTGGGCACCCTCAATACCGGCAGCGGCGGCAGCGTCACTTTCGACCGACTCGCCCGCAATCTCGGTGCCTTCGAGGCCGAAGTCCGTGCCACCGCGAATTCCACCTATTTCGATGAGGCCCTGGGGGCTTTCGCGCCGTTCACCGGCAGCCTGCGCGTGGCCGATCTCTACAGTGGCACCGCCACGGTAGGCGTCACGACGCTGACCGAAGCGGCTTACCGCCGTGCCGTCGCGCTGGGCCTGTCCGCCGCCAACATCGCGCAAGCCAACAGCGAGCTGTCACAACAGTTCGGCGTAGAGGTCACTCGCGCGCCGCGCGTGGTCGGCACCCCCACGGACCTCGGCCAGCTTCAGGCCAATCCGGCGGATGCCTATGCGCTGATCCTCGCCGCCATCGCCGAGGCCGCTGCAGACGCCCTGGGCAGCGCTGAAGCCGCCCCGGCCCTGGCCGCGATGCAGGCGCTCGCGGCAGACGCCGTCGACGGCAAGATCGATGGCATCGCTCCGGCCGGCACCTTGCCCGCCGCCATGCCGTACACCGTCAGCAGCAGTCTCAGCTACGCGCAGAGCCTGCAGTCGTTCATCGACGCGCTGATCACCAGCCTCGGCTTGCCTGCGGCCATCGCCCAGCAGATCACTATGCCGACCACGCCGGTTGATCCGGTCGACCCCGTGGACCCGGTTGATCCCGTAGACCCGGTTGACCCACCCACTGGCGCAACCACTGCCAGCGGCAGCCTCACCACCGGCAATACCGCGTCCCCGGACTTTTCACCCAAGAGCGACGGTTTTTCGGTGAAGGTTGACGAAAAGGGCGCCACCTACGAGTTCAAGGCAACCAAGCGTTCCGGATCGATCGACTACAGCCAGATCCTGGCCTTGACCGTGCTCGATGGCGGCATCCCGACCCAGGTGGTCTATACCGATCCACGCGACCTCGGCCTGACCAGCTCGATCGTCTGCGGCGACAACGTCGGCAAGCCTTGTACCGGCATCACCGTGGCTGCGTCAGCCAAGTCCAGGTCCGTCACCATCACCTTTGCCAATGCGCCGTTGACGCAGCGCAACGGCGCAGCGCTCGGCGTCGAATCGGCGTTCAACGGCAGCCTCACTGGCACCCTGCCGACCGCGGCTGCGATGACCATCGGCGAACTGCCCCGCTCCACCGACGGCCTCATCAACGTCAACGGCAGCAACGAGGTCGTGCACAGCACCCACGTCGGCGTGTCCTCCAGCAAGATTCCCTCGGGTCTCTACACGGTGACCACCATCGAGATGCGCACGGCCAGCGGCAAGTTCACCGTTACCCGTAACACCACTACGCCCACCACGGGCACGGGCTCGGAAACCCGCC
>JBEBWZ010000162.1:0-6756 GCA_040391865.1 Solimonas flava
TGTCAGCCGGGTCCATCGCAAGAAGCCAAAGGGCAGGCCGATGCCGGATGCAACGTAAGCGGTGCACCAAGGCACCTTTCCCGAAGTCCGCTAACGCGTGTATGGCGGTCAGCCGTTATTCTGCGCGTGCCGATGACGATCACTGTGGGTTATCATAACGGGTGACGTAGTGGAGTTCGCGAAGGGCGGGGATGACGAGGGCGATGTCTTTGTATGCCTCGTGCTCGATGAAATGCGCGGTCTCGGGTCCCGGCCTGGGTTTGCCGAGAACGGGCCGCCCCTTCTTGTCGACGCAGTAGATCAGGATCGGCAGCAGCAGGCCGTGGTTGGGGTTGTTGAGGTCGAGGAGCCGTTTCCAGCGTTTGATGTTGAGATTCATGGCCGCGTAGAACCCCTGGCACCACGGCCGCGGGTCGATGCCGCCGCCGGGCTTGGTGGCGAAGCGGGGTGCATAATCCTGCGGTCTGTCGAACAGTGTCTCGTTGATGCGGTTGTGGATCCTGGCGAGGCTGGCAAACACGGCGTGATCGGTTGCAGAGCCTTTGGCCAGGACGTCGCGCGGCAACCCCATGGCCGGGCACATCCAGTCTTGCGGGTCCGCGAACCGCGGCCCGGTGACCGATGCCGTTACGAAGCCATCCAGCGCCGACATGGTCCGCACCAGCGGGCGGGGGTTGGTCCTGGCGGCCATCAAGGCCTCGAGCGCCTCGTCCGACAGCGCCATGTCATCGAGCGCGCTCATGCCGCCAGGGGGAGCGGCATCTCTTGGCGACGCACCCAGTTCCAGGGCATCAGCTCGTCCCAGCGCGAGGCTGGCCAGTCGTTCTGGATGCGCTCGATGACATCGGCCATGTAGGCTTCGGCATCGACGCCGCAGAGCTTGCAGGTTTCTATGATACTGAGCACGACCGCTGACCGCTCGGCCGCGGCGAAATTGCCCGAGAAAAGCCAATTGCGCCGGCCGACCGTAAAACCACGAATCGCGCGCTCCGCAATCAGGTTGTCGGGCTCGAGCTGGCCATCATAGAGGAAGCGATTGAACGCGCGCCATCGCTTGGCACCATAGGCGAAGGCCTTGGCGATATCAGCATGGCGCGACAGACCGTTGGCCTGGCGCATAAGCTGTCGTCGCAGCGCCCGGACCAGTGGTCGGGTCCGCCTTCGTCGTGCGGCCAATCGCTCGGCCGGCGCAAGCCCCCTTATCTCTTCCTCGATCCGGTAGATCGCCTGGATACCGGCCATCGCCGTCGTGCTGAGTTCGGTCGGCTGGCTGTCGTGAACGTCGAATATCTTGCGACGCAGATGGGCCAGGCAGGCAGCTTCCCGAATGGCGCCGCCCCTGTAGACTTGATTGTAGCCGGTGAACCCGTCGGCCTGCAGCGTGCCGGCAAATCCGGCGAGCTCGCTCATCACGCTCTCGCCGGCACGGCCCATGGTGGCGCGATACCAGGCGATCGGCGGCTCCCGCGAACCCGAGTTGCGGTCGTCGGCGACGTAAACCCAGAGTGCGCCTTTGTGCGTCTTGCCGGTGCCGGGTGCCAGGATCGGAAGCCGCGTGTCGTCGGTATGAATCTTGGTGCGGGTACGACCGATCTCACGGAGGCGATTGTAGATCGGATCGAGCAAGGCGGCGGCGTAGCCGGCGCTGCGCGCCAGCGTCGATCGCTCGATATCGACGCCCTTGGCGGCCATCATCTGGATCTGACGGTAGAACGGCAGATGATAACCCCACTTCGCCATCATGATATGGGCGAGCGCGGCATAGCTGAGCTTGCCGCGTGCAATGGCCTTGATCGGCGCCGGCGCCTGAATGATTTTATCGCAGGCCCGGCAGCTGTACTTGGGTCGAACGGTCTCGATCACCTGCCAGGCCTGGGCGACCAGGTCGAGCATCTCCTCACTATCTTCGCCCATGACGCGCAGATCGCCGCCGCAGCCCGGGCAGCATGCGCAAGACGGCTCGCGAACCACCCGCTTGCGCGGCAGGTTCGGGTTGAGCTTGCGCACCGGCAACACCCGGACCTTATCGGTGTCGGTGACGATGGGCAGTTCGGCATCGGTCGCGCCGGCGGCGACATCGGTCTCGAGATCTTCGAGTTCGAGCAGCATCTGACCCAGCTTCTCGGACGAGCGGCCGAAGGCCTTGCGGTTGAACCGATCGATCCGCAGCTGCAGGCGCTGGATGCGAAGTGCGGCCTCGGCGCGCTCTCTGCGCAATTGCTCATCGCGTTCGGCGATGGTGATGTCACGAGCAGCGACGGCCGCTTCCAGAAACGCGATCCGGGCGAGAAAATCAGTGGTTGAGGGAGCTTGTTCCGACACCCGAACTACATACCCGAAAGACCTCCTTCAAGGAAGCAAAATCGACACGAAATCAATAACAAACGACCAAAATCAGCCGGCCAGACGCGGCCGATAAGTCTTACTCGGCCGGCGCCAGTCGATCCCTTCCAGAAGCAGCGAAAGCTCCGCCTTGGAGAGCGAAACGGCGACCTGATCCTTGGTGGCGGGCCAGGCAAAACAGCCGTCAGAAAGCCGCTTTGTGAACAGGCAGACCCCCTGGTCGTCATGCGCCAGAATCTTGATGATATGACCCTTGCGTCCTCGGAAGCAGAAGATCGCGCCAGTGTGCGGGTCGAGCGCGAGCACCTGCTGCACCATTCGCGCCAGGCTGTTGATCCCGCGACGCATGTCGGTCGCGCCGCAGCACAGGTAAATCCGGTCGGTCGGCACCACCGTGATCATCTGCTCAACTCCGACAGGACGATGCGCAGCGCTGTCGGATCGACGGTCCCGTCGATCCGCAACCGCGCGCCGTTCGCAAAGGCGACGACGATCCTGCCAGCCGGGTGCGGGCCATCGGCGACGGTGCGTTCGACCTCGGGCAGATCGTTTACCTCGACGCGCACGAAGGTCGCCATCGCCGGGTCGACATCGAGCTCGCCACCGGCCATTTGCCTGCGCCAGGCATAAAGCTGTGACGGGGCCACGCCGAACGCTTGCGCCACCTCGGTCACCGACGACCCCGCCGCGCTCGCAAGGTCGACCAGCGCGCGCTTCTCCGCGCAACTCCACAACCTCCGTTGGCGCGCGCGGCCGGGCATCACTGCACCATCTTCAGACGCCGCGGCGCCGTTGATCTCGGCGACCACATCGCCCTCTGAATGTTCCAATGTCATGGCGCAAAAGCTCCATGTTCATCGGCACATTGCAAGGTGCCTTGGTGCACCGCTTACGATGCAACGCGGCGAGCCAACAATCTCAGGTCGAAGGTTCGCAGCAAGGTCGAGCATGTTTTTGCCGAGCAGAAGAGCCGCATGGGGCTGTTCATCCGCACCATCGGCATCGCACGGGCCACGACGAAGATCGGACTGGCCAATCTCACCTACAATATGAAACGCCTGATCTATCTGGATCGCTGGGCAGCAGCATAAACACTGTGGCCGAAAGGGCCATTGTCGCCGCCAAGAGCGAGACCCAGCCTCGCAATCAGCATGCATGCACGCCGTCCGGGGCGTTCGCCAGGCCGAAATGCGCCCAATACCAGCCAGTCACGACATTGATCGAAGCGTCCAGCTTCTCCAGGGGATCGCCCGCTTCGCTCAATCGCGCGTATCGCTCGTCAACGTCCCAAAACCCCGCCTGTCCCCGCATTCATCCCTCCCGGAAAATACTAGGCAGTGATGGGGTGGACGGCCCCTGCCACCGGCATCGATTTGTGCCAGGATGATGCTGTCAATGACCATCAACGGAAAGGAGCCGTCCGCATGCAAATTACCACTATTGGTCTCGACATAGCCAAGAACGTTTTCCAGCTTCACGGCATTGATGAGGCTGGGCAGCCAGTGTTGCGCCGGAAGGTTCGGCGGGATCAGTTGTTGGCGGTACTGGGAGCGCTTGAGCCGTGCCTGATCGGTATCGAGGCGTGCGCGACGGCGCATTATTGGGCGCGGCAGCTCCAGGGCTTGGGACATGAAGTCAAGCTGATGCCGCCTGCATACGTGAAGGCCTATGTGAAGCGGAACAAGAATGACGCTGCTGACGCGGAGGCGATCTGCGAAGCTGTGAGGCGACCGACAATGCGTTTCGTTGCCATCAAGTCAGCAGATGCTCAGAGCGTGCTGATGCTGCATCGCACCCGCCATCTGCTGGTACGGCAACGAACCGCACAAGTCAGCGCCCTACGCGCACACTTGGCCGAGTATGGGATTGTAGCACCCAAGGGCCGCGCCCATGTCCGCGAGCTTGTCGATACACTCAAGATTGGCGAAGCGGCAATCCCAGAGTTGGCACGCCACACGCTGCTGTTGATCGTCGGCATGATGGATGGTTTGAGCCAGCAGATCCGCCAAATCGAGATAGAACTACTGGCCTGGCATCGCGCCAACGCCGCGTGCCGGCGCCTCGAAACAATCCCCGGCATCGGCTTCATCACCGCCACCGCGCTAGTGGCCACCGTTGGCGACGCCAATATCTTTCGGTCGGGTCGCCAGTTCGCCGCCTGGCTCGGCTTGGTGCCAAAACAGCACTCCTCAGGCGGCAAGGAGCGAATGGGCGGGATATCCAAGATGGGGGATCGCTATCTGCGCCATCTCCTCGTTGTCGGTGCAACCGCTGTAGTTCGTTACACCCGGCGCAAGCAAACGAGCGTCAGCATCTGGGCGAACCAGTTGCTCGACCGCAAGCCCGCGCGGTTGGTGACGGTTGCGGTCGCCAATAAGATGGCCAGGATCGCCTGGGCAGTAATGACACGTCATGAGAATTACCGCGCAGGGCCAGCAATGGCCTGACCTCGCGGACATCAGTTTGGGCAGGAGAGAACGAAACGCGTGATGCCAATCCGGGGCTTGCCGGGGATGGGAACAACCTGAGTGATTCAACGTGCATCACAGCACGCCACAGTGATGAGGATCCCCTCCACCGACACCATCATGGCCAGCGGCCTTTCGCGCCGCGCGAACAGGCCGGACACATGAATGAACCTGACCCGGCTCATCATCAACGCGTCAAATTACCTCTTGCCCAACAGGGGCCGTCCACACATGAATCATCTCAGGTCGGCAATGGCGAGGTATTTCGAGACGTCCAGGTGCAGTCCCCATCGAAAATCCCCCGCCGCCATCAATAGCAGATGGAATCACAATCCCGGAGAAATGGTGAGGTTAATAGGAGCGTCCAGCCGGGTAAGTCCAAATCACCCCGGACGTTACTACCGGGGTGATCCAAGAGATGGGAGCAGCTCAATACAATCAGCCGGCCAACTCCGCTTCCTTGTGCACGGCTATATATTAGTCACGGCGTCGGCGAACTGCTCCAGCATTGCCATTTCAACCTCATGTGGGAAATAACCCACACTCTGCCAAATAACGAACTCGTCAATATTGTAGAGGTCGCGTAACCGTCCGATGTCGTCCTGAACTGCCTGCTTGCTCTTGCCCCAAATACGCCCGACCGGGGCGTTGTAAGGCGGCGCATCGTAGGCATAGTTCCAGAGATCGCGGAATCCTCTCTCGATAAACTCGGACTCGGCTGGGGTTCGCCCAAGAGTAAGGTGAGCACCAATGGCAACCGTATCATTAGGAGTTACCTTGCGTCCGGCACGTTCCGCCTCCTTTGCGTACTCCTCCAGTACGATCGGGATGAAACGCTCATACTCGTTAGAGACGAAGGAAACCATCTTCCCTCCCTCACGAGCCCAAAATCTTACAGTCTCCATGCTGCTACTAAATGGGGCATAAACTGGAGGGTGAGGATTTTGGAATGGCCTTGGCACGATTCCAATTTCCTTAAGTTGGCGAGTCTCTGTTACCGTATTTGGAGCCAGATCCTCCGTCGGCCGAAAGTGCCACTCCGTAGGATATGGCACTTTCCAGAATTCACCTTGAATGCAGGTCGTGGGCTTGGTCCACAACTCCTTCACAATTCGCCAGTTCTCATAAAATATGGCGCGATTGCGTTGATCGGTGGTTGAATGATCAGAATGCGTGGACGTAATGTTAATATGCTGGCCGAATGTATTAGTCCATCGAGGAGTATTTCCCCGCGCAAATCCTGCGAAGACCCGTCCATTTGTGAAATGATCAAGCATCGCAATGTCTTCAGCTAATTTGATTGGATTTGCCGTTGTGAGTACCATTCCCACTTGTCCAACACGAAGGTTTTTAGTGTGTTGTGCTACGAAATAGTTCCACATTAAAGGATTGGTGGTCGTCTCAATACCTTCAACTTGCATATGGTGCTCGCTCATGGCAAAGCCATAATAGCCCAGCGCTTCCGCGTGTTGCACCATTTCACGCATTCGATCCATCAGGATCCGGTATCGTGCCTTGTCAGTACCAGCCAATTGAGGAGGTCGCGTTTGCTGCCGCTCTTCATGGCTAATAAGATAGGGGAGTGCCATCACTATAACGCGCATCGCGATACTCCTTCATTATCTAGCGCTGTAACGTTATTATTAATATTTAAAGAAAATGCACTCTAATTTGTTGTATCTAAATCGACTTGGCGAAGTTTAGATTTACGTCGATCGGCGTAAAGCTTCCATACGAGCCGTCACAATATGCAAGCGGCTGCGATGGTCTGTTGACAAGGACATTTATGACATTAGCGACAATCAACGAATGTGTGCCAATGGGTTGAACGTGCTGAATACGGCAGAACACGACGGACTGTGCACTTTTTAGGAACGGAATGTCGCTCTGCCTGCTGTTATCTTGTCGCAATTCGGACCACGCTCCGTAAGAGAAGCGGTCTTCG
>JBEBWZ010000163.1:0-6726 GCA_040391865.1 Solimonas flava
CGCCGCAGCGGCGCCTCGCCGGCATCGCCGAACAGGAACTGCGGCAGCGGAACGTCGAAGCCGGGGATCGGCGGCAGCCGGATCGGCAAGGGCAGCGGCAAGGGCGGCAGGGGCAGTTGCCCGATGGGCAGCGGCAGCGGGCTGGCGCTGTTGCCGAGCAGCGAGGTGGGAATGCAGACCCCTCCGAACGGCCCGCTGGGCACCTCGAAGGCCGGGGTGCTGGCATCCGCCGCACGGCTGAAATCCAGGGCCAGTGCGAGATTGCTGGAATCGCCGCGCACTCCCAGCGGCTCGAAGCCGAAACGCCATGCGAGCAGGTTCAGGATCGAATTCGGATCGAACTGCCGGTGTTCGACATGGCCGCGGCGCACCCGCGGCCCGATCAGCACGCAGGGCACGCGGCAGCCGAGGCGACCGTCGTTGCCCAGCGCCGCCTCGGCCTCGGAAACCGGCGCGAACGGCGGCGGCACGTGGTCGTAGAAACCGCCCCATTCGTCGTAATTGACGATCAGCAGCGTGCGCGACCACTGCGGGCTCTGGCGCAGCACGTCGTAGACATGGTTGAGAAACGCCTGCCCGTTGCGCACGTCGGCATACGGGTGATCGTCCATCGCCAGCGCCAGTCCGCTGTTGAGCACGTTGCCGACGTTGTCGATGAAGGTCAGATCGGCGAGACCATTGGCGGCGATGTCCGCGGCGAAGGTGTCGAGACGGTACTTCTTCGAGAAATTCCTGTACTTGTTGCCCCAGAACGAGGTGTACGAAACATCGGTGTAGTAGTACGCGGTGCTGCGCCCGACCCCGCGCATGCGGTCCCAGATCGTCGGCAGTTTGCAGATATCGGCGGTATTGCTGATGCGGTCGCTCTGGCCGGCGTGCATGTACAAACGGTTGGGCGTGGTCGGACCGAGCATGCCGCTGAAATAGCGGTCGCAGATGGTCCAGTGCTCGGCGCAGCCCTTGAAGAACGGCAGGCTGTCGGCGGTGTAGTAACCGATCGGAAAGGTATCGCCCACCGGCTGCGTCAGCAGGAAACCATCCATGCGGCCGTCGTTGATCTCGATCCGCGCGCCGTCATAGCCGTGATCCGGGTCGGCGCTGTCGCAGCCCTGGAAATTCGGCGCGAGATCGAAGGTCGATTGCAGCTGTCCCTTGCGATCCGGCATCTGTAGCCCGGCCTGCGCGCCATCGGCGCCGGGAACCCAGCCGAGGAAGTGATCGAAGGAGCGGTTCTCCATCATCACCACCACCACGTGGTCGATGCCCGAATCCTGCGGCGAGGGCAGGCCGCTGGTGGCCGCCAGGTCCGCGCTGCCGCTGCTGTCGCACCCGCTCAGTGCCAACTGGCTTGCGGCCGCAGCTGCGGCCGTCATGAATTCGCGCCGCGTCAGCCCCTGGTTCCCGGATCTCCTCGCTCCCCCGTTCGCATCTTGGATGCTGTTTTTGAGTGGCTCCGGCGCCTGCACCGGAGCAGACCTGAAGAATCCACGCTTTTTGTTTGATCTTCAAGGAAAAAGCCGGATTTACCCAGGATCGGCCTCAAGCCCCAACTGGCTGCGCCCTGCGCAATCAAGTATCCTCGCGCGCACTTTTTTGCCCCCGCTCAATCCTCGGAGCCTTCCATGAAAAAGCCTGTCAAGGTCGCCATCACCGGCGCCGCCGGCCAGATTGCCTATTCGCTCATCTTCCGCGTCGCTTCCGGCTCCATGCTGGGCCCGGATCAGCCGGTCATCCTGCAGCTGCTCGACATTCCGGACTCCCTGGAGAAGCTCAAGGGCACGGTGATGGAGATCGAGGACTGCGCGTTCCCGCTGGTCGCCGGCATCGTCGCCACCGCCGATCCGATGGAAGCCTTCGACGGCACCGACTACGCCCTGCTGGTCGGTGCGCGCCCGCGCGGCCCCGGCATGGAGCGCAAGGACCTGCTCGAAGCCAACGCCAAGATCTTCGCGGCGCAGGGCAAGGCGATCGACGCCAAGGCCAGCCGTGACATCAAGGTGCTGGTGGTCGGCAACCCGGCCAACACCAATGCGCTGATCACCGCGTCCAACGCCAAGTCGATCGATCCGAAGCAGTTCACCGCGATGGTCCGTCTCGACCACAACCGCGCGATCAGCCAGCTGGCCGCCAAGACCGGCGCCCACGGCAACGACATCGACAAGATGATCATCTGGGGCAACCACTCGGCCACCCAGTACCCGGACATCACCAGCACCACGGTGAACGGCAAGTCGGCCAAGAGCCTGGTCGACCAGAACTGGATCGAAAAGGAATTCATCCCGGTCGTGCAGCAGCGCGGCGCCGCCATCATCAAGGCGCGCGGCCTGTCGTCGGCCGCTTCGGCTGCTTCCGCCGCCGTCGACCACATGCGCGACTGGGCCCTGGGCACCAACGGCAAGTGGGTGTCGATGGGCATTCCGTCCGATGGCAGCTACGGCATCAAGCCGGGTGTGGTGTTCGGTTATCCGGTCACCTGCAAGGACGGCAAGTACGAGATCGTGCAGGGCCTGCCGATCGACGCGTTCTCGCAGAGCCGCATCGACGCCACCGAGCAGGAACTGCGCGAAGAGCGCGCCGCGATCGAAGAGCTGCTGAAGTAAGCGTCCGCTGTCGTTGCTGAAAGAAAGCCGCCTCCGGGCGGCTTTCTGCATTGGGCGGCAGGGCTGTCTCGGGATTCGGCATTCGTGGAGCCGCCGTCACGAATACCGGAGGGGCGTTACAACCGCAGCCGCGTCGGATCCGCCTGCGGCTTGATCCGACCTACACGAGATCAAGCAGCCGCGCGTGCAGCGTAGGTCGGTCTCAAGCGTGTAGCGCGGAGCCGACACTGCTCTCCAGACGGCACCCGAAAGCGGGCCATCCGCGCGCACTGCATCGACCGGGAGCCGTTGCTTCGCGAGCGATGAGGTTCGCTGATGCTCACCACATCCTACTGCCCCCCGAGCCGCTCGCGGATCGCCGCCTGCGCGCGCCACAGATGCTTCTCCACCGCCGTCAGCGAAATGCCGCAGCGCTCCGCGATCTCGCGGTAGCTCAGTTCCTGCACCAGACGCAGCAACAGCACCTGACGGCGCCGCTCGGGCAGGCGCTGGATGGCGGCCCGCAAGCGCTGCTCGCGTTGCGCCTGATCGAGCTGCTCGTCCAGCCCTGGCGCTTCCAGCGCAATCTCCAGGCCGTGGAGTGACACATGCGGCTTGCGCAAACAGGCCTGCCGCAGATGCGAGGTGGCCAGGTTCGAGGCGGTGCGGATCAGCAGGTAACGGCGTACCGCCGGTTTGCAGTCGCGGTACCGCAGGACGCGCAGGAAGGCTTCCTGCGCCAGTTCCACCACATCGGCTTCGTTGTCCAAGCGCGTGCGCAGCAGACCCAGAACCTTCTGATGATGCTTGCGGAACAAGGTGTCGAATGCGGCGCACTCGGCCGCACTCAGCGGCGCAAGGGGGGATGCCTCCGCGGTATCGCCGCGGTCCAGCAACGCTGCCATCGCAGCGACGGAGGTCTCCGGGGAGGAGACGCTGCCGGTACGAGGATTGCGGTCGAGGACGTGCAACACGCTCTAATCCCACTGACCTCTCCCCGCACGCGGGGAGAGATCAGGGTGAGGGGCGTTTTCTATTGCGCGCCGAAGTTGTAGGTCATGGTCAGACCGAAGGTGCGGGGATTCGCAAATATCTGGCCGACAGTTCCGGTGGTATCCACCAGCGGAATCGCGCCAACAAGATAGTCCTGCTTGTCGGTTAGATTTTTTCCCCAGGCAGCGATTTCCGTCTTTCCGTCAGCAGAAATCCATGTTGCCCGCGCATCAACAAATATCACTTCATCGGATGTCACTACATCTCGACCATAAATCCAGCTGCCCCGATCAAAGCCGTGATAAATCTCCGAGCTGTATCGAGCCGCAACAGACGGCGTCAGGATGCTGCCACCGGGAAGCCGGATGGTGTAATCGGTCAAGAAAAAAGCCTGCCACTCTGGGACCCGCGGCATCGGCTCATCATCACGGGAAGTGATGGTGTAAGCGTTAGTAGGCTGACCAGTGAAGGGGCTCAGAAGAACGTTGCGTGCCTCCCATTCCTTAAGATCCGCATCGGTGTACGCCGCATTCAGCATCACGCGCCAGTCAGCGACCGGGAACACCACGAACTCAGCCTCAACTCCTTGGATCACAGCCTTTCCGACATTGTCGATAAACGCTACGGGCACCCCTGCACGGTTTGCGGTACTGGTCACCTGCATATCGGTGTAGTTGGTATAGAAAATCGCCACATTGGCTTGAACACGCCGATCTAGCGCCTGCATCTTCAGGCCAACCTCATAGTTCTCGATATGCTGAGGTTTAAAGATTAAAGGGGTCTCGATATTGAGAATGCTGCCCGGCGGCCTAGGATCTGTATCCACAGCGCCAGAGGTAACACCACCCGCCCCGAATCCCTTGCTGAAGGTCACGTACGCCATCGCATCGTTAATACTCATGGCCTCAAGCCATGCACCTTCAGCGTGATACTTCAAACTGACCATAGGCGTCCAAGCATCATCACTCGTAGACGCTTCTTTCCGTCGTCCACCGGGAGATCCAATATCGTAAAACCGCCAATCGAAAATGTTTGCTAGCCCTGGGCTCTGCGTATATATGGTCGTTTGCGCTCCGGGCGTTCCAGTTCCACTACCAAAGACTTCCCCGGTGACCATCGATAGCGCGTACGTGTACGCCTTCGAGTAAGCGCTCCAACGCTCCTCACGGGTGTAGCGAAGACCTGTTGTAAGCTCGATCTGAGGCGTTATCTTGTAGTCGATCTGGCCATACCACGCATAAGCCTCGTTGTCCGTTTCCAGAGTTTCTCGGGTTGGTTCCAGAGCCTGCATCTGTATACGCCCCGTGTTGGGATGATTGGGATCTATTACTCCGGTAAAAGGATGAATTTGAATGTGTGGGTTGCCCTGCACTATTCCAGCCGTACGGATCAGCGTGTCCTGAGGAGTCTCTTCTTTGAAGTAGTACAGCCCGGTACTAAAGAAAAGACGATCATCTAGCGCAGAGCCATTGAACTGCAGTTCCTGCGTTGCCTGCCAGCTTTCGTTGAAGCCATCCTGTATGCGAAGGAGTTGCGCCGACTCAGTCGCATCGAGATCTTCATCAGCAATTTGCTCGACCTTGCGCCAGGCGCTGATACTCTTAAATTGAGTATCGCTCAAAGGCCCTAATGCACCGACATCCCAGATCGCGGTTAAACCCGCCGTCGCTGTATCAATCCAGTACCTTCCTTTTTGCAGAAGGTCATCACCTCCTGAGAAATCGCTAGAGAACTGATCATTCGGCAACCCTTCTGAATCCGCGCACATCTGATGATATGTTTTTCGATTGTCAGGATTTAAGAAATTTGTCCTAACGATATTCGTACTGCGAATCGGCGTGGGCGCAAAATAGTTCGGGTTAGTTGTATAGCTCCCAGAATCGTCGAATGGGCGAGCAATCGCACACTTGGAAGGCCTCGGCGTTTCACGGACGCGCGTTCGCTCCGTCAACAGATCGAAGGAAAGGTTATCGGCCGCCAGCCAACGGAACTGGCCGATACCCGTGATGCGGTTGTCATCGCCCCATTTGGAGTTGTCGACCACATTGGTGAAATAGCCATCGCTGTTGGTGCTAGCAACCGTGATGCGGCTGAGCAAGGTGTCGCCGATCAATGGGATGTTTGCCATCGCCACCACATCGCTACGTCCGAAGTTACCGACGTTTGCGGTAATGCTGCCGCCCCAATCCGCGTTCGGCTTGATGGTGGTCACCGAAATCGAGCCGCCGACCGCATTACGCCCGAACAAGGTGCCCTGCGGACCTCTCAGGACTTCGACGCGTTCCACGCCGACCGTATCCAGCAATGCACCACCGGTTCGAGCGAGGTAGATGCCGTCGAGATATGTACCGACACCCGGATCAAGCGTGACCTTGGTTTCACGCTGGCCTACGCCACGAATGAAGGGATTGCTGTCCTTCTTCAGGCCGTTGCCGCCACCGCCCATGTTCAGGCCAGGAACAATGCCCTCCATGTCACCGATGTTCTTGATGCCGAAGGCTTTCATGTCTTCGGAAGTCAGTGCCGTAATCGCGATCGGCACGTTCTGCACCGATTCCTCACGGCGACGAGCCGTGATGATGACTTCCTCAATGCCGCCACGCCGAATACTGGTGACCGATTCAGTGGTGATGTCATCAGCGGCGGTGAGTGCTTCAGCGGCGAGCGGCGTCACCGCACCTGCAACCGCAGCGCCTTCACCCTCCATCGCCGCATCCGGCGAGCGGCGCAGGATCAGCGTCTTGTCATTGACGAACTGATGCACGAGGCCAGAACCGGAGAGCAGCGCATTGAGCGCATCCTGCACCGGTAGGCTGCCTTCGATTCCTGGCGCGGCCTTGCCATTGACCAGCTCGGATTCAAAGAACACCTGAATCCCGCTCTGCTCACTGAACTGATGCAGGGCATCGGCAAGTGAGCCTGCAGAAATGCTGAAGTCAGCGGGTGCTGTAGCGGCGGCGGGAGCAACCGTAGCGGCAGGTGGAACCTCAGGAACAACCTCCTGCGCTGCAACCCCGGCACTGGTCAGCGAGGCGAGCGCCATCGCAAAGGGGACCAATGCAAAGCGCCATGATGGGCGCTGTAGAAAACTGTCCGGTCGGAACCGAACCTGAACGGAACTATTTCGGTCTAAGCGATCCGATCCGATCCGATC
>JBEBWZ010000164.1:0-6577 GCA_040391865.1 Solimonas flava
TCAAGAACGACAAGCCGGACGTGATGGCGGTGATGTTCGACGGCACCGACAAGATCCAGCACCAGGCCTGGCCGTGGCTGGATCTCGACCTGCTGCCGGAGAATCCGCAGGGCCACGACAAGGAGATGCGCGAGGTCTGCCTCGAGTACTTCCGCAACATCGACGGCTATATCGAAAAGCTGGTGACCATGGCCGGCCCGGATGCGCAGGTGTTCTTCGCCTCCGATCATGGCTTCACCGCCTCGACCTATGTGCTGCGCATCAACAGCTATCTCGAGGAAAAGGGTTATCTGAGCTGGGCGCAGAACGATGGCAGTGACATGGCGATCCGCCGCGAGGCTTCTGATTTCGCCAACCTCGACTGGTCCAGGACCACGGCCTACTGCCGCACGCCGTCGAGCAATGGCATTCATATCCGCGTCGCCGAAAAGCCGGGCGATCCGGGCATCCAGCCGGAAGACTACGAAAGCTTCCGTGAAAAGCTGATCGCCGATCTGTTCGAGCTGAAGCATCCGGTCAGCGGCGAACAGATCATCGTCGACGTGCTCAAGCGCGAGGAGTGGTTCCCGGGCAAGCACATGCAGCGTGCCTGCGACCTGACGCTGGTGCTCAGCGATCACGGCTTCGTGTCGATCAAGAACTTCAAACCCTGCGTCGCCGATCGTCCGCACGCCGCCGGCACCCATCATCCCGATGGCATCTTCATGGCCGTCGGCCCGGGCATTCCCGCCGCGGGCATGGTCGAGCTGCGCCAGATCGTCGATGTCGCGCCAACGCTGCTGTACAGCGCCGGCCTCGCGGTGCCCACCGATTTCGAAGGCCAGGTGCCGCCCACCTTCTTCACCCCTGAATGGCTGGCCGAGCATCCGATCAAGAAAGGCGCGCGCACCAAGCCGCCACAGCGCCGCGAGCTGGATCAGGAGATGGATGCCGGCGAACAGAAGCAGATCATCGAACAGCTGCAGATGCTGGGTTACATGGAATGAGCGGCGTCACCCCGTCGGTTGCCACGCGGGTCGAAGGACTCAACGCGCGGCAGCTGATGGATCGCTACGGCCTGTGCATGATCGAAGGCGGCAGCCTCGCCGGCACGCTCACCTACGAACGACCGGCGTTCCTGTTCGACCCGCGGCGGATCAAGAACGTCAGCCTCGGCGCCTTCAGCTACGTCAACGGCCAGTACACGTCCAGCCTCTACAACTGCCGTGTCGGGCGCTATTGCTCGATTGCCGAGTCGGCCGTGATCGGCCCGCCGGAGCACCCGGGCGACTGGTTCAGCTCGCACCCGTTCGCGTTCACCCGTCCCTACGACCTGCCGACGTTCTACCGCGTGCCGGAGTTCGCGCGCCTGGCCGCCGACGCCGACGCGCCGCCAAACCGCTACACCCAGGCCGCGCAAACGGTGATCGGCCATGACGTCTGGATCGGTGCCGGCGCGTTCGTGAAAGCAGGCGTAAAGATTGGCGACGGCGCCATCGTCGCCGCCCAGGCCGTGGTCACCCAGGACGTGGCGCCCTACACCATCGTCGCCGGAGTGCCGGCCAAGCCGCTGCGGCTGCGGTTCAGCGCCCCGCTGGTGGAAAGAATGCGGGATTTCCAGTGGTGGCAATATGACCTTGCCCCCTTCAAGAACGAGCTGAACTTCGAGCAACCCGAGGCCAGCCTGGCAACACTCGAGCAATTGCTGGCACAGAACCGGCTGCAGCGGATAGCGCCAGAAACCTACTCGGTGACGCGCGATCTTCTGGCAGGCACCTTTACCGTGGCCAGCCATGATCGTGCTCTTTATTGATTCCCCAATGACGCCCCCCGCGCATGAAATCATTGACCGGCCTCACCGCCAAGCAGTTGCTGGACTACGGTCTGAAGGTTTACGAAGGTAAATCGATCGCCGGCGGTCTGGTCTACGAGCGCCCCGCCTTCATTCTCGATCCGCGCCGGATCAAGAACTGCAAGGTGGGTGCCTTTACCTATTTCAACGGCCACACCACCTCCAGCATGTATGCGACCGAAGTCGGTCGCTACGGCCAGATCGGCGAATCCTGCATCATCGGCCCACCGGAACATCCGATGGACTGGTTCAGCACCCACATGTTCACGTTTGCGCCGGAACAACACCTGCCGCGCTTCTTCGAGCTGCCGGACGCAGCCGCGCTGGGCACAGACGGTCTGCCGCCGACCCCGTTCAACGCACCGCTCAAGACCGTACTGGGCCACGATTCCTATGTCGGCGCCGGGTCCTTCGTGAAGCGCGGCGTCACCATCGGCATCGGTGCAGTGGTCGCGGCGCGTGCGGTGGTCACCCGCGACGTGCCGCCCTACGCCATCGTTGCCGGCACGCCGGCCAAGGTGATGCGCCTGCGCCTGCCGGAAAAACAGATCGCACGCCTGCTGCAACTGGAATGGTGGCGCTACGATCTGGCGCCGCACAAGAAAGCGGTGGACTTCGCCAAGGTCGAGGCCACGCTCGACTATCTCGAACAGAGTCTCGCTGAGGGTAAAATGCAGCCCCTGCGGCCCGACACCTACCGGGTGACCCGGAACCGCGAGGGCTTCGATCTGGAACAACTGCCAGAACCCCTTTACTACCCTTGAGAAGTGCCGAGCCCAACATGACCGAGAGCGACGACCTCGCCCGCAAGCTGATTGCCCTGCTGGAAGATTTCACGCTGGACTGGGACACCGACCACGAGGGCCCGATCAGCCGCGAGACCAAGCTGCTGGCCGATCTCGGCTTCGAATCGATCGACATCATCCAGCTGGTGGTCGCGATCCAGGAAGAAATCCTGCGGCGCAAGCTGTCCTTCGACAAGCTGCTGATGAAGGATGGCCGCTACGTCGACGATCTCTCGGTAGGCCAGATCGCGGACTATCTCAAGGCCAACACGCCGGCCTGAGCGTCATCGGAATACTGCTGAAAGCGCTGAATAAGCGTTGTAAGCGACGGCAGATTGGCTGACGCCGGAGCGCAGGAAGCGCAGCGCACGACAGTACCTGAGCATTCCGAGCACCGCCGACAGCCAAGCTGCCGAGCGCAGCAGCTTATTCCGCGTTTTCCGATTTACGCGCCACTACCAGTACGTAGTCCTCGCCGTCGTCGATCACCTGCTGCAGCTTGTCGCCGTGCTTGCGGATCTTCCCTTCACGGTCCACGCCGGGGCCGTCGGCATAGCGATAGAGCGCGGGAATGAAGCGCGCCAGCGTCCACGGCAGGATCGAATCGATGCGCACGTCGGCAAACCCTGACTCGCGCAGATAGCCGGCATAGACGTCGGCATCGTAGGCATTGGCGGGGTTGTACATGTTGATGTCCGCCGCCAGCGTGTTTTCCGACGCAACATAACGACCGATGTCGCTGCCGCGCTTGGGAATCAGGTCGGTGAGCACCAGGGTGCCGCCCGGCTTCAGCACCCGCCCCGCTTCGCGCAGGAAGTCACGGCGCGTATCGAAGTGAAACGCGCACTCGATTGCCAGCACCTTGTCGAAACTGGCATCGGCAAAGTCGAGCGCGGTGGCATCGCCCAGACGCAGGTCGATCACCTCGGACAGGCCGCATTGCGCCACATACTCGCGGCCATGCTCGATCCGCGTCGGTGTAACGTCGACCCCGACGATGGCGGCCGGCCCGAAGCGCTCGGCGTAGGCCACTGCGCAGGCACCGTAGCCGCAGCCGATATCGAGCACGCGGTCCTCTGCGCAGAGCCCGGCGGCACCGGCGACAAACGCCGCCATCGCCTCCGACGCATCGGCCATGCTCAGGCCCGGCCGTGTCCAGTAGCCATAGTTGGCAAACGGCCGGTCGCCGAACAGATCGCCGCGCTGGTCATGACGGCGCGTGTAGTATTTCGCGATCCCTTGCGTGTGCTCCGACAGCTTTCCCATTGAATCTTCCCCGTGCGTTGATTTTCGTTACCGATACCACATCCGGCGGCATGACCGTCGGTGTCGACCCTGCTCCAGTGCGTTTTCGCCGGCGTGCCGCCGCAGCGGCAACCACGGGATCAGTGCCGCCGGCGTGCCACCACCAGCACATAATCTTCGCCCCGTTCGACCAGCTCACGCAGCCGCTGCGCCGAGTTGCGCCACTGCGTACCGCGCTCGCCGCCTTCACGATCCGCCATCGTCACCAGCGTCTCGGCAAACCGCAGCCGCGTCCACTCGACGATCGATTCGATACGCACCGCTTCAAAGCCGGCTTCACGCAGGTACCCGGCATAACGGTCAGCGTCGTAGGCATTGGTTGCGTTGTCGAGGCAGACGCCGCTGTTCAGCGTGAGTTCGCCGCGCTGATAATTCCTGGGGTCGATCCCGCGGCGCGGAATCATGTCGGTGAGTGCCAGCGTGCCGCCGGGCTTCAGTACCCGCGCCGCTTCACGCAGGAAATCGCGACGGGTATCGAAATGAAACGCGCATTCCACCGAGACCAGCTTGTCGAAGCTGGCATCGGCAAACGCCATCGCGGTGGCGCTGCCCAGGCGCAGTTCGATGATCTCGGAGAGCCCGTGCTTCGCAACGTACTTGCGCCCCTCCTCGATCCGGATCTCGGTGATGTCGATGCCGACGATCGACTGCGGCCGACAGCGCTGTGCGTAGACCACCGCGCCCGCACCATAGCCCGCTCCGACATCGAGCACCCGATCACCCGGCCCCAGCCCCGCCGCCGTCGCCACCAGCTCGGTCAGTGCCTCGGCGGCCTGCGCCAGGGTCATGCCTTCGCGCGTCCAGTAGCCATAATTGGCAAACGGCTGCTCCCCGAACAAACCCTCGCGACCGCTATGACGGCGCGTGTAATGCGTTACCACATCCTGACTATGCGCAGACAGCATCCCAACCACCCCCCGATGGTTCTCCAATACCGGCACGGCTCGCCATGAGCCCCCGTCCCAAACTTGCAGCACAGCAACTGGGCGAAGGTCCGGATCTGATCCTGATCCACGGCCTCGCCACCAATCGCGCGTTCTGGTTTCCTAGCGCAGTCGCGTTGCAGGATCACTATCGGGTGACACTGTTCGACCTGCGTGGTCACGGCTATAGCGAGCGACCGCCCAACGGCTACAGACCGCTGGATTTTGCCGAGGATACACTGGCCTTGATGGACTCGCTCGGCATCCAGCGAGCGGCATTGGTCGGCCATAGTTACGGTGGGGCCGCGGCTCTGGAAGTCGCAGGACTGGCTCCCGAACGGGTCTCGCACCTGGGCCTGATCGACACGCGCGTCTCGCGAATCCAGCCACTCCTGCGCCTGCACGACACGCCGCTGATCAGCGAAGCGGAGAAGGAAGTTGCGGCCACGCACGATGCCGACTGGGCGGCGTTGCCGCAGGTCGGCTATCTGTTTCTCGAAGCTGCGGCGCGCATGCGCCTTGCCGGGAAACTGCCCAGCGCACGCGACGATTTCACGCCTTTCGGCGAAGGCCGTGGCGCGGCGCGCGCGGCAAAGGCCTGGCTGGATCTGCTGGAGCACACCAGCGCGCGCGACGAACTGGATCAGCCGGGCATGACGCAGCAAGCACTCGCGCAACTGTGCATTCCCAGCCTGCTGATGTACGGTGGCCTGTCACGTTGCGTGCATTCCGGACACGCGCTGCGGACGCTGTGGCCGCATGCACGCTATCTGGAATTGCCCGCCGCCGGACATTTCTTTCCGCTCACCCAAGCTGCGCAGGTCCAGGATGAAATCCGACAGTTGATGACGGCATCCCCTGACGCGGCTCACGCTGCAAACTGACACCCATGCAAAGCCTGCGCGCAATCCGCATCCTCGAACTCAGTGGTCATGTCGCCGGCGCCTTCTGCGGCAAGCTGCTGGCCGGCTTCGGCGCCGATGTGCTGCATCTCGACGGCGGCCACGATGCAGCACTCGATGACGCCGCACGTATCTGGCTACATGGCGGCAAGCGTGCGCTGACGATCGACCCGGCGAAATCCCGCGATGAACTGTCGCCATTGCTCGCCGCTGCCGATGTGGTGCTCGACGCCTGGGGCCATGGCGTGCTGGATGCCGCTGGCTTCAGCACGCAGCAGCTGCAGGCACTGAACCCGGCGCTGGTGATCTGCCGCATCACGCCCTATGGCCTCACCGGCCCCTATCGCGAGTGGCAAGCCGACGACATCACGCTCTACGCCGCATCGGGCCTGATGCATTCCACCGGCGACGGTGCACGCGCGCCGCTGCATGCGCGGCCACGCATCTGCGAACTGACGGCCGGCATGAATGCCTATGTCGCGGTGCTGGCCGCGCTGCTGCGCCGCGAACGCGACGGCGGTGGCGACGAGATCGATCTTTCGATCCATGAAGCGGCGATGGAGAACTACGAAGTGGCGCTGGCGGAGTGCCTGGCCACCGGCAAGGTCGCACGCCGCAACGGCGATCAGCATGCGATGGTGCCGTGGCGGACTTATCGCTGCGCCGATGGCGAGGCCGCGATCATCGGCGGACCGATCCGTCACTGGCTCAAGGCCGCGCCGATGTTCGAGGCTCCCGCCCTGCTCGAACCGACATTGCAGAGCATGGGCGGCCGCATCGAGCATCGCGCCGAGACCGAAGCCCTGATGCGGCCCTGGCTGGCGACACAGA
>JBEBWZ010000165.1:0-6386 GCA_040391865.1 Solimonas flava
CATCCCTGAACTGGGAGATCGAAAACGGCGATACCGCCAAAGGCAGCGGCCTGCGCCTGGTCTACGGCCATCCGCTGGGCGAATACCTCAGTATCGAACTGCACGGCGGCCTGGGTGGCGGCAGTTCCGATGGCGCCTACGACATCGGCCTCAAGGAACTGCTCGGCGGCTACCTGCGCGCCTCGTATCCGTTCAACGACCTCTTCAGCGTCTACGGCCTGTTCGGCTACACCCGCGCCAAGTTCGACGTGGACGATCTGGTAGCCGGTACTTCATCCACGGAAACCGAAACCGGCGGCAGCTACGGCGGCGGCGTGGCGTTCACAGTGCTACCGAGCCTGCTCGACGGCCGTCTGCGGCTGACCGCCGACTACATGGTCTATCTCGACAAATCCGGTGCGGAGTTCGCGGCGCGCAGCGTGGGGTTGCGGCTGGATTTTTGAGTGCTCCCGGTGGAGTGGCAGCAGCCCCTCACCCCGGCCCTCTCCCCGCGCGCGGGGAGAGGGAGCGATCTGATCTACGAAGATACGGACACGGATGGATTTGCAGGTCGGACTCAAGCGCGTAGCGCGGAGCCGACGCAGGTACCAGGCATTGAGGTGACGAGCGGTCATGGTGTCGCGCTTTGAACGGCGCGACACTGCGGTAACACACCACACCACGGGAGCAGCGAGAACGCTGCCGGTATTTGTGAATGAGTGTGGTGTGTGAGCGGGACGTTTTTCGGGAGGAGGAGATGGGTACGCCCAGGAGCGCAGCCGCCGAGCCGGCTGAAGATTCGTCTGACGAAAAGCTCGCGATCTCGGCTGGAGGGCAGGCGGTGTTCGAGGCGGCGTATCGCCAGCACCGCAGTGCGGTGATGCGTCTGCTGCAACGCCGCGTGGGTAATGAATCCGATGCGGCGGAGCTGACGCAGGAGGCCTATCTGCTGGCCTTGCGCTATCGCGGGCTGAAGCCGGAATCGCTGAAGGCTTTGCTGTTGCGGATTGCGATGAATCTTGCCGGCACGCATGGCCGCCGCAACCGTGCGCACCATACGATGTCGCATGTGCCGTTGGAGGAGTTGCCGATTGCGCAGGACGAGCTATCGCAGGATGAGCGACTGGTGCTGCAAGAGCGCCGCGAGCTGATTGCGATTGCGGTGCAGGCGCTGCCACCCAAGTGTCGGCAGGTGTTTGTGCTGAGCCGCTTTCATGATCTGCCGCAAAAGGAGATTGCGCAGCGGCTCGGGATTTCGCTGTCGATGGTTGAGAAGCACATCACGACTGCCATGGCGATGATCCGCGCCAAGGTAGGGGAATTGACGCAGGAGCGTTTCTAATTGGCATGAAGCAAGAATCTTCCAGATCCGCCGATGTGATGGCCGAGGCCGAGCACTGGTTTGCACGCTTGCGCTCGGAGGAGTGCTCGGCGGTGGAGCGCATGGCGTTCCGGCAGTGGCATGCGCAGCCACGGCACGCGGCTGCGTATGCGGCAACCGAGGCTTTGTGGGAGGAGGCGCAGCACGCGCAATCGCACCCGGAGATCCAGCGTCTGATGCGCGAGGTGCTGGAGCAAACACAGCCGGCAACGGTTGCGCGCCGGCGTTGGCAGATGCCGGCTGCGCTGGCGGCGGGTGTTGCGGTGATTGCGGTGGCGCTGAGTGCCTTGCTGTTGTGGCCTGCGCCCGGCGATGTCTATCAGACGGCGCTGGGCGAGCGCCGCACGGTGACATTGGATGACGGCTCGGTGGTCACGCTCAATACCGAAACAAGGCTGCGGGTGCGGTTCCGTGCAGATTCACGCGCACTGGAGCTGATCCGCGGCGAGGCGCTGTTTGATGTGGCGCACGATGCGCGGCGGCCGTTCCTGGTGTCCACCGGAAGCAGCAGTGTGCGGGCCCTGGGAACACGCTTCCAGGTGCGACGCGACGATGATGAGCAGATCAAGGTGGTGTTGCTCGAAGGGCGCGTTGAAGTGGCTCGCGAGGAAGCGGGCGACCGTCTGGAGATGGCACCGGGTGAGCAGGTCAGCTTCGCCAAGCCGGATCGCCCGATGACCCGCCGTGTGGTCGATCCGGAAGCTGCGCTGAGCTGGACCAGCGGCCGTCTGGTGTTCCGTGCCACGCCATTGGCAGAGGCGGTGGCCGAGGTGAATCGCTACGCCAGAACCAAGATCCGCCTCGCCGATGCCTCGCTGTCACAGCTGCGCATCAGCGGCACTTTCGTGACCGGCGACAGCGAGTTGTTAGCCAGAGCGCTGGAAACCGATATGCCGGTTCAGGCGGATTTCGGCAACGGCGAGGAGATCGTGCTGCGACGGCGGTGACGGGTTGGCGTCGCGTCTATGTTGGAGACCTGTGTCGGCTCCGAGTTGCGTGCCTGAGCCGACCTGCGCGGAGCGCGGGCGTGGGTTGATTGCGTAGGTCGGTTCAAGCCGTAGGCGGAACCGCCGCTGCTACAGCTGGAACCCCGGGCGTTTGGAAGAACACATCCCCACGGGATGTGGTGAATGAAAGGCCCTGCATGATCGAGCACCGGTCATCGCGGACGCTGCGTTTCGCCGTGCTTATCATCCCGCGCTGGCGAGGTGGCAGCGGTGGTTGGTTGTGCCTCCATCCCGAAACACCTTCGTCCGTTTGGAGTAGTGGCGGGCATGACGCGTGCCGTATTGTTTCTCCATGCGTGAAGCGAAAACGGTCATTTCATTTCAGGGCGATGTACGCGCTCTGGTCTCACCGGCAGTGCGGCCCGCTGATGGCGCGCCGGCGACCGTTTTGCCTCAGCACGCAACGATCAATCTGACACTCCGCGAATTTCTGCCTCTCCGGCTGCGAGCAGCAGCGGTGATGGCGCTCCACCTGTGTGCTCCCGCACAGGTCACGACCTTGGGCCCGTAGACCGCAATCAGGTTAACGGGTTGTGTGAAGTGCCGTAGAACACAAGCGGTGCCCGACGCCGGCGTTGCGTCGGGCCCGGGCTCGCGGGACATAAGGCAGTAAACGGGGGAGGGCGTCATGACTGTGCAGATGCGTTTATTCGCGCTGACGTTGCTGGCGTGGCAGATCGGACCTGGGCTGGCTCAGGAGCGTGTCGACGAACAGGGGACGACTTTGGAGGCGCTGCCGTCATCCGGCACGGACCCGACGCAGTCGGGACTGGTATCCGATCCACCGAACGAGCCCGCGCAGTCCGGCGCTGCAACACTGCCGACGGTCCCCATCGAACCTCTGCGCGCGGCAGCACCGCCCCCAAGAGTGCAGTACGGAGGCACTGCTCAACTCGAAGAGATCATCGTGACGGCACAGCGCACGGTCTCTTCGCTGCAGGACACGCCGATCTCGATGGAGGCGTTCAACGAGGAGAAGCTGCTGTTGCGCGGCATCGGCAGCGTGGAGGATCTGGGCTCGAATGTGCCGAGCATGGTGATCGAACCGCACCCGCTCTCGAACGCGACGCTGCGGCTCACGATCCGCGGTGTTGGCATCAGCGACTCGCAGGTCACGCAGGACCCGGCGGTCGGCATTTATCTGGATGGGGTGTATCTGGCGCGGTCGGTCGGTCTTGCGCTGGATCTTGCGGACATCGAGCGCATGGAGGTACTGCGCGGTCCGCAGGGGGTGCTGTATGGGCGCAATTCCACCGGCGGCGCCGTCAATATCCTGAGCAAGCGACCGGACCCGTCCGCGTTCAGCATGGATCACAAACTCACCATCGGCGAACGCAACCTGATGCTCGGCAAGAGTTCCTTCAACATGCCGATCTCCGATGATTTTGCGATCAAGCTTGCGCTGCTCGCCAGACGCAGCGACGGCTTTGTCGAAAATACGGGGGAGGGCGAGGACTTCGGCGATCGTCGTGCGCTAGGGCTCCGCTTCGACGCGCGCTGGTTGGCCGCCGATGCAGTGACAGTCGATTACGGTTACGACTTCACCGACTTCGAGTATGTGAACTACATGTTCCAGGGGGTGCTGCTGCCGCAGACCGATCATGGTCTTGCGGAGTTCTTCAAGCCTTATGCCGTGGCCAACTCGGTGTACTCCGATCGTCGCCTGGAGCGGCTTGCCTCCGGCGCGCCCATGGAAGTTTCGAACGCGCGTGTCAGCGGGCACACGCTGACATTGGCGCGGCAGTTCGAGAGCTTTGAGCTGAAGTACATCGGTGCCTATCGCGAGCTTGAGGACTCGCAGTACCCGGACTTCAGCGGCGGTGGCGGCAATACCGGCTATCGCGTCGATCTCAACGTCTACGACAGCGCTGCAGCACGACTGGTCAACGGCGGGCGGCCGACGCCGCTGGTGATTCCAACCTCGTTCCAGGATCAGTGGTCGCATGAGTTGCAGATCAACGGCAAGGCCTGGGATGACCGGCTGAGCTATATCGCCGGCCTGTATTACTTCACTGAAAGCGGTGGCGAGGATGGTGGCCCGATTCATCATATCCAGAGTGCGACGGTGGACCCGCAGCAGTCCGATGTGCTGCTGGACCTGCTGCCACCGGCACTGCGCGAACTGCTGCAGAGCAATGCGCTGCCGCGCCTTTCCGCGTACTGGGATTATTTTTACGGCATCGAGAACAAGGCCTATGCCGCCTACGGCCAGCTGAGCTTCCGACCGGATGCCTTCACTCGCCGCTTGAACTTTACGGTGGGGCTGCGTGCGTCACGCGATGAGCGGTACGCCATCAAGGATTTCATCCAGCGACAGTATCTGGAAGTGCGGCTCGGTGAGCTCAGCCTGGGCGCCGTTCCGGTTCCTGCGGCGATCGCCGGCAGTGCCGACGACTTTGTCGGTGTCGAGGCACGCAGCCAGTACGACGACATTTCGCCGTCGGCCACTGTGCAGTTCAAGCTGACCGACATGGCCACGACCTATCTCTCATATTCAACCGCGTACAAGAGCGGCGGTTTCAACCTGCGCGACCCGCAGGTGTCAGCGGCGTCCGGCGCCGCGTCCGACGGGACCAACTATGGCTTTGGCTTCATCGAGGGCTTCAAGCCGGAGCAGGTGACGTCCTGGGAGGTGGGGCTGAAAAGCGAATGGCTGCAGCGCGCATTGCGTCTGAACGGCGCGGCGTTCTACAGCGACTACACCGACATGCAAACCAACTTCCTGATCGCCGGCACGATCTCGGATACCAAGTCGCGTAACGCTGGCAAGGCGCGGATGACCGGCTTCGAGCTGGAAGGCGCATTCGTTTCCGCAGAGAACTTGATGATGGGGTTCCAGTACGCCTATCTCGATGCGCAGGTGCTGGAAGTCATCGATATCAATGGCGACAACGTTGCGCATCTTTATCCGTTCATCGCCGCGCCACAGCACTCGGGCGTGCTGTTCGCGGACTGGACCGTGGCCCGGCCAACGTGGGGCGATCTGCGTGCGTACGTCAGCTGGAATTACATCGGCGAGCGCACCGGCTTCGTCATCACCGAGGAGCGGCGGGGCCTGACCGTGATTGACGGCTATGGCCTGCTCAACGCACGCCTGATGGCCAACGGCATTCGCATGGGTGCGCGCGGGACGCTCGACATCGCGCTATGGGGCAAGAACCTGCTGGATAAAGAGTACGAGCTCACCGCCATCGACAATCTGCCTCACGCAGATCGCGCCGTGATCTGGGGCGAGCCTCGGGCGATCGGGATGGACTTCATTTATCGGTATCGGCCGTGAGGCAGGGGATTGGCCATTCACGACCGGTGCGGGCATTAGGCCTTCGAAACAAATCGGCTATTGCCTACATACATTCAGAGATGGGCGAACATAGGCTCACCGAAATAAGCAAAACAACAAAGGGGAAAATCGTGGCAACTCGAATCGCAACTGCAATGCTGGCGCCAATCCTTGCGGTGTCGGCTGTCGTATATACCCAAGCGGCAAGCGCGGCGACCTGCGCCGACTGGAAGCCGAATCTGGCAAATCAGCTGTCGTGCAATCTCGGGCTGATTGGGCCGCCGCAACCCGCACAACCCGATCCGGGGTTCATCGATGCGGCGGGCTGCGGTGCACCGGTGACGAAGTCCGATGGCACCGCGTGGCAATGCACGTTCTCCGACAACTTCGACGGTATCGACCTGGATCGGTCGAAGTGGCTACCGCAAACGAACTTCGTGAACGGCAGCAACACAGTCTATGCCTGCTACATCGACGACCCGGCGGTCATCGGCGTGTCCGGCGGTGTTCTCAATCTCTCGGTGAAGGAAATGCCGCAGCCGGTAGTCGGGTGTCCCAGCAACCGCGCCGGTTCACGGTACGCCGCAGGTCAGGTCTCGAGCTTCTATCTGTTCTCGCAGAAATACGGTCGTTTCGAGGCTCGCATCAAGGTGCCGCAGGCGAGTGCGCCCGGACTCCAGGAGGCATTCTGGCTGTGGCCTGACGTGCGCTACCACAGCACCGCGCTCCATCCTCTGTC
>JBEBWZ010000166.1:0-6334 GCA_040391865.1 Solimonas flava
CGACCCCCACCATGTCAAGGTGGTGCTCTAACCAGCTGAGCTACGCGCCTGTCGCGATTTGCAGGAGCTGCAAGTCACAAGGGGCGCGAAAGATACCGTTTTGGGCGGACGGGCGCAAGCATTTGCATCAGGCCATGGCTCATGCGGCGTTGACCAGGGCTTTCTCGCGCAGCTTGCGGATTTCGTCGCGCTTGGCGGCGGCGGCCTCGAACTCCAGGTTCATCGCCAGCTGCTTCATTTCCTTTTCCAGCTTTGCGATCTTTTTGACCATCATTTCCGGCGAGATGATGTCGTAGCGGGCCTGGACCTCTGCCGCCTGCAATGCCTTGCCGGCGACGTCTTCGTAGCCGTAGCGCATGACGTCGGCGATGCGTTTCTGCACGCCCTTGGGGGTGATGCCGTTGGCGAGGTTGAAGGCGACCTGCTTTTCGCGGCGGCGGTCGGTTTCGCCGATGGCGCGCTTCATCGAATCGGTCATCTTGTCGGCGTACAGGATCGCCTTGCCGTTGAGATGGCGGGCGGCGCGGCCGATGGTCTGGATCAGCGAGCGGTCGGAACGCAGGAAGCCTTCCTTGTCGGCGTCGAGGATCGCCACCAGCGAGACCTCGGGCAGGTCCAGGCCTTCGCGCAGCAGGTTGATGCCGACGAGTACGTCGAACAGGCCGAGGCGCAGGTCGCGGATGATCTCGGCGCGCTCCACGGTATCGACGTCGGAGTGCATGTAGCGCACCTTGACGCCGTTCTCGTTCAGGTAGTCGGTCAGGTCCTCGGCCATGCGCTTGGTCAGTACGGTGACCAGCACGCGTTCCTGTTTTTCGACGCGGAGGCGGATCTCGCCGGCGAGGTCGTCGACCTGGCTGGTGGCGGGGCGGATCTCCACCACCGGATCGACCAGGCCGGTGGGGCGCACCACCTGTTCGGCAATGGCGCCGTTGGATTTCTCCAGCTCGTAGGGTCCGGGTGTGGCCGAGACGAAGATGACCTGGGGCACCAGGCGCTCGAACTCGTCGAAGCGCAGCGGCCGGTTGTCCATCGCCGAGGGCAGGCGGAAGCCATATTCCACCAGCGTTTCCTTGCGCGAGCGGTCGCCCTTGTACATGGCGCCCAGCTGCGGTGTGGTGACGTGCGATTCGTCGATGATCACGATCGCGTCCGGCGGCAGGTAGTCGAGCAGGCAGGGCGGCGGTTCTCCGGGGCCGCGCCCGGAGAGGTAGCGCGAGTAGTTCTCGATGCCGTTGCAGTAGCCGATCTCCTGGATCATCTCCAGGTCGAAGGTGGTGCGCTGCTCGATGCGCTGAGCCTCGATCAGCTTGTCGTTCTTGCGGAAGTAGTCGATGCGATTGCGCAACTCGTCCTTGACCGAATCGAACATGCCGACCATCTTCTCGCGCGGCGTCACGTAATGGGTTTTCGGGAACACGGTGACGCGCGGCACGCGACGCTTGACCTCGCCGGTGAGCGGATCGAAGAACGCCAGACTTTCGATCTCGTCGTCGAACAGCTCGACGCGGATCGCATCCTCGTCCGATTCCGCCGGGTGGATGTCGATCACTTCACCGCGCACGCGGTAGGTGCCGCGCTCCAGCGCCACTTCGTTGCGGGTGTACTGCATGGTCGCCAGCTGCTTGATCAGCTCGCGCTGCGGCAGCTTTTCACCCTTGACCAGGTGCAGCACCATCGAAAAGTAGCTTTCCGGATCGCCGAGGCCGTAGATCGCGGAGACCGAAGCGATGATGATCGCGTCCTTGCGGGTCATCAGCGCCTTGGTGGCGGAGAGGCGCATCTGCTCGATGTGGTCGTTGATCGAGCTGTCCTTGTCGATGAAGGTGTCGGTGCTGGGAACGTAGGCTTCCGGCTGGTAATAGTCGTAGTAGGAGACGAAGTACTCCACCGAATTGTCGGGGAAGAACTCCTTGAATTCGCCGTACAACTGCGCCGCCAGGGTCTTGTTCGGCGCCAGGATCAGCGCCGGGCGCTGCACCTGCGAGATCACGTTGGCGATGCTGAAGGTCTTGCCCGAGCCGGTAACGCCGAGCAGGGTCTGATGGGCCAGGCCGTCCTGGAGGTTGCCGATCATGGTGGCAATCGCGGTCGGCTGATCGCCGGCCGGCGCCCAGTCCGCCTTCAGCGCAAAACGGCTGTCCGCACGCTTCTTGAGGCGGACGACTTTCTGGTTCTGCAGCGAATCGCGGGGGGCTTCCTTCATGGGCTCTGATTCTGGCAAGGCGTGTGGGGGCGGCAACGCCGGTTTGACCCGGCAAGCGGGCCACCGTTCCGCCGCGGGCGGCGTGCGTGGCCATTGAGCAGTATAGGCAAGCGACGGCAGCAGGGGGCGTGGCCCGCGCTACGACTAAAGGACTATCGGGCGCCACGCGACCCTGAGGGCGTAACCGTGAGAAAATGTCCGGCGATGGTCAGCGCTCCCCGAACATGTCCTTGCCGTGCCGCCGAAAAGCGGCGCCGGTCCAGGCGGCGCAAGCCTCCGGGATCGGGATTCGGTACGGATATCGCTGCAGGCCTCTGCCTGCCTCACACTTGCCCGATTCCATGTCCATGACACCCGCCGAGACCCTCCGTAAAGCGGCGCTCGAGTATCACGAGTTCCCCGTGCCGGGAAAGCTGTCGGTCACTGCGACCAAGCAGCTTTCCAATCAGCGCGATCTGGCGCTGGCGTACTCGCCGGGCGTTGCCGCGGCCTGCGAGGAAATCGTCGCCGATCCGGGCAATGCCTTCCGCTATACCGCGCGCGGCAACCTGGTGGCGGTGATCACCAACGGCACCGCAGTGCTGGGGTTGGGCGCGATCGGGCCGCTGGCGGCGAAGCCGGTGATGGAAGGCAAGGCGGTGCTGTTCAAGAAATTTGCCGGCATCGATGTGTTCGATCTCGAGCTGGACGAGCGCGATCCCGAAAAGCTGATCGAGATCATTGCCGCGCTGGAGCCGACTTTCGGCGGCATCAACCTTGAAGACATCAAGGCGCCGGAGTGCTTCCAGATCGAACGCCGTCTGCGCGAACGGATGAAGATTCCGGTGTTCCACGACGACCAGCACGGAACGGCGATCATTGTCGGCGCGGCGGTGCTGAATGGACTGAAGGTGGTCGGCAAGCGCCTCGATCGGGTCAAGCTGGTGGTCAGCGGTGCCGGCGCCGCGGCCCTGGCCTGTGTCGATCTGCTGGTGGATCTCGGCCTGCCGCTTGGCAATATCTGGCTCACCGATCTGGCCGGCGTGGTCTATCGGGGCCGCACCGAGCTGATGGACGACGACAAGGCGCGCTTTGCGCAGCCGACCGATGCGCGCACGCTGGCGGACGTGATCGGCGGCGCCGATATTTTCCTCGGCCTGTCGGCGGGCGGTGTCCTGAAGCAGGACATGGTGCGGACGATGGCGCCGCGGCCGCTGATCCTGGCGCTGGCCAATCCGACCCCGGAAATCCTGCCCGAGGAGATTCGCGCGGTGCGCGATGATGCGGTGATTGCCACCGGTCGCACCGATTACCCGAACCAGGTCAACAACGTCCTGTGTTTTCCGTTCATCTTCCGCGGTGCGCTGGATGCGGGCGCCACCACCATCACCCGCAGCATGGAAATCGCGACGGTGCATGCGATTGCCGAACTGGCGCGGCTGGAGCAGCACGACATGGTGGCCAGCGCCTATGGCGCGGAGGATCTGTCGTTCGGCCCCGAATACCTGATTCCCAAACCCTTCGACCCGCGCCTGATCGTGCAGATCGCGCCGGCCGTGGCGCGCGCGGCGATGGAAGCCGGTGTCGCGACGCGGCCGATCGATGATTTCGAGGCCTACCGCGAGCGTCTGCAGCGCTTCGTCTACCAGTCCGGCACGCTGATGAAGCCGGTGTTTGCCGCCGCGCGCAAGGTGCCGCTGGACCGCTGCCGCATTATCTACGCCGAAGGCGAAGACGAGCGCATCCTGCGTGCCGCGCAGGAGGTGATCGACGAAAAGCTGGCACGGCCGATCCTGGTCGGGCGACCGCAGGTGATCGAGCAGGCGATCCTGCGCTACGGCCTGCGCATGCGCATCGGCGAGCAGTTGACGGTGGTCAATCCCGAGCACGATCCGCGTTACCGCGAGTACTGGACGGATTACTACGAACTGATGGCGCGGCGCGGCGTCACGCCGCAGTACGCGCGCCTGGAGATGCGTCGGCGCACCACGCTGATCGCGGCCATGCTGCTGCGCAAGGGCGAGGGCGACGGCATGATCTGCGGCACCATCAGCTCGACCAGCCGCCATCTGCGCTATATCGATCAGGTGCTGGGGCGCAAGCCCGACGCCAGCGTATACGCGGCGATGAACGCGCTGATCCTGCCGGGGCGGCAGGTGTTTCTGGTCGATACCCACGTCAACCTCACGCCCAGCGCCGAGGAACTGGCGGAGATCACGGTGATGGCGGCGAATGCGATCCGTCGCTTTGGCCTGGAGCCCAAGGCGGCACTGCTGTCGCACTCCAACTTCGGCAGCTCCAATGCGCCGTCGGCACGCAAGATGCGCGACACCCTGGCGCTGCTGCGGGAGCGCGCACCGGAACTCGAAGTCGATGGCGAGATGCACGGCGACTGCGCGCTGGACGAGACCATGCGCCGGCAGATCCTGCCCGGCAGCTCCCTGCAGGGGCCGGCCAACCTGCTGGTCTGCCCGAATCTGGACGCGGCCAACATCGCCTACAACCTGCTGAAGAGCGCCGCCGGCAACAACATCGCGATTGGCCCGGTGCTGCTGGGCTGCAATGCGCCGGCGCATATCCTGACGCCGTCCGCCAGCGTGCGGCGCATCATCAACATGACCGCACTGACGGTGCTGGAGGCCAACGCCGGTCGCTGATTTGCCGTTGCTCTGGATACTCCACCGTATGGGCGGAAACCGCCCATTCCGGTGGGCGAGGGCGCCGCGATTCCAGTATCATCCGGCGCCGTTTTCATCCGCATTCCATCGGGGATCATCGTGGACCTGTCGCTCGCGCTACGCACCACTCGTATCAAGCCTTCGCCCACCCTGGCCGTGACCGCCAAGGCCGCCGAACTCAAGGCTCAAGGCAAGGATGTCCTTAGCCTGGGCGCCGGCGAGCCGGATTTCGATACGCCGCAGCACATCAAGGACGCTGCGCATGAAGCCATCAAGAAAGGCTTCACCAAGTACACGCCGGTCGGCGGGACCGCGAGCCTGAAGAAGGCCATCGTCGACAAGATGAAGCGCGACAACGCGCTCGACTACAAGCCGAACCAGATCCTGGTGTCCACCGGCGGCAAGCAGTCCTGCTACAACCTGTGCCAGGCGCTGCTGAATGCCACCGACGAAGTGATCGTGCCGGCGCCGTACTGGGTCTCGTACCCGGACATGGTGCTGCTGGCCGACGCGACCCCGGTATTCATCTACACCACCGCCGAGCAGCGCTTCAAGATCACGCCGCAGCAGCTGGAGCAGGCGATCACGCCGCGCACCCGCATGATCTGGCTGAACTCGCCGTCCAATCCGTCCGGCATGGCCTACACCCGCGCCGAACTCGAAGCCCTGGGCGCGGTGCTGCGCAAGCATCCGCAGATCGTCATCGCCTCCGATGACATGTACGAAAAGATCCTGTGGAGCGGCGAGCCCTACAGCAACATCATCAACGCCTGCCCGGATCTGTACGACCGTACGGTGATCATCCACGCGGTGTCGAAGACCTATTCGATGACCGGCTGGCGCATCGGCTGGGCCTGCGGCCCGGCGAAGCTGATCACCGCGATGGCGGACATCCAGAGCCAGTCGACCTCGAACCCGAACTCGATCGCCCAGGTCGCGGCGGAAATGGCGCTGAGCGGCGACCAGACCTGCGTCGGCGAAATGGTCAAGACCTTCAAGGCGCGTCATGACGCGCTGGTCGCGGATCTGAACACCATTCCCGGTGTGCGCTGCCTGCCGGTGGACGGCACGTTCTACGCGTTCCCGAACGTCGAAGGACTGATGCAGAAGCTCGGCGTGGCCACGGATCTGGAACTGTCCGACCTGCTGCTCGAGAAAGCGCTGGTCGCGGTGGTGCCGGGTTCAGCCTTCGGTGCGCCGGGGCATGTGCGCCTGTCTTTCGCGACCAGCGACAAGGTTCTGAAGGGCAGTGTCGAGCGGATCAAGGCGCTGGTAGCGGGCTGATTCCGGCTTGCTTTGCGCGATTGCTTCAAGACCATCGCGCAAAGCATTGCATCATCGGATTCATCTCACTACAATCGCGGCCCTACCAGTTCCGCGATAGCTCAGTCGGTAGAGCAAGTGACTGTTAATCACTGGGTCGTTGGTTCGAGTCCAACTCGCGGAGCCACATCGTTACAGAAGCCCCAAC
>JBEBWZ010000167.1:0-6323 GCA_040391865.1 Solimonas flava
CGCCGCTGTCGCAGTACAACCGCTATCTGTCCGAGAACGCGCCGGCCGAATTCGCGCGCCGCCTCGGTGCGCCGGTGCTGCAGGCGTCACACTGCGGGCCGTTCCGCACCGGATTCATGATCGCGCCGGGCATTCCGCTGAGCGCGCCTTACGACACCGAGTATGTCGGCTGTACCCAGATCGTCGATGCGGGCGGCCGGGTGCTGGTGCAGCGCCAGGCGCAGGAAGGGCCGGGCGTGGTCAGCGCCGAGATCGAACTGGGCGCGCAAACACCGCGACAGCCCCTAGAAGAGCGCTTCTGGATCCCGGAGCTGCCGCTGGCCCTGCATGCCTACTGGCATCAGCAGAATGCCTGCGGCAAGGCTTACTACCAGGACAAGGGCCGCGCCGTGGGCGTTGCCGCCGCCGAGCGTAACCGGAAGAGCCCCGCATGAATGCCGAAGTCTTTTGTCTGCTGGCCGCCGGCGTATTCTTTTCGTCGGGACTGTTGACCGGTGTCTGGAAATACCGCGCGATGATGGCTTCGGCGGACGCGCAGGCGCCGGTCTATGTCGATATCGCGCACCGCACCAGCCTGATGTACGCCTTCGCCGCGATCCTGCTGCGCGAGTTCGTGCCGTACTCGCCGCTGTCGCCGACCGGAACACTGTGGGCAGTGGCGGTGCCCATCCTGTACTTCGCCTCCGCCATTGCCATGTACATCCTGCACGGCATCCTGCGCGATACCGACAACCAGCTGCGCCGCCCGCATGTGCTGGGCAAGGGCAGCGTGCCGGGATTTCTGATCACGTTCTACATGGTCGGCCTGATCGTGGGCGAGATCGGAGGTTTCGCGATCCTCTTCTACGGCCTGCTGATCAGCGTGTTCTGAAGAGGTAGGCACGCCATGCGGCATCTGCTGTGGATCGACTGCATCGCCGCCGCGCTCGCCGGCGTCGGCGTGCTGGTGCTCGGCGGCTGGCTCAGTCATTGGTATGCATTGCCGCGGGATCTCCTGATCTTCATCGGCGGGATCAACCTGCTCTACGCGAGTTACTCGTTCTCGCTGGCGATTCGGCAGCAACGGCCGAAGGCCTGCATTGGCTTGCTGGTGATGGCGAACGGGATCTGGGCCGGCGTGTGCATCGGCATGGCAGTGGCCTTTGCGGGAACGGCCACTTTCTTCGGGCTGGGGCATCTGGTCCTGGAGGCTGCTTTCGTGGGCGCCCTGGCCAGCCTCGAGTGGCAGCATCGCGAGCAGCTGAAGAGGCGTCACGCTGCAACTGTGCTGCAATGACCTCGCAGGTTATTGCGGCCTTGCAGGCGATCGGCTCAACTCGCTACCGTTCCCTTATTGGCTAGGCGTTCCCCGCATGAATGCGTCACGGCTCACGCTGCTCTTCGGGCTCAATGCAACGCTGCTGATCGCTCACCAGATCGACGCGGCCTACTGGCACGAGTGGGAGATGTTCCATCTGCCTGGCGGCAATCAGCTCAATCTGGTGCTCAATCTGCCGATCATCGCCTTGGTGCTGGCGGCGTATCGCGAAGTGATCCTGGGCAGCCGCCGCGCGTTTGTCGCGCAGGGTCTGCTGGTTTTTCTGGGGTTCCTGACCGTCGGCCTGCATGGCACCTTCTTCGCCCTGGGCGATCAGTCGTTCCGGCAGCCGGTGTCCATCGCACTATTGGCAGGCACAGGCATCTTGTCTGCCCTGCAAGGCCTGGCGCTTCTCGGGCACAAGGCGCGGGCGTAAAGTTGCCGATCATGGTCCGTCCCCTAGGTCGTGCCGCCGTCCGCGAACTCACCGGCATCCTCAGCCGGCGCCAAGCCTCCCGATAGTCCCCCGCACAGGAGCTTTCGTTACATGGAATACCGACAACTCGGCCGCTCCGGCCTCAAGGTTCCCGCACTCAGCCTCGGCACCGGCACCTTCGGCGGTGTCGGCGAGATGTTCAAGAAGTGGGGCACCACTGACGTCAAGGACGCCACGCGCCTGGTCGATATCGGCATCGAAGCCGGCATGAATTTTTTCGATACCGCCGACGTCTATTCGCGCGGCGCTTCCGAAGAAATCCTGGGCCAGGCGATCAAGGGCCGTCGCGACGAGGTGCTGATCTCCAGCAAGGGCAGCTTCACCACCGGCAAGGGGCCGAACGACAAGGGCTCGTCGCGCCATCACCTGATCAAGGCCGCGGAAGCCAGCCTCAAGCGACTCGGTACCGACTATCTCGATCTCTATTTCATGCACGGCTACGACGCGCTGACGCCGGCTGAAGAAGTGCTGGGCGCGCTCGACAACCTGATCCGCGCTGGCAAGGTCCGCTACATCGGCTGCTCGAATTTCTCCGGCTGGCATGTGATGAAGGCGCTGGCCACCTCCGAACGTTATGGCCTCGGCCGTTACGTCAGCTATCAGGGTTATTACTCGCTGATCGGCCGCGACTACGAGTGGGAGCTGATGCCGCTGGCGCTGGAGCAGGGCCTGGGCACCATGGTCTGGAGCCCGCTGGGTTGGGGCCGCCTCACCGGCAAGATCCGCCGCGGCCAGGCGGTAAAGGATGGACGCATTGCGCAGGGCGGCGCGGCGGGTGGCCCGATGGTTGAAGACGAGTACCTGTACCGGGTGGTCGACGCGCTGGATATCGTGGCCCAGGAAACCGGCAAGACCCTTCCGCAGGTGGCGCTGAACTGGCTGCTGCAGCGGCCGACGGTCAGCAACATCGTGGTCGGTGCACGCAACGAGGAACAGCTGCGCCAGAACCTCGGCGCCATCGGCTGGAAGCTGACGGCGGACCAGATCGCCCAGCTCGATGCCGCCAGCCAACGCACGCCGATCTATCCCTACTGGCACCAGCGCGATTTCGACGAGCGCAATCCCAAGCCGACGCAGTGGTAGCGCAGCCACGCTAGTTTTTGCGGACAGGACCCCGCAGCGGGGCGCGGAGCGCGTAAACTCCGCGCCCCATGCTCTCCCTCCAGAATCTCACGCTGCGTCGCAGCGCCCGCACCCTGCTCGAAAACGTCTCCGTCACGGTACATGCCGGGCAGCGGGTCGGCGTCATCGGCAAGAACGGCGTTGGCAAATCCACCCTGTTTGCCGCGATCCGCCGCGAGCTGATGCCCGACGGTGGCGCCATCGATCTGTCGAAGAGTGTGGTCGTCGCCAACGTGTCGCAGGAAACCCCGGCGCTGGACCAGCCGGCGATCGAATATGCGCTGGACGGCGATATCGAACTGCGGCAACTGCAGGCGCGGCTTACCGAGCTTGAACAGCGGCTGGAGATGCATGCCACCGACGCCGATATCGAAGCGCTGGTCAAGGCCCATGACCGGCTGACCACGATCGACGGTTACGCCGCCAAGGCGCGTGCGGCGCAGCTGCTGCACGGGCTGGGCTTTGTCCCCAGTTCCCAGGAAAACCCGGTTGCCAGCTTCTCCGGCGGCTGGCGCATGCGCCTCAACCTGGCACGCGCGCTGTTGCGTCGCTGCGATCTGCTGCTGCTCGACGAGCCGACCAACCATCTCGACATGGATGCGTCGCTGTGGCTGCAGGAAGAGCTGGCGGTATTTCCGGGCACGCTGCTGCTGATCTCGCACGACCGTGAATTTCTCGACGCGGTCTGCACGCATACGCTGCATCTCGAGCGCGAGAGCGCCACCTTGTATGTCGGTGGCTATTCGCAGTTCGAGCGTCAGCGCGCCGAACGCCTGAGCCAGCAGGCGCTGACCCATACCAAGCAGCAGGAAAAAGTCGCGCACCTGCAGTCGTTCATCAGCCGCTTCAAGACCCACGCCAGCAAGGCGCGGCAGGCGCAGAGCCGGATCAAGGCGCTGGAGCGGATGGAACTGGTGGCGCCGGTGCTGGCGGAAAACGAATTCGATTTCAGTTTCCGCAGGCCGGAGAAAGTCCCGAGCCCGCTGGTGCATATCACCGATGGTCAGGTCGGTTACGTCAACAAACCGCTGTTGAGCGGTCTGCGTCTGTCGCTGCAGCCGGGCGAGCGCGTGGCGCTGCTCGGCGCCAACGGCGTCGGCAAATCGACGCTGATGAAAAGCCTGGCCGGCACGCAGCCGTTCATTGGCGGCAACATCGTGCGCTCGCCGGATCTGAAGGTCGGTTACTACGCGCAGCATCAGCTGGAACAGCTGGACCCGGAAGCCAGCGGCTTTCTGCATCTGCGGCGTCTCGATCCAAAAGCCAGCGAACAGAGCCTGCGCGATTATCTCGGCCGCTTCGCGTTCCACGGCGAGCGTCAGATGGAAGCGATCGCACCGTTCTCGGGCGGTGAAAAGGCGCGTCTGGCGCTGGCGCTGGTCGCTTATCAGCGCCCGAACCTGCTGTTGCTCGACGAACCGACCAACCATCTCGACCTGGAAATGCGTCAGGCGTTGGAGATGGCGATCAACGACTATCCCGGCGCGGTGTTGCTGGTCAGCCATGACCGCCATCTGGTGCAAAGCGTCTGCGACACTCTGTGGCGGGTCGCTCACGGCAGTTGTGCGGTGTTCGATGGCGATCTCGACGATTACGCGACCTGGCTGCGCGACGAGCGCCGCAAGGCGCAGCGCAGCGAGTCCAGCGCACGCAAGGCCGCGTTGGCGGGCGGCGCGCCGTAGGCGAACATTGCGGTCGCAGCGGAGCCGCTCGGTTTGACGCGCTGACGGAAGCAGGCGCGATTCGGCGACGGTCCGCTCCAGGTATCGCTGCCGGTGAAATCCGATGGCCTCAACTTCGGGGTTGAAGGGTAGGGCCCGATTTTCTTCGGGGCCGGCATCGACGCGCATATCCCCATGCAATGCAACAGGGATTTCACCTCGTGCTCAGGCGATGGCGAGTTGCACATTGCTTCCGGCATGAGCTGGCGGGGAAGGATCGCAATGCGCAACGGCCGCCTGGTTCCTGAATCGGCCGATCTCTGGAACAGGACGCGCACTTACGCGGCGCCGGACGGCACCGTGCCGGGAACGGATCTGCGGCTGGCCAGTTGCTCTTCGTTCAGCGGTCCGCTGCAGTGCAGCGACGGCGAGTTTGAATACCCTAGCGGCAATCGCTTCGAGGGCGGCTGGACCTTGAGAGGTGTGGCCTTCGAACGCGCCAGCGCAAGCGCTGCACCTGGCTATCGACTGGATGGCGACGTTTTCGAATCGCATCCAGTCCGTCGTGTCTGCTCCTCCCGATGTCGGCAGTGCCCTCGGCAGCGGTCGCTAGCTCAGGGTGGGCATCGGCATCTTCGCGCGACGCTTGCGGTCGGCGAGATACTTGCGTGCGAGCGTCAGCTTTTCGCGCACGCTGAGGGTCTTTCCCGCGAGCTGGAAGATGTTGCGCTCTTCTTCCTTGAGATGATGGTGCACGGTTTCGCTCAGTGTCCGCGCACGGACCAGCCATCCGGCTGAACTGGGCTTGGCTTTCTGCAGGTCTTCGACCTTGTCGTCGATCTTGTGATGCTCGGCGACGCTATGGCGGGTCCGCGCCATCGTCTTGTCGTCCTGCATCAGCCGCGAATAGAAGAAGCGCTCCTCGGAAAGTTCGTGCTCCAGCAGTTCGCGCTTCAATTCGGAAAACAGCTCCATGCGGGCCGGGCTGTTGCCGCGGGTACGCAACATGCGTCGCAGAAGGCTGCGCTGGCGGTCGTGTGATTCACGCAGGGCTTCGAAGATATTCATCCGTGGCTCCCTTCAGTCTTGGCTTTGCTCATGGCTGGACGGCCTTAGAGTGCACGCGCCGCCTGAACCACAGCTTGCCGTGTGACCAGAACCGCAGGAAACAAGAAAGGCGGACGCCGCAGCATCCGCCCGGAATGTGCGGCGCTTGAGCCTCAGCGGTTCTTCAGTTCGATCACATCGATCTGGAAAATGGCGGTGGTACCGCTGACTTCATTGCCGACCGCCAGCAAGGGCTTGCCGTTGGGGCTGTCCGCGGCGGCAATGAATGCCAGACCTTCGGGGCCGATGTCGCAGCGCTGGGATCGGTGATCGCCTTGGTGAAATCGCGCGTGTTGAGGTACTGCACGAAGCGCGCCTGCTGCGGATTGCTGATGTCGTAGACCATGATGCCGCCGATGCGCTCGAGACCGATGAACGCAAAGGTACGGCCGCCGATCTTGCCGAGCGCGATGCCTTCCGGCTCAGGACCCTTGTTGTCGCTGCGGTCGTCGAGGTTGTTGTTGTCGTTGCTGGCATTGAAGAACAGCGGATTGCGCTGCGCGGTGATGCGCTCGAAGTCGGAGCCGCTGTCGTAGACCTGATGGCCGTCCTCGTGCCAGATGCTGAACGAGCGTCCGCCGAGTATCAGGATCTCCTGCAGCTGACCGGCTGCGTTGGTGCGCGCGCCGTGCGGGGCGGC
>JBEBWZ010000168.1:0-6275 GCA_040391865.1 Solimonas flava
GATCGACAACTACGATTCCTTCACCTACAACCTCGTGCAGTACTTCGGCGAGCTGGGCGTGGAGGTGCAGGTGCATCGCAACGACCGCATCAGCGTCGATGAAGTGGCGGCATTGCAGCCGCGCCACATCGTGCTGTCGCCGGGCCCGTGCACCCCGAACGAAGCCGGCATCTGCCTGGAGCTGATCGCGCGTCTGCAAGGGCAGTTTCCGATCCTGGGCGTCTGTCTCGGGCATCAGTCCATCGGCCAGGCCTTCGGCGGTGTGGTCACGCGGGCGCGTGAAGTGATGCATGGCAAGGTCAGCCCGATCCATCACGCCGATGTCGGCGTATTCCGCGGCCTGCCGTCGCCGTATACGGCGACCCGCTATCACTCGCTGGTGGTGGAGCAGCAGAGCCTGCCGGACTGCCTGGAAGTGACAGCCTGGACGCAGCATGCGGATGGCCGCCGCGACGAGATCATGGGCCTGCGTCATAAGCAGTTGCCGATCGAAGGCGTGCAGTTCCATCCGGAATCCATCCTCACCGAGCACGGGCCTCAGCTCCTGAAGAATTTCATCGAGGCCTACTGATGAGCATTTCTCCGCAAGAAGCGCTGCAGCGCACGATTGAGCACCGCGAAATTTTCCACGACGAGATGATCGACCTGATGGGTCAGATCATGCGCGGCGAAGTGTCGGCGGTGATGACCGCGGCGATCCTGACCGGCCTGCGCGTCAAGAAGGAAACGGTGGGTGAGATCGCGGCGGCGGCGGAAGTGATGCGGGAGCTGTCGCGGCGTGTGGTCACGCAGCCGCACCCGCACTTTGTCGATATCGTCGGCACCGGAGGCGACGGCGCCAATACTTTCAACATCTCGACCGCCTCGTGCTTCGTGGCCGCTGCCGCAGGCGCGCGCGTGGTCAAGCACGGCGGCCGCAGCGTGTCGTCGAAATCCGGCAGCGCCGACGTGCTCGAAGCGCTCGGGGTGGTCATCGACCTGACGCCGGAGCAGGTCGCGCAGTGCATCGAAACGGTCGGCATCGGCTTCATGTACGCGCCGAATCATCATCCGGCGATGAAAGCGGTGGCGCCAGTGCGCAAGGAACTGGGCGTGCGCACCCTGTTCAACATCCTCGGTCCGCTGACCAATCCGGCTGGCGCGCCGAACATCCTGATGGGCGTGTTCCACGCCGATCTGGTCGGTATCCAGGTGCGCGTGCTGCAGCGTCTCGGCGTGCGCAACGCGATGGTGGTCTGGGGCAAGGACGGCATGGACGAGATCACGCTCGGCGCGGCGACGCTGGTCGGCGAACTGCGTGACGGCCAGGTCCGCGAATACGAAATCCATCCGGAAGATCTGGGTCTGAACATGGCCGGCAGCCAGAAGCTGCGCGTGGCCGATGCCGCCGAATCGCGGCTGCGGCTGCTGGAGGCGATCGAGAACCGCCCCGGTATTGCGCGCGAAATCGTCGCGCTGAATTCCGGAGCGGCGCTGTACACCGCCGGCGTCGCTGACAGCATCGCAACCGGCATCGAACAGGCGCGGGTGGTGATGGCCAATGGTGCGGCGCGCGCCAAGCTCGATGAATTCGTGGCAAGCACGCAGCGTTTGCGGGGAGCGCAGTAATGGCGGCGGATGTGCTGGAGAAAATTCTTGCGCGCAAGCGTGAAGAGATCGTGCTGCTCGGCCAGCGCTATTCGCAGACGGCGCTGGAGGACCTGGCACGGGCGGCCGACGCACCGCGCGGTTTCATTGCCGCATTGGACGCCAAGGTTGCGGCTGGAGAGGCCGGGGTGATCGCCGAGATCAAGCGTGCGTCGCCGAGCAAGGGGCTGATCCGCGAGGATTTCGATCCGGCCTGGATCGCCACCGAGTATGCGCAGGGTGGCGCGGCCTGTCTGTCGGTGCTGACCGACGAAAAATTCTTCCAGGGACACAACGCGTTCCTGGTGCAGGCGCGCGCCGCCTGTGCGCTGCCGGCAATCCGCAAGGATTTCCTGATCGATCCGGCGCAGATCGTTGAAGCGCGCGCCATCGGTGCCGACTGCGTGCTGCTGATCGCGGCTGCGCTGTCCGCCGCACAATTGCAGGAGCTGCATGCCTGCGCGCGGCAGTGGGGGCTCGACGTGCTGGTCGAGATTCATGACGCCGCGGAACTGGATCAGGTGCTCGGCGCCGGTCTCGGCAGCGACTGGTTGCTGGGGATCAACAACCGCAACCTGCGCAGCTTCGCGGTCAGTCTCGATACCACGCTGGACCTGCTGCAGCGTTTGCCTGCCGGTCTGAATGTGGTCACCGAAAGCGGCATCGCCGCGCCTGCGGACGTGGCGCGGATGCGCGCGGCCGGGGTGCATCGGTTCCTGATCGGTGAATCGCTGATGCGGCAGCCGCGACCGGGCCAGGCCTTGCAGCAACTGCTGGCCTGATCGCGCAGGCCGGCGTGGCCTGCGCGGTCTACCTGGGCTACTCGGGTTTCTTCTGACCGAACACGAGGATGCTGCGGCCCTGCGACTGCACGATGCCGTCCTCTTCCAGCTTCTTCAGCACGCGCCCCGCCATTTCCCGCGAGCAGCCCACGAGGCGCGCCAGTTCCTGGCGGCTGGTGCGGATGATCACGCCGCGCGCATGCGGCACCGCGTCGGGCTTTTTGACCAGTTCCAGCAGGGTATGGGCCATGCGCCCGGCCACGTCGAGGAACGCCAGATCGCCGAGACGCTGCGTGGTGTCGCGCAGGCGCGCGGCCAGCTGTCCCGCCACTTCGAACATGATGTCCGGATGCTGGCGCGCGAAATCCATGAAGGCGTGATAGCCGATCTCGGCCGCCAGCGTCGGCGTCCGCGTGCGCACGATCGCGGTGCGCAGCTTCTGGTCCGGGAACAGGCACATCTCGCCGAAGAAATCGCCGGGCCCGAGGTAGGCCAGCACGATCTCGCGGCCGTCCTCGTCTTCCAGCAGGATGCTGATCGAGCCTTCGAGGATCAAGTACAGAGACTTCGGGATATCGCCCGCGTGGATGATGGTGTGCTTCGGCGCAAAACTGCGTTTGTGCGCCAGCGCGATGAACGCCTGTATGGCGGGTTTATCCAACATCAGTGGTCTCTCCTAGGCGACAAAGCGGCCTGCCGTCGTGATTTTGCAGCAAAATAGCACAAAGAATTTCATTTCAAACGGGAGTAGCGCCGTGAAAGCACGGGTCAAATGGATCGAGAACGCCGCTTACCTTGCAGAGAGCGGCAGCAGCCATGCCATCGTCGTCGACGGCCCACCGGAAATCGGCGGGCGCAATCTCGGTCCGCGGCCGATGGAATTGCTGCTGATGGGCGTTGGTGCCTGCTCCTGCGTCGATGTGATTCACATTCTCAAGAAGGCACGCCAGAACGTCAGCGATTGCTGGGTCGAGCTGGAGGCGGATCGGGCCGATACCGAACCCAAGGTGTTCACTGCGATCCGGATGCAGTTCGTGGTGGTGGGCCAGGGGTTGAGTGAAAACCACGTAAAACGCGCGGTGGCACTGTCCGCCGAGAAGTACTGTTCGGCGTCGATCATGCTCGGCCGCGGCGGCGTGGCCATCAGCCACGGATACGAGATCCGGGAGGGGTAACGGAGCGTTCACCTACCGCCGACGGTTTTGCCGCATAATTCGCGCCCTAGAAACGGGGGCGCGCGTCAGCGGGCTCGTTTATTCGCCTTTACCGGAGCACTGTGTTGGCCAAGGCCAAACCGAAACAGCCCAAGCGTACCGACAATCCGAAGTTGAAGCTGCTCGGCTTCAACAATCTGACCAAGTCGCTGTCGTTCAATATCTACGACATCTGCTACGCGCGCACCAAGCAGCATCAGCACGAGTACATCGAGTACATCGATGAGGCCTACAACGCCGAACGTCTGACCACGATCCTGACGGAAGTGGCCAACATCATCGGCGCCAATATCCTCAACGTCGCGCGTCAGGACTACGATCCGCAGGGCGCGTCGGTGACGATGCTGATTTCGGAAGAGGGCATCCATGAGGATGGCCCCAAGCCGAGCAGCAAGAAGAAGGGCGAGAAGGATTCGGTGGTTGCGCATCTGGACAAGTCGCACATCACCGTGCACACCTATCCGGAAACGCATCCGGACAGCGGCATCTCGACGTTCCGTGCTGATATCGACGTCTCGACCTGCGGCAAGATCTCGCCGCTGAAGGCGCTGAACTTCCTGATCAATTCGTTCGAGTCCGACATCGTGGTGATGGACTACCGCGTGCGCGGTTTCACCCGCAATGTGCGCGGCGACAAGCATTTCATCGACCATTCGATCGAATCGATCCAGGATTTCCTGTCGGCCGATATCGAAGACCGCTACCAGATGGTCGACGTCAATGTCTATCAGGAGAACATTTTCCACACCAAGATGCGCCTGAAGGAACTGGATCTCGATACCTACCTGTTCGGTGAAGGTGCGGCGGAACTGCCGCCGCGCGAAGGCAAGCGCATCCAGGCCAAGGTGAACCGCGAGATCATGGAAATCTTCTACGGCAAGAACATCGACCGTTGAGCATTCCTGCGGGGCAAACAAAAAAGGCGGCCTGCGGGCCGCCTTTTTGCTGCGCGTCAGATCCCGCTCAGATGCGGTAGGCGCCGAATTTCATCAGCCTGGCGACCTGCCGCATCAGGCCGCGCACCGGTGGCGGCAACGGTCTGGCACCGGCTTCGCGTGCTTCGTGGCCGTGACGTTCCTCGTCGCGCTTCATCGTTTCGAGGATCGCGCGCGAGCGTTGATCCTTTTCCGGCAAGCCCTGCAGGTGTTCGCCGAGATGCTCGGCGACCTGGCGCTCGGTTTCGTCGACGAACCCCAGGCTCCAGCGGTCGCCAGCGAGGCCGGCCGCGGCGCCGATCGCGAACGAACCGGCGTACCACAGCGGTTGCAGCTTGCTGGGGCCATCGTCCAGTTCCTGCAAACGCTCTTCGCACCAGCGCAGATGATCCTGCTCCTCGCGTGCGGCATCGAGCAGGTGTTCGCGCAGTGCGGCGTTGCGCGCGACGAAGGCCTGCCCCTGATACAGCGCCTGCGCCGACACTTCGCCCGCGTGATTGATCCGCATCAGTCCGGCGGCATGGCGCCGCTCCGGCTCGTCGAGTTGCGTCGGCGCGCGGTTGGCGGCCGGATTGCTGCGGCCCGAGCCCTGATTGCGCTGCCCGAACAGCGACAGGCCGCGACTGAGCGCCAGCAGGAGCTGATCGGCGGCGGTGTAGGTGCGTGATTCGGAGTCCGCGAGCGGCCCGGTGGCGGGCGCGGGTTGCGGAGAGGTTTGATGGCGATTCATGGGTCTTATTCTAGGGCTTGCTGGCAAATCTTTCGCCAGCGCGGTGTCTGCGCTGCGGGCGCGAAATTATCGCTGCCAACGCCTAGAATGCCGTTCCATCCCTGTCGTCTGCTGCCTGCCGGAGCCGCGTGCAAGTCAAACCGAACCAGATCGCTGCGCAATTGGCGCGGGGTCTTTCCTCCCTGTACCTGGTGGCCGGCGAAGAACCGCTGCTGGTTCAGGAAACCCTGGACGCGATCCGCGCCGCGGCGCGTGCCGGCGGCTATGCCGAACGCGAGGTGCTCGATGTCGAGCGCGGTTTTTCGTGGCAGCGGGTGATCGACAGCTGCGCCAGCCTGTCGCTGTTTGCCAGCCGCCGCATCGTCGAGGTGCGGATGGCGGCGGGGCCGGACGATGAGGGCCGCAAGACCCTGCAGGCGCTGGCGGCGCAACCGCAGCAGGATGTGCTGCTGATCGTGGTCTGTGGCGCGCTCGACAGCCGCCAGCGCGAGGCGGCCTGGTTCAAGGCGCTGGATGCGGCGGGGGTGACGGTCTATGTCTGGCCGGTCAAGAGCAACGAGTTTTTGCCGTGGATCGAGGCGCGCCTGCGCGCTGCCGGGGTGCAGGCCGACGACGATGCGATCAAGCTGCTGGCCGAGCGCACCGAGGGCAATCTGCTGGCGGCGCAGCAGGATATCGAAAAGCTCAAGCTGCTGTATCCGAAGCAGAAAGTGTCCGTGGAGGAACTGTCGCAGGCGGTTGCCGACAGTTCCCGTTTCGAAGCCTTCGATCTTAACGACCGGGTGCTGGACGGCGATGCCGTCGCGGCGATCCGCAGTCTCGAACGCCTGCGGCAGGAAGGGCTGTCGCCGCTGGAGATTCTTGGTGCGCTGGTCTGGAGCCTGCGCCAGCTGGCCAAGGCGGCGGTGCACTTTGCGCGGCTGCGCGATGCCAATGCCGCCTGCGAAGCGGTCGGCATCCGTCGCTTCCAGCAGGCGCGCTATCTGAA
>JBEBWZ010000169.1:0-6189 GCA_040391865.1 Solimonas flava
GGCGGTGGCAGCCGGTCTGTCGCAGCGGATGTTCGAGGCTACCGGACAGCGCGTAATCGTTGGCGATGCGATTGCCGATCCCTTGACCGGCATGCATGCGGCACTGGCGGCCTGGGCCAGCTGGTGCGCGGGCGGCAGCCGCCTGATCTCGCTGGCGCTGCGCGATGTGGTGGCGCAGTGCATGGCCTTCGGCGACTCGATCGAACCCGGCACGATGTCCGAGCGCCATCGCGCTTGGATGGCACAGGTCACGCCGGAGGCCATTCGTGTGCCGCGCGCGCGTACTGCGCCGGGCAGCGCCGCGGTACTCGGTGCCGACACGGTGGCGGTGCTGCAGGAACTCGAACGCACATGCTGATCCGCAACGCCGAGATCGAGCATGGCCGGCGCCATGTCGATCTGCGCATCGAGGGATCGCGGATCGGTGAAGTGGCGCCGGCGGGCAGTTTGAAAGTGCGTGCCGATGAACAGCTGATCGATGCTGCGGGCGGACTGCTGTTGCCGGGACTGCACGATCACCATCTGCATCTGCGTGCCGCCGCGGCGGCACTGGAGTCGGTCGCCTGCGGGCCGCCTCAGGTACAGGATGCGGCACAACTGGCGGCGGCACTACGTGCTGCGGATGCGCAGGCTGCGCCGGGCGTGTGGTTGCGCGGAATCGGCTATCACCCCTCGGTCGCGGGCGAGATCGACCGCCACTGGCTGGATGCGGTGCTGCCGGCGCGGCCCCGGCGCCCCCGCCCCCCCCCCCGCCGCCCGGGGGTGAAGAAAACCGGTGGCATTCGGGGCCTTGGGGGGGCGGGGGGTAACCCCGGGGCGTCTGTACGATGCCGACGGCTGGTTGCGTGCGCGTATCGGCAGTCAGCCGGTGGGCCTGCAGCGCCTCAGTCGTCATCTGGCGCGACGCGGCGTCACCGGTGTCACCGACACCTCTCACCATAACGGCCCCGATGAGCTGGCCGGATTTGCCGCCGCGATTGCGCGGGGTGAGTTGCTGCAAGCGCTGCGGATGATGGGCGATGCGCGTCTCGACGGCGCCGCGAGTCTGCCGGGCGTGCAGGTGGGGGAGCACAAGTTTCATCTGCACGAACACGATCTGCCGCCGTTCGATGAGCTGTGTGCCGCGATTGCGCGCAGCCACCAGCGAGGTCGCGCTGCGGCCTTTCACTGTGTCACCCGCACCGATCTGGTCTACGCCCTGCAGGCGCTGCGTGCAGCGGGTGTGATCAAGGGAGATCGCATCGAACACGCATCGATCACGCCGCCTGAATTGCTGGACGAACTTCGCGACTTGCAACTGACGGTAGTGACCCAGCCCGGGTTCATCAGCGAACGCGGCGATGCCTATCTGCGCGAGGTCGATGATGACGATCAACTCTGGCTATACCGCTTGCGCGCGTTTGCCGACGCGGGCGTGGCGTTCGCCGGCAGCACCGATGCGCCGTATACCGATCCGGACCCCTGGCGGGCGATGCACGCCGCGGTGAGCCGGACCACGGTAACCGGTCAGGTGATCGGTGCCGCCGAGTCGCTGACGCCGGAGCAGGCGCTGGCCCTGTTTCTGGACCACGCCGACGCACCGGGGCGGCAGCGCCGCGGGATCGCAATCGGCGGCAGCGCCGACCTGTGTCTGCTGACGCAGTCCTGGGCACAGCTGCGTCGCGATCTGGCGGCCGCGCAGGTACGCCTGACCCTGGGCCGGGGCGCGGTGATCTGGCAGGCGGATTGACGTCTGCGCAGGCTCTCATCCGCATGGATGAGGTATTTCGAGAACAGACTCCCAAAATAGGGTTCAAGGATCCTTTTCTGGGGCTGTCGTGACCGCATCCGCCACCCGTGGTATCGCTGCCGCCGTGCTCGAGTCGTCACCGCCGGTGCCGCGCGTCGGGCGTCCGCCGCGGGTGACCCATCAGGCGATCATTGCCGCGGCGCTGGAGATCGGTCTGGAGGGCGTGACCCTGAAGCAGATCGCCGATCGTCTCGATGTGGCGCAGGCGACGCTGTACCGCCATGTGCGCAACCGTGACGAGCTGATGCGGCTGGCGGCGTTCCAGCTGATGCTGTCGCGGCGCTTGCCGAACATCGAGCATGCACACTGGTCGGAGCTGGTCACGCGCTATGCCGAAAGCCTGTTCGATACCTTTCTCGAAGAACCGCAGCTGATTTCGGAACTGCTGCGCGGCCGTCTCGGGCCCCATGCCGAGATCGACCTGCTGGAGCATTTTCTCGATGCCATCGGGGTGCATGGCTTCAGCCCCGAAGACGGTGTCGCGCTGTTCCATGCCATCGGATCACTGACCATCGGGGCTGCCGCCGGCGCGATCGGTCTGCGCGCCAGCATCCGCAGCGGCGCCCCGTGGCATACGCAGTTGCGTGACACGCTCAACGCGCGCGATCCCGACGAACTGCCGCAGGTGCGCGGTGTGCTACCGAAGCTGATGGAACGCAATCCGCTGGACTGGAAACCGGCGCTGCGTGCCCTGATCGCCGGTTTCGCCGCACGCCGCGGAGAGACATTGCCCGAGTGAATGGCCTGGGCAAATTGCCCGGGCGAATGGTTGTTGCCAGCTACCAGCCGAACGCCACGAGGAGAGCAGCATGAGCACCGCAAACGCAGCACCGACAGGCCGGATCGAGATCGACGGCACCCTGTTCAATCCCTATTCCAAGGATTTCATCCGCTCGCCCTGGGCCACCTGGGAGCGACTGGTCAAGGATTTTCCGGTGGCCTGGCACAAGGACCTGCAGATGTGGGTGGTGAGCAGCCACGACGCACTGCTCGACATGCTCAAGGACAACCGCTTTTCGACCAACTACAAGCATTGGGAGCACGCGCCGCCACCGAAGCCGATCGAGCAGCAGAATCATTTCGAGCGTGCGATGAACTGCGGTCTGTTCGCGGTGGAGCCCAAGGAACATCTGCGGCTGCGCAAGCTGACGATGCCGGCATTCTCCAAGCCCGTGATGGGCAAGATCGACGCCAAGATCCGCGATCTGGTGGTGACCTGTTTCGACGAGATCGGCAGTCCTGAACAGTTCGACGCGTTCACCATGATCGCCGAGAAACTGCCGGTACGGTCGATTGCGCGCATGGTCGGCGTGCCGACCAACATGGAGAGTTTCTTCCATGAGTTCGCGGTCAGCGTGATCAAGGCCACGCGCATCAATCTGCCGGCAAAACAGCGTGAACAGGCCATTCTGGATACCCTGCCGGGCTTCGACTATTTTCTCGATCTGATCAAGCAGCGCCGCGCCGCCGCGCAGCCGGGCGACGATTTCATCGGCAGCCTGATCTCGGCCTCGGACAATGGCGATTCTCTGGACGACTACCAGATCGTGTCGGTGATCCAGGCGGTGATCGTGGCCGGCTCGGATACCGCAACCGATCTGCACACCTACGTGATCCAGGGGCTGCTCTCGAATCCGGATCAGTATCAGCTGCTGCGCGAAAAGCCGGAGCTGATGGAGAACGCGATCATCGAGCTGCTGCGCTATGGCGCCTTCGGCAAGACGCCGCAGTTCCGCTTCGTATCCGAAGACCTTGAATGGCGTGGGCAGCAGTTCAAGAAAGGACAATCGGTGCTGTTGAACCTGACCGCGGCCTGGGTCGATCCGGCCAAGTGGGAAAATCCGCGCAAGCTCGATATCCAACGTCGCCTCGACGGCAACATCGTGTTCGGTGCGGGCGCGCACTTCTGCATCGGCACCTACCTGGTGCGCGTGCAGGGCGGCCTGATGATCCAGGAGCTGATGAAACGCTTTCCGAACGCGGAGCTGGTCAATGGCGATGGCGACGTCGAATACGACTACGTCCACCACAACGCGCGCCGCATCAACCGTCTGCTGGTGAAAACCAACGCCGTGGCAGCACGCAAGGCCGCATAGGAATGATGGAAGACCCCATGGCTTGTCTTGAAATTCACGGCAGGGATGCCGCGTTCTTGTGCAGGACGCACATCATGTTGCCGCGTGCTTGTGCGGGATGCAGATCGTGAGCCAGTGGATCTGCGTCATCTGCGGCTTCATCTACGATGAAGCGGTGGGCATGCCCGATCACGGGATTGCGCCCGGCACGCGCTTCGCGGATCTGCCGGACGACTGGCAGTGTCCTGAATGCGGTTCCGAGAAATCCGCTTTCGAACTCTACGTCGGCTGACATTTTTCCGCCGGCACATTCATCGATACAGGAGTATCGGGTGCCAACAACGCATATCGCGACGGCGCGCTATCCGGCCGCCGCCGCAACCGTTCTGAAGATGATGACCGACCGCGGTTTTCACGAGCGCAAGCTGGCCGCACAGGATCTGATCAGCTCCCGCATTCTCGAACACGAGTTCGACGGCCAGCATTTCCGCATCAGGATTGAGCGCAAGGTGCCGGTACAGGCGCCGGGCATGATCAAGAAGGCGGCCGGTTCCGAGACCACGGTGGTCAGCGAGGAGCGCTGGAACCTGGCGACACGCAGCGGCCGCATCGATGTGACGACTCAGGGCATGCCGGTGGAGATGAGCTGCGAGGTGTCGCTGGCCGATGACGGCAACGCCAGTGTCTATCACCAGCAATGGGTCGTCAGTGCACGCATTCCGGTGGTGGGCGGCACCATCGAGAAATTCATTGTTTCCGACCTGAGCAACCGCGCCGCGGAGGAAGCCAGAATCGCGACCGAAATCCTGCGCGACTACGGTTGAGCTAGCGGCCTGATCCGGATGCTGGCGACTTAATCGGTTTGGATGAGGTGCGTCGCCAGTGCTGCATTACCATAAGGACGACGGTGCCCGTGCGATGGCGATACGGCGCAAACCGACCCCTTTCGATGCAATTGAAATCCGGCGGAGTGGTGCAGTGAGGAGATCACGAATGAGGTTGAAACTGGTTGCCGCGTGTCTGCTGGTGGGCGGTGTCTCGCTACCGGCATCGGTGGCATTTGCGAAGGTTCCGGAGGAGAAGGAGGCGACGCTGGATACCGCGAAAACCACCTGCATGGGCGCGGAACGCGCCGGCAGTCCCACCGGCGTCGCCGCGTATACCGGCAAGTTCTATGGCACCTGGCCGGGGCAGACCAAGCCTTTCGGTTATGAGCCGGGTCCGTATGCCGACGAGAAGCCGCTGTACACCATCACCTCGCAGAACGCGGCGGAGCATGCCGACAAGCTGACCGAAGGTCAGAAGGCGATGCTCAAGCAGTATCCGCAGAACTACCGGATGAACGTCTATCCCAGCCATCGCGATTTCCGCTTTGCGCCCTGGGTCTGCGACACGGTCAAGAAGAACGCGGTGACGGCCGAAGTGCTGGATGACGGACTCGGCATTTCCGGCACCAGCGGTGCGATCCCGTTCCCGTTCGCCAACACTGGCCTGGAAGCGATCTGGAACATCATCAACCCGCATCGCGCCATGAGCGAGACCGCGGTCACCGATATCGCCAACGTCTACGCCAACGGCAACATTGCCTGGGGCCGCAACAAGTTCATGACGCTGAACCCGGGCAACGATCCCAAGAAGCGTGGTTCGTTCACGGACAAGATCAACGCCTATTTCTATACCGGCTACTACCTGCCGGAGCGCGACAAGGGCTTCGTCGCGGTCGGTTACCAGCCGAACAACTTCAAGAACGACAGCACCCAGTCCTGGCAGTACCAGCCGGGCATCCGCCGCGTGCGTCAGGCGCCGGAAGTCTGCTGCGACTACCCGGTGCCGCCGGCCGGCATGCGCACCGTCGACGACGACTACGTGTTCAACGGCTCCCCCGAGCGTTACAGCTGGAAGCTGGTCGGCAAGAAAGAAATCCTGGTGCCGTACCACAACTTCAAGGTCAACGACCCGGCCGTGAAGTACAAGGATCTGATCACGCCGTTCACGATCAATCCGGATTACATCCGCTACGAACTGCACCGCGTCTGGATCGTCGAGGGCACGCTGAAGCAGGGCATGCGCCACATCTACAGCAAGCGCCGCCTGTACGCCGACGAGGACACCTGGCTCGCGCTGTGGGCCGACAACTACGATGCCCGCGGCCAGTTGTGGCGCGCTGCGTTCGTCAACTACTTCTACTCGCAGGAATCCAAGACCTTCCATCGCGGCGCGTCGATCTATCACGACCTGACCGCCAAGGCCTATGAAGCGGGTTACCTGACCAACGAGCGTGGCAAGGACTGGTGGCGCATCAACATTCCGCTGAATCCGGCGCAG
>JBEBWZ010000170.1:0-6147 GCA_040391865.1 Solimonas flava
AGTGGCGCAATGACGACGATGCCGCGTGCCACCCCCGTCCCACGGCTGGGGCTGGCATTGCTGGCGGCTTTGCTGTTGCATGGCGCCATGCTGCTGGGCATGGCGGGCGACGATGACGGATCTTCCGCAATGCCGGGGCGTGGCGATGGTGCCGGTCAGGCGCGGACCACCGCGATCGAGGTCTGGTTGCAAGCCGCGCCAGCACCGGCAGCTGTGGCTGCAGCGCTCACCGAGCCCGTGGCTGCGCCGCAGCCCATGACGCCACGCCCCGTGACGCCGCCGCCGGAGCCAGTGGCCCGCAGCGCGGCGGCGAGCACGGCGCAGGCCTCCGGCGGCGGTGGCCGTGGCGGTTATCTCGCGAAGGTTCGTGCGCGGATCGAGCAGCAGCGCCGCAGCCTGAGCGTCAGCACACGCGGCACCGCGCAGGTGGCCTTCACGGTGGCGGTGGATGGCTCGGTCAGCGAACTGATGCTGGAGCGCAGCGCCGGCGATGCCGTGCTGGATCAGGAAGCGCTGGCGCTGGTGCAACGTGCGGCACCGATGCCGTTACCGCCGCAGCGCAATGCCTTGCGGCTCAGCGTGCCGGTGCTGTTCGAGTAGACGCGATGAGCGCGGGGTGCGCAGCTTCAGGCCGCGCGCGCCGTGATGCCGGCGATGGCTCCGGAGTGTCGGCGGGGCTGCTTGGCGAGAATCCGTCGCAGCGGTGCAGCGTTGATGCAGCTCGGGCGGTAGTCCAGTTCCTGCAGGCGATTGCTGCGGCACAGGCGCGCGACCCGGTCGAGATGTGCGTGTATGGCTTCGGTGTAGGGGTTGCTGCCGCCGAAATAGGCTTCGAGATAGCGGTGTGCGCCGCCGAAGTAGCTGTCGAGCCGCTCGCTCCACAGCTTGTGGTTGTAGCTCGGGGTCTTCTCCAGCAGTTCGCGCGCGGAGCGGTAGATCGCGTCGTGGCCGTCACCCGCGAGTCCGCAGATCTCGAATTCGCGATACAGATAGTCGCGGCATTTCTCCAGATAGCAGCGATCCGAGGTCTGGGCCAGCACGTCGGCGGTGCCGAGCAGGAATCCGAGCATGCGGTCGCGGACGTTGACGACGCGGATGTCGTCCAGCTCCACCTCGTAACCGGTGAAATGCACCACGCGCCGCGCCAGCCGCGCTTCCGCGCCATAGCCGATCTGCGGCAGGTAGCGCGCCAGGAATTCGCCGCTGCGATGCACGTGGGTCAGCGTGAACTCGGCGCCATTGCGGGCGCTGTCGCCGTCGCGGCGGATATAGCCGGCATCGTGAAACAGGGCGATCAGCACGCCGAGCACGCCGCGGCGCGGGCCCAGGCGTTGCGCGGCGGGCACGCTGCGCTCGTGGCCGACCAGCAGGCGGGTCATCGCCAGCGTGCAATCGAGGCTGTGCTGCGCGTCGTGATACCAGGTATCGCAGCCGGCATAGCCGGGAAGGGTGCCGGCGTAGAGCTGGCCGAAGGTACGGAAGGCCTCGCGCACCGGTTGCAGCGCTACCGTGGGCCACAACTCGCGCAACAACCCGCAGACCGCCACGCAGACATCCTGGGGATGCGAGATCCGCACGGTGTTGGTCACATCGTAGTGGTTGCGTCTGCGCGCGCTCATCGTGCGCCGTCTCCAGGGCTGGTGCGCGCGAGCGCGGAGACCCGCATCTTAGACCTCCCCCGCGTGGGGGAATAGTGAAGTGCTGCTCAGTCCGCCGCCGCGATCTCGGCCGTGACCGGGGCGTGATCCGAGGGGCGCTCCAGCTTGCGCGGCGCGGTGTCGACGACGCAGCTGCGGCAGCGTGCGGCCAAGGCCGGCGACAGCAGCACGTGATCGATGCGCAGACCCATGTTGCGGCGGAACGCGGCCTGGCGGTAATCCCACCAGGTGAAGCTGGCTTCGGCCTGCGGAAACTGGCGGAAGCTGTCGACCAGCCCCAGCGCCAGCAGTTTCTGGAACGCGGCGCGCTCCGGTTCCGAGCACAGGATGCCGCCTTCCCAGACCGCGGGATCGTGGGTGTCCTCGGCTGCCGGGGCGATGTTGAAATCGCCGGTGACCGCGAGCAGCGGGTAGTGCTGCAGCTCGGTGGCGATATAGCTGCTCAAGGCCTCCAGCCAGCGCAGCTTGTAGGCGTACTTGTCGGAACCCAGCGCCTGGCCGTTGACCACGTAGACGTTGATTACGCGGACGCCATCGATGGTTGCCGCGACCACGCGCTTCTGCTCGTCCTCGAAGCCGGGAATGTCGAAGCGCACGTCCTGCAGCGGCTGCCGCGCAAGCAGCGCAACCCCGTTATAGGTTTTCTGGCCGTTGTGGACCGCGTGATAGCCGGCGGCTTCGAGTTCCGCAAACGGAAACTGGCTGTCGACGCACTTGGTTTCCTGGATGCCCAGCGCATCCGGCTGTGTGGCCTGCAGCCATTCGAGCAGATGCGGCAGACGCACGCGCAGGGAGTTGACGTTCCAGGTGGCAATTTTCATGGCTTTCCGATGATGGCGGCGGCTCGCCCTGTGCGAGTCCGGCAATGCGGGATTCTGTCAGCATCGCGCGACGAATGCCGCTGTACGCGTCAGGCGTCGCGACGGGATTGCGGAATGATGCAGCCATCGCTGCCGCAGACGTCGCCGTTGTCGGGCTCGGTCGTGGCTGCGGTTTCGGTCCAGGCGAGATTCAGCGCCGCTGCGAAATGCTCAGGCGACTGCGCGCCGGACACCGCGTGGCGACCGCCGATCACGAACAGCGGCACGCCGCGCGCGCCGAGTTCGTGAGCGCGTTGCTGCGAGGCCAGCACCTCTGCTGCATAACGATCACTGTCGAGCACCGCCGCCGCGGCGTCGCGGGGCAAACCGACGTCGGTCGCCAGTTGCTGCAGTTCGTCGTTCGAAAAGATCGAGCGACGCTCGCTGAAATAAGCGCGGTAGCAGCGTTCGATCATCGCCTCCTGCAACCCCAGGGTGGTGGCGAACTGCACCAGACGATGCGCGTGCAGCGTATCGCCGAGTGCGGTGCCGTCGAGCTGGAATTCCAGGCCTTCGGCGGCTGCGGTGTGCGTGATCTGCTGCAGCTGCGTGCGGATCTGCGCGGGCGACAGCCGATAGCGCTCGGCCAGTGCCTGTTCGATCGGCTGCGCCGCGGCACCCGGCGCCAGGCGATACGGGTGGTGAATGATCTGCACCTTATCGCGCGCTGCAAAGCCGGCCAGTGCGCGCTCGAAGCGGCGCTTGCCGATCCAGCACCACGGGCAGATCAGGTCCGACCAGATCTCGACGGTCAGCGGTTGGCAAGTCATCGGATTCTTACGCGTTGCTGGCTACCAGGCCGGTATGACGCAGCAGCGCGTCGATCTGCGGCTTGCGGCCACGGAATTCGATGAACAGCTCCATCGCTTCACGCGAGCCGCCCTGCGCGAGGATGGTGTCGCGGAAACGGTGGCCGGTTTCCGCCGCGAAGCCGCTTTCCTCGAACGCGGCATAGGCATCGGCCGACAGCACTTCCGCCCACTTGTAGCTGTAGTACCCCGCCGCGTAACCGCCGGCGAAGATGTGACCGAAGCTGTTGGGCATGCGGTTGTAGGCGGGTGGCAACAGCACCGCGACTTCGCTGCGTACCTGCTGCAGCGTCTCCAGCACGCGGGCGCCACGCGCCGGGTCGTGATCGCGATGCAGGCGCAGGTCGAACAGACCGAATTCGATCTGACGCATCGTCGCGAGGCCGGTCTGGAAGCTGCGCGAAGCGCGCAGCTGCGCGATCAGCGCATCCGGCAGCAATTCGCCGGTCTGCCAGTGACGCGCGAAGCGATGCAGCGTGGCCGGATCGAACGCCCAGTTCTCCATGAACTGGCTTGGCAGTTCCACGGCATCCCAGGACACGCCGTGGATGCCGGCGACAGCGGCTTCATCGACCCGCGTCAGCAGGTGGTGCAGGCCGTGGCCGAATTCATGGAACAGCGTCAGCACTTCTTCATGCGTCAGCAGCGCTGGCTGGTTCGGCTGCGGTGGTGTGAAGTTGCAGGTCAGATACGCGGCCGGATATTGCACGCCGTCCGCGGTGCGGCGACGGTTGACGCATTCGTCCATCCATGCGCCGCTGCGCTTGTCGTCGCGGGCGTAAGGGTCGAGATAGAACAGGCCGACGCGCGCGCCCTTGTCGTCGACCAGCGCATGCGCGCTGACATCGGCGTGCCAGGTGGTGACATCCGGCGCCGGCTGGATGCGCACGCCATACAGGCGTTCGACCAGCTCGAACATGCCGTCGCGTACCTGCGGCAGCGGGAAGTACGGACGCAGTTCTTCGTCGGAGAGGCCGAGCTTCTGCTCCTTCAGTTTTTCGGCGTAGTAGGGCACATCCCAGGGCTGGAAGTCGGACAGGCCGTCCAGCTTTACCGCGAAGGCCTTGAGCTCATCGAGCTCCGCCAGGGCGCGCGGCCGTGCGCGATGCGCGAGGTCGAGCAGGAAGGCTTCGACTTCATTGGCGGAGTCGGCCATCTTGGTGGTCAGCGACAGCGCGGCGAAATCGGCATAGCCGAGCAGCTGTGCCTGTTCACGGCGCAGATCGAGGATCTCGGCCATCAGCGGCGTGTTGTCGTAGCGCCCCGCCAGCGGCCCCTGATCGGACGCGCGGGTGGCATAGGCCTCGTAGATCTCGCGGCGCAGTTCGCGGTTGTCGGCGTAAGTGATCACTGCGTCGTAGCTGGGGAAATCCAGCGTCAGCAGCCAGCCATCCAGATTCCTGGCCTGGGCCTTGGCGCGCGCCGAACGGATCGCGGCGGCGGTCATGCCGGTCAGCTGCGTCTCGTCGCTGACGGTCTTGCTCCAGGCCTGGATGGCATCCATCAGGTTCTCTTCGAACTTGGTCTGCAATTCGGACAGGCGCATCGAGATCGCTTTGTAGCGATCCTTGCGGTCATCGGGCAGGCCAATGCCGGACAGGCGGAAATCTCGCAGTGCGTCACTGATCGCTTTGCGACGGGCGACGTTGTAGCCCTTGAACTCTGCGCTCTGCGACAGCGCCTCATAGGCGCGGAACAGCGGCTCGGATTGCGATACCTCGAGCCCATAGGCGGTGATCTTCGGCAGGCAGGCATTGAATGCCGCGCGCCATTCGGCCGTGCTGACCACGCCGAACAGATGCGAAACGGGGCCCCAGGCGCGCTGGATGCGATCGCTCATTTCCTCCAGCGGCTCGATCAGCGAATCCCAGGTCGGGGCGGCGTTGTGCGCCAGCAACTGCTGCATCAACTGGCGGTTGTCGGCCAGAACAGCGTCCAGCGCGGCTTCGGCGTGCTCGGGACGGATCGCGTCGAACGCGGGGAGGGCTTGCTCGGCGGCGGGGCGTAACAGGGGATTCAGCATGGCGAAGAACCAGTAAAGCGGGTCGTTATTCTGGGGACGGCGGCGCCGGCTTTCGAGGGCGGTGTTTACAAGTGGATCAATTCAAAAGGGATTCTCCGAGGTCGCGATGGCGGCGGGCGCCGTAGCGCGGCATCCCGCGCTCGCGGGCCGAAATTGTTAGCAAGTAATTGATATGAAAAAGAAAGGGGCCCTGAGGCCCCTTTGGTTACGGTACGGCGCTGGGTTTACAGTCCCTGGTTCGTCAGGGTGCCGGTCAGCGTCAATGGCAGGCTGCCACCGTTCTTGCCGGTGCTGAGGCTGTTGCCGTTGAAGGTCAGCGTACGGCGGTTGGCGGCAATGGTGACGCCGCCGCAGGCGGGTGTGCCCAGGATCGGCTGCGCCTCGGCAAAGCAGGTGTAGAGCTTGCCCGAGCCGCCGCCGGCGGTGGCCGAAATCTGGATGACCACGTTGTTGCGCGTGACCACCGTCACCGAACTGAGGGTGTCGGCGGAGACCGTGTCGATCGCGCTGGCGAAACGGTAGCTCAGGGTATCGTCGGTGGTGCTGACTGAACTCTCCTGCGGATTGAAGCTGCCTTCGGTCGACGAAGTCAGCGTGCCGCTGGTGCTGCCGATGAACACGGTGTTGTTCAGCTTGAGGTCGGCACCGCCGCCCAGGTTCTGCATCACCACGTCCTTGAGGCCGATACCGGTGAAGCCGCCGGAGGTCGAGAGTGTGAGCGCGGTGTCGCAGTTGCTGCAGTTGTAGAGCGCGTTCAGGCCGGCGACACCGGTTCTGCTCTAGCTCAGCAGGCGGGT
>JBEBWZ010000171.1:0-6083 GCA_040391865.1 Solimonas flava
CCCATGCTGGGGGATTGCTTGTGGGATGGCCGGGTGCCGGCGAGCAAGGCGTCGAGGGCCGCGCGCAGGTCGTTGCCGCTGAGGGCGACGCCGTTGCCCGGCGTCGATCCATCCAGGCGTCCGCGATAGGCCAGTGTCATCGCGTGATCGAACAGGAAGAAATCGGGTGTGCAGGTCGCGCGGTAGGCGCGGGCCACGGTCTGCTCCGCGTCGTACAGATAGGGGAACGGGTAGCCGAGCAACGCGGCGACTTCACGCATCTGCTCGGGGCCGTCCTCGGGATAGCGCTGCACGTCGTTTGAGGAGATCGCCAGGAATCCGACGCCCTGCGGCTGATAGTCGCGTGCCAGCCGCAACAGTTCCGGATTGACGTGCTTCACGTAAGGGCAATGATTGCAGAGGAACATCAACAGCGTGGCGTGTTCACCGCGCAATTCCGGCAAGGTATACCGACGACCGCTGATGGTATCCGGCAGACTGAAGTCGGGAGCCGCGGTGCCCAGCGGCAGCATGGTCGAGTGCGTCAAGGCCATGACATTCATAATTGGAGACAGGGGGGCGGCGAAGGATAGCGAAGTCGCCGTCGATGGGGCGCCGCCGCCCACTACCCCTGCCCCGGGGCTTACTCTAGAATATCCGTCCATCCGTATAGGCAGATCGTCCCTCAGCGTCGGGCGAGCGGTTACGGGCACCCTTCCGTTTTGAACGTTTACATTCCGAGGTCCACGTAGTGAGCGAATATCTCTTCACGTCCGAATCCGTCTCCGAAGGCCATCCGGACAAGGTCGCCGACCAGATCTCCGATGCGGTGCTCGACGCGATCCTGACCCAGGACAAGAAAGCGCGCGTGGCCTGCGAAACCATGGTCAAGACCGGCGTCGCGATCGTCGCTGGCGAAATCACCACCAGCGCCTGGATCGATCTCGAAGCGCTGACCCGCAAGGTCATCACCGACATCGGCTACAACTCCTCGCAGGTCGGTTTCGACGGCGAGACCTGCGGCGTGCTCAACCTGATCGGCAAGCAGTCGCCGGACATCGCGATGGGCGTGGACCGCAAGAAGCCGGAGGAACAGGGCGCTGGCGATCAGGGCCTGATGTTCGGCTACGCCTGCGACGAGACCAAGGAGCTGATGCCGGCACCGATCTATTACTCGCATCGCATCGTCGAGCAGCAGTCGAAGGTGCGCAAGGCCAAGCGCTCGGCCCTGCCCTGGCTGCGTCCCGACGCGAAGTCGCAGGTCACGCTGCGCTACAAGGATGACGTCGCCGTCGGTATCGACGCCGTGGTTCTGTCGACCCAGCACGATCCCGGCATCAAGCTGAAGGACCTGCGTGAAGCGGTGATGGAAGAGATCCTGAAGCCGGTGCTGCCGGCGAAGTGGATCAGCAAGCAGTCCAAGTTCCACATCAACCCGACCGGCAAGTTCGTCATCGGCGGACCGGTGGGCGACTGCGGCCTGACCGGCCGCAAGATCATCGTCGATACCTACGGCGGCTGGGCCCGTCATGGCGGCGGCGCGTTCTCGGGCAAGGATCCGTCGAAGGTTGACCGCTCGGCGGCCTACGCCGCGCGCTACGTGGCCAAGAACATCGTCGCCGCCGGCCTCGCCAAGCGCTGCGAAGTGCAGGTGAGCTACGCCATCGGCGTGGCCGAACCGACCTCGATCATGGTCACCACCTTCGGCACCGGCAAGATCAGCGATATCTCGCTGGAAAAGCTGGTGCGCAAGCATTTCGACCTGCGCCCCTACGGCATCAGCAAGATGCTGGATCTGGTGCACCCGATGTACCAGGCCACCGCCGCCTACGGCCATTTCGGCCGCAAGCCCTACGACGTGAAGCTCGCCAACGGCGAAACCTTCACCGCGTTCTCGTGGGAAAAGACCGACAAGGCCGAAGCCCTGGCCGCCGACGCCAAGAAGCTGAAGTAAGCATCGTCCGTGTCACAAGGGGCCGCCGCGAGGCGGCCTTTTGTGTTTAGGCTTCACGCCATGAGCGATCCCTCATCCGACACCTTCGAAATCCTTGCCGCCGACGGCGCACGTGCGCGACTGCGCCTGCGCGGCGCCCAATTGCTGTCCTGGCATCCGGCGGGCAGCAACCGTGACCGACTGTTCCTGAGCCGCAAGGCCGATTACGCGCACGGCGTGGCTGTGCGCGGTGGCGTGCCGGTGATCTTTCCGCAGTTCGCCGATTGCGGGCCGCTGCCCAAGCACGGTTTCGCGCGCACCGCGCCGTGGCAGTTGCTCGATCATCAGCTGGACGCTGACGGCGCAGCGACCGCACGTTTGCGGCTGACCGACAGCGCCGACACCCGACAGTTGTGGCCATATGCTTTCGCCGTGGAACTGACGGTGTCCGTAAGCGGCGCCTGTCTGCAGCTCGCACTGCAGATCCACAATCCGGGCACAGCTGCATTCAGCTTCACCGCCGCGCTGCATACCTATCTGCGGGTCGAGGAGCTGTCACAGGTCCGCGTACACGGATTGAATGGTCTGCGGTATCGCGATTCGGTCACGGCCAGCGAACACCACGAAACACAGGCCTCACTGGAAATCGCCGGCGAGTTCGATCGCATCTACCTCGACGCACCCTCGCCCTTGCAGGTTCACGACGGCAACGGCCGCTACGAACTGCAGCAGAGCGGCTTCCGTGACACCGTGATCTGGAATCCAGGCGCCGCACGCGCTGCCGCGCTGAGTGACCTGGAGCCGGAAGGCTGGCGGCAACTGCTGTGTGTGGAAGCCGCAACCGTGGCCACGCCGGTAACGCTGCCCGCCGGTGCCCGCTGGCACGGCAGACAGACGATCCTGCGACGCTGAAACGTCGCGGCTCAGGCTTGCGACCTGCGTATCATCGAATCAGCCCATCAACGAGCGACGAGGCCCCGGAGCATCCATGAACCGCATCCTGCCGCATCTCGGTTGGGCCGCCCTGGCCGTCGCAGGCGCTGCTGCACTGGGCGTGGTCGCCCTGCATCGCGGCGAATCGATCAACGCGCTGTGGATCGTGGTGGCGGCCATCTCGGTGTACCTGATCGCCTACCGCTACTACGCGCTCTACATCTCCGAGCGCGTGATCGGGGTCGATGCGCGGCGCATGACGCCGGCCTGGAAGTTCAACGACGGCCTCGACTACGTTCCCACCAACAAGAACGTGCTGTTCGGCCACCATTTCGCGGCAATTGCCGGCGCAGGCCCGCTGGTCGGTCCGGTACTCGCGGCGCAGATGGGTTATCTGCCGGGCCTGCTGTGGATACTCGCGGGCGTGGTCCTCGCTGGTGCGGTACAGGACATGCTGGTGCTGTTCATCTCCACCCGCCGTGATGGCCGCTCGCTGGGCGATCTGATCAAGGACGAACTCGGCACGGTGCCGGGCATGATCGCGCTGTTCGGCACCTTCATGATCATGGTGATCATCCTCGCGGTGCTGGCGCTGATCGTGGTCAAGGCGTTGGCGGAGTCACCATGGGGCACGTTCACGGTGATGGCAACGATCCCGATCGCGGTCTTCATGGGCCTGTACCTGCGCTACTTCCGGCCCGGCCGCATCGCCGAAGTGTCGATCATCGGCTTCGTGCTGCTGATGGCTGCGATCATCTTCGGCGGCGATGTCGCTGCGCATCCGGTGTGGGGGCCGCGCTTCACCTTCAGCGGCACTGCGCTGACCTGGATGCTGATCGGCTACGGCTTCGTCGCCGCCGTACTACCGGTGTGGCTGGTGCTGGCGCCACGCGACTACCTGTCCACCTTCCTCAAGATCGGCACCATCCTTGGCTTGGCGCTGGGCATCCTCGTGATCGCTCCGGAGCTGAAGATGCCGGCGCTGACCCAATTCGTCGATGGCAGCGGCCCGGTGTGGTCGGGCAGCCTGTTCCCGTTCCTGTTCATCACCATCGCCTGCGGCGCGGTGTCCGGCTTTCACGCGCTGATCTCCTCCGGCACCACGCCGAAGATGCTGGAGAGCGAGTCGCACATCCGCTACATCGGCTACGGCGGCATGCTGATGGAATCCTTCGTCGCGGTGATGGCGCTGGTGGCGGCGAGCGTGATCGAACCCGGCCTCTACTTCGCAATGAACAGCCCGGCGGCGGTGATCGGCACCACGGTCGAAAGTGCCGCTGCCACGATCTCTTCCTGGGGCTTCGTGCTGACACCGGAAATGCTGACGCTGACGGCGCAGCAGATCGGCGAACACAGCATCGTCTCGCGCACCGGCGGCGCACCGACGTTGGCGGTGGGCATGGCGCAGATCATCTCCGGCGCCATCGGCGGCACCGCGATGATGGCGTTCTGGTATCACTTCGCGATCCTGTTCGAGGCGCTGTTCATTCTTACCGCGGTCGATGCCGGCACCCGCGCCGGCCGCTTCATGCTACAGGACCTGCTCGGCAGCTTTGCGCCCGGCTTCAAGCGCACCGATGCGCTGCTGCCGAATCTGGTTGCCACCGCGCTGTGCGTCGCCGCCTGGGGCTACTTCCTGTACCAGGGCGTGGTCGATCCGCTCGGCGGCATCAATACCTTGTGGCCGCTGTTCGGTGTTGCCAACCAGATGCTGGCGGCCATCGCCCTGATTCTCGCCACCGTGGTGCTGGTGAAGATGAAGCGCGAGCGCTACATCTGGGTGACCTTGATCCCGACCACCTGGCTGCTGGTCTGCACCCTGACCGCGGGCCTGCAGAAGATCTTCAGCGACGACCCGCGCGTCGGCTTTCTCGCCAATGCCGCGCGCTTCCGCAGCGCGGCGGCAAACGGCGAGGTGCTGGCGCCCGCCAAGAGCGCGGGGCAGATGCAGCAGATCGTGTTCAACAACGTGATCGACGCGGCGCTGGCCGGCCTGTTCATCCTGGTGCTGCTGAGCGTGCTGGTCTACGGCTTGCGCGCCTGCTGGCGCGCGTACAAGACGCCACACCCCACCGCGCGCGAATCCGAGTACCAGCCGATTCACGCCACCGCTGTCACCGGAGCGAGGACATGATCGAAAAACTGCGCCTGCTTGGCAGTCGGCTGCGTCAGACCGCACGCCTGATGGTCGGCGTGCCCGACTACGACCGCTACCTGGATCACCTGCGCGCGCATCATCCCGAACGCACGCCGATGAGCTACGAGGCCTTCTTCCGCAACCGCCAGGCAGCCCGCTACGGCAACGGCCAGGGCAAATGCTGCTGAGGCTGCAAACAGGGGCAACAGGCAGCGCCGGCGGGCATATCGCTTTATCCGTATAAGCGGATATACTGGCGCCATTCCCTACCGCCGAGGGGCGCTGCGACCCGCAATATCCATGGATATTCCCGGGCCAGGCTCGGCGGTGCGTCACCGTGGCAACGGCGCCCTTCCGAACAAAGACCCCGTAGGAGCGCTCGCATGAATGCTGTGCTGAAACCGAATTTCACCGACTTCAAGGTGAAGGACATCTCCCTGGCCGAGTTCGGCCGCAAGCGCATCCGCATGGCCGAGGAAGAAATGCCCGGTCTGATGAGCATCCGCGCCAAGTACGCGCCGCTGCAGCCGCTCAAGGGTGTGCGCCTGACCGGCTCGCTGCACATGACCAAGGAAACGGCCGTGCTGCTGGAGACGCTGGGCGCGCTCGGCGCCTCGGTGCGCTGGGCCTCCTGCAACATCTTCTCGACCTCCGACGACGCCGCAGCCGCGGTTGCCGCAGCCGGCACGCCGGTGTTCGCCTGGAAGGGCGAGACGCTGGAAGAGTACTGGGACCTGGCGCTGGACAGCGTCACCCACACCCTGCCGGACGGCACCCTCACGGGCCCGGAGCTGGTGGTCGATGACGGCGGCGACGTCACCCTGCTGATCCACAAGGGCTACGAGCTGGAGCTGGGCGACAAGTGGGTCGATACGCCGTCCGACAACCACGAAGTGCAGGTGATCAAGAACCTGCTCAAGCGCGTGGCCAAGGAACGTCCGGGCTTCTGGACCCGCGTGGTCAAGGACTGGCGCGGCGTGTCGGAAGAAACCACCACCGGCGTGCATCGTCTGTACCAGATGATGGAAGCGGGCAAGCTGCTGGTGCCGGCGATCAACGTCAACGACTCGGTCACCAAGTCCAAGTTCGACAACCTCTACG
>JBEBWZ010000172.1:0-6082 GCA_040391865.1 Solimonas flava
ACCTGACGGCTGGCGGCACCTCGGAAACCCTGATCGAGTCGGACAACGGCACCGACTCCTACACCACCTCGCAACCGTACAATGCTTCCACCGTGCTGTCGGTAGGCAATGCGATCCAACCCGGCACGCTCTCCATCAGCGTCAGCGGTACCACGCTGACCGACAACGGCGGCGACCTCCTGTCCGGGGCAACGGTGGTCGGCACGGTTGCCTACGGGCGCGGCCAGATCGCCTTCGCATCCAGCGCACCGAACTACAACGGCAACAAGACCATCACCTTCCGACCTGCCGCCGCACCGATCCGCGTCGCGGACACGGCGGGTGTTCGCGTCGACATCGAAAACCGCGCCTACAACTACATTCTGACCATCGTCCCGAGTCCCGCACCCGGCACCGTGCAGGTGAGCTACCGCGCGCAGGGCAAGTGGTACGACCTGCGCGACAACGGCGCAGGCGTGCTGAAAGGCGCCAACCCGGAATACGGGGTGGGCACCGTGAGCTACAGCACCGGCACCGTGGCCGTCACGCTCGGGGCCTTGCCGGACGTCGGCAGCGAAATCGTCTATGCCTGGGGCGGCATCGCCAACTACTTCAACCGTGCCAACAGCACCATTGCTCCGCCCGCGTTGACCCTGACGCTCACCCAGGCGGGCGTGACGCCCGGATCGGTCGAGATTCACTGGAATGACGGCAGCGTGCGCAGCGCCAGTGACGATGGCAAGGGCGCTATCACCGGATACGCCACCGGCCGCATCAACTATCAGACCGGCGTGATCGAAATGACGCCGGCCACGCTGCCGGCAGGCGGACAGACCTACAGCATCGACTACACCTGGGGACCACCCACCGAGGAATCCTTCGAAGCCCCGTTGCGCAACGGCGACGGCACGATCGACGTGGAAACGGAGTTCAACGGCCTGATTCCGGGCACGGTCGAGGTCGAGTGGAACCTTCTGATCGACCTTTACGAGTACATCTCGACTACGCCTGCCGAGCTGCAGCTTTTCCGCCGCGTCGATCCGTACAAGACCATCAAGGACGATGGCCAGGGCAACCTGCGCGATGCGGGCGGCACCGTGTTTGGCATCGTGAACTACAGCACGGGTGTCGTGCACTTCCTCCCGGACACCACGGTGCGCATCCCGGTGGCGCGCTACAACGTGACCCGGATCGGCTTCACACGCGCGGCCGACAACACCCTGGTGCCGGTCTACCGCAATCTCTTCTCACACTGGGAATACATCACGGCGGGTGCCTCCATGCCGGTGGACGACAGCGCCCTGGTCAAGGTGCGCTACCGCGCAGCCGGCACCTCGAACGCCGTGACCGACGCCTTCACGGCCAGCGCGCTAACGCTCGATCTCACGCCAGGATTTGCCGAGAACATCGTTCCCGGCAGCGTGAACTTCAGCCTCGGCGGCAAGACCTACTTCGACCGCATGGGGAGCATCTACTACGACCTGAACCCCGTGAACGGAGCCGCCACGCTGGCGGGCACGATCAACTACGCCACCGGCATGGCCGAGGTTTCCGCCTGGGTGCCTGGCGCGGCCCACGCCGTCACGCTGCGATCGCTCCTGACCACACTGGATGGAACGCCGGTCGATGAGGTGACCTTTCGCGTTCCAGCCTCACCGGTGCGCCCGTCCAGCCTGCAGCTACTCGCCACACGCCTGACCGGCGGCACGATCAACGTCAGCGCCAACAACAACGGGGACATCAGCGGGACCGACGTGCTGGGCACGATCGACTACGAAACTGGCGTGGTCCGGGTGTGCGCTTTGGCTCGTGGGTGGTGGCGGCGGGCAACGAGGGGCAGAGCTGGTACGACCCGGATGCGGTGATCACCATCGACGGTGTTGCGAAGATTTTCAAGCCGGTGCCGGTCTTTGCCGACACCATCAAGTACAACGCGGTCGCGTACTCCTATCTGCCGCTGGACGCAGACATTATCGGCCTGGATCCGGTACGTCTGCCGCAGGACGGTCGGGTGCCGATCTTCCGGGCTGGCGACTTCGCGGTGCTTGGCCACAGCGCCAGCATCGGTCCATTGACCGTCACCAGCGGTCAGATCGTTGACTGCGGCCGAGTCCGACTGTCGCGGGTTCGCGTGCTGGACGGCAACGGCGCAGTGGTCACGGCGGGCTACAGCGTGGACCTGGAGGCCGGAATCGTCACCTTCGGCGTGGTCACGGACCTTGTCCAGCCGGTCACCATCGAGCATCGCATCGAGGACATGGCGCAGGTCTCCGATGTGCAGATCTCCGGGCGCCTCGGCTTTACGCGCCAGATCACCCACGACTATCCGCCAGGCTCCCACGTCGCCTCGGCGCTGGTGGCCGGCGATCTACGCGCCTACGTCTCCAACCTGTTCGATCAGGCCAGCTGGAACGGCAGCTTCTCCGACGCCATCAGCGGCAATCCGGCAACGGCCACCTACAACGACATCCTGGCTCCGATCGAGGTCACCAATGCCGGGGCCATCACCGAGCGCTGGGCCATCCAGTTCACCAACAGCACCGCGTTCAACGTCATCGGTGAGCACGTTGGCGTCATCGCCACCGGCAATACCGGGGCCGACATCGCACCGATCAATCCGGCCACCGGCAAGCCGTACTTCATCCTGGCCGCCATTGGCTGGGGATCCGGGTGGGCCGCCGGCAACGTCGTGCGCTTCAACACCACCGGCGCGCTGTTCCCGGTATGGGTGGTACGCACCATCCAGCAAGGGCCAGAAACCGTGACCAATGATGCCTTCACCGTGCTGGTGCGCGGTGACGTGGATCGGCCATGAGGGAGAGACCATGAGCAACCAGGTCAAATGGATGCATAGCGGCATGGCCGGTGCGCCGGTACTCACCAACGCCTGGGGCAGTATCACCGCGCTGCTCGACGCCTGCCTGATCACCGGATTCAATCTCAAAACGGTCACGCTGCTCGCGCGCAGCGGCGAGATCGCCTCGGCCAGCGTCGGTTCGGGCCACGGGTTTCAGGTGGATCAGGTCATTCGCATCGAGGGCTGCGACCAGCCCACCTACAACGGCGAGTTCACCATCGTCGCCGTGACCGCCACACAGGTGCAGTTCCGGGTGCTGGGCGAACCGGCATCGCCGGCCACCACGCAGACCGCAATCACCGTCAAGGTTGCCCCGCTGGGCTTTGAAACGGCCTTCAGCGATATCCACAAACGTGTCTACCGCAGCCCCAATCCGCTCTCCAACCGGCACTTCCTGCGCGTGGACGATAGCCTGCCGGAAGGCTACACGACCACCTGGGCCAAATTTGGGCGCGTCACCATCGCCGAAGGCATGTCCGACATCGACACCTTCGTCGGCGCGCGAGCGCCCTATACGCCGTCAGACCCCACGCGCAATGAGGTCCCTACGGGCACGGGAACCTCGATGTACGCCGGCTGGTTCAAGTGGTACTTCGCCCGCAACAACTGCCCGGAAACCTACGGCGACAACGGAGACTTCGCGCGGACATGGGTTCTGATCGGAGACGACCGCGGATTCTTCCTGATCTGCGCCTCGGGCTGGAGCACGGACAAACGTGTCCTCTACGCCTTCACCGACTTTGCCAGCTACAAGCCCAATGACAACTTCGCCTCCTATCTGATCGCATCGGAGCGCTATCGGCGGATGGAGGAATACAGCCACAGCTACCCCTCCCAGGAAACCTATTCGGCCTATGCGCTGGAAACGACCGGCAAGATCTGCCTGCGCAACTACACCCAGATCGGGGACAACGTGCGCCTGGGGATGCTGTCGCTCAACGATGGCAACAACCAGAACGTATCGGGCCGCTCGGCCAATATCCCATTTCCGAACGGGCCGGATTACGGTCTGATCCTGCATCCGATCTATCTGCGCGAGGGGAGCGGCGGCCACTTGCGCGGCGAGCTTCCCGGCATCTTCTGGGTTCACCAGAACCAGCCGTATGGGCACCTCACGGTGATCGAGAACGTCCTGGGCTACGAGGATCGCAAGTTCCTGATCGTCACCATGGACTACGCGCACGAGGGCAACACCAGCAGCTTCGCCTTCGACATCATTGGTCCGTGGAGGCCGTGAGCCATGGCTTATCCCTTTGAGGAAACCTTTGCCGCAGGCATTCCAGCCGGGTTCGCCAGCAACGGCGGCTACGGCAACATCGCCGCCACCTGGAACGAGGAGGAACAGGCCGCCGATCTGGAGTTCATGAACACCCAGGGCTTCTGGCGCTTGAATCTTGCGCCGCTCGCGACCGATTTCTGGTGCGAAATGGACGTGGAGATTGTGGCCTCCGCCCTACAGTCGCCGCACTTCGGCTTCTGGCTCTGGACCGGCGTCGGCGGCTACGAGGGCTATCGGCTATGCGTCTACAACGGCCAGTGGGCGCATTCCTACTGGACCAGCGGTGGCTCTGAGTACGAGCAGATCAGCGTGGCGTGGGCAGGCTGGGCGGCCGTGGGCGCGCGCCGCACGGTTCGGCTGGACGTCAAGCGCCAGGCAAGCATCGGCGTGTGGCTGCTGCAGCTATCAGTCGAGGGCGAAGTCATCTGGCGCGACTGCAAGCGATGGTTTGATGGCTTACAGCCCGCCATCTTCGGCTACGGCATCACACTTCGCTTGCACCGTATCGCCGGAGATGCTGGAACTGGCTTCGCCGACATCGCCATCGCCACGCACCGGCGACTGCCCGCAGCCCTCATGCAGCGCGTACTCATCCCGGAGCACGCCGCCCGCGCCGGGTACGCCCACCGAGGCCTGCGTCGCAAGGCGGGCTTGCGCAATCACTACTACCACGGCGATCACCAGATCGTCGGCACGGTCAAGCAGCGCAAGGCCGGAGCCATTGCCGATGCGCCGCTCGCGCGCCGGGTGCTGCTGGTGGATGAGACCACGTGGGTCATCGTTCGGGAGACCTGGAGTGATGCGCAAACCGGCATTTACCGATTCGCCCATATCAGCCCCATGCCGCGCTATTTGGTCATGGCCTTCGACCACACCCGCCACCTGCGGGCGGTCGTCGCCGACCAGATCAGCGCCACGCCCCTATCCGAAACCACACCATGATCGAGATCTCGACCCAACTCCAAACCGACCGCCTGACGGCCGTGGTGGCCTTCCTGGCCATGGGCACCAGCAACGCGCGCATCGAGATTTACGAGGGCACCCGCCCGGTACTCGGTGAAGAACCCACCGGAGAACGGCTGGCCAGCATCGTCCTGGTGGAGCCGGTGGGCGATATCAAGGACGGTGTGCTCACGCTCACGCCCACCGAGGAAGCCATCATCGAAACCAGCGGTGAAGCGACCTGGGCACGGGTGCTCAACGGGGATGGCGAGCTGGCCTGGGATTGCGATGTCTCCGATCTCGCCGGATTGGGCGAGCTTCGCCTGCCGTCCACGACCCTATTTGCCGGTGGCTTCACGCGCTTGGTGTCTGGCGTCCTAGCCTGAGGACTCAGAGGTGGGGCGATGAGCGACGCGGTTTTCGCGGCCACGCTGCCGCCGCTGTCGTTTCAGGGGCGTGCTGTTCCAGACGCTACGGGCGTTCTTCACGCCGGTCTGCCGCCACTGATCGGCGCGATGCGGCTGGCGGGTTCAACCGCCGCCTCGTTCTCCGCCACCCTGCCACGGCTGTCGCTGGCTGCACAGGCGAGCTACCAGTCGCGCACGCCACGTCCCGTTGCCGGGTCCAGTCGCAGCACATGGCATGTGGCGCGCGGACAAGCCCACGGTATCGAGGATCGCAGTGAGGCCACGGCGCACGAGCGCTTTCTCCTGTCGAATGCCTGGCAGAGGGCCGCTCCCCATGTTGTCGGCGTGGAAAGTCCGCGCAACCCGACGCTGGTCCGCAGTCGACTGCCAACGATCGTGCGATACCAGGACGCCGTTCGCCTGAAGGACCAGGCACGCATCGGCTATCAGGACGCCGTGCGGCGACGCACCGAACGGCAAACGAGCTTCGATGCAGCACTTCGCAGCGACGGCCCACGGCGCACGCTTCGCCACCAGGATGGATGGCGGGATCGGCGCCTCATGCTCTCCAGCCGCTACCTCGAAGCGCAGGCCCATGTCGGGACGTGGCTGACGGAG
>JBEBWZ010000173.1:0-6043 GCA_040391865.1 Solimonas flava
CTGGCTGCAGAAGGGCGTGCCCTATCGCAGCGTGGACCAGTGGTACGAGCGCGAACGGAAGACCGCGGCCGCAGGCATCCGCCAATACCAACTCAACACCTACTACGACGGGCAATGGAAGCCCGAATACGACCGCTGGGTGGACATGCTCGCCGGCATGTACCAGGGCGCGGGCGGCAAACAGGTGGCGTGGAATCAGGCACTGACCGCAGACATGGTGCTGACCCAGCCGGTGATCCACGAGGTGGAGCGGATCCGCACACCGACGCTGCTGCTGATCGGTGAAAAGGACAACACCGCCATCGGCAAGGATGCGGCGCCGCCGGACGTGGCCGCCACGCTCGGCAACTATCCCAAGCTGGCGCGGGAGGTGGCCCAACGCATCCCCGAGGCCACCCTGATCACCTTCGACGACCTGGGGCACTCGCCGCAGGTGCAAAGCCCCACGCGCTTCAACGAAATCCTGCTGCAACAGCTGGTACGGCTGCGCCGCCCCTGACCGGTACGGATGGCAAGCCGGCAGGCGATTGCCGATACTGCTCGCCATTCCCTCCACCCCCTGCCGCCATGCCTACTTTCGATATCGTTTCCGAAGTCGACAAACACGAACTGACCAACGCTTTTGATCAGGCCAAGCGCGATCTCGAAAACCGCTACGACCTGCGCGGCACCAACGCACGCTTCGAACTGGATGGGTACGTCGTCACCCAGCACGCGCCCAGCGAGTATCAGCTGGAGCAATTGCTGGACATCCTGCACAAGCGTCTCGCCGGCCGCGGCATCGATCTGCGCGCGGTAGACGCCGGAGAGGTACAGACCAATCTCGCCGGCGCGCGCCAGACCGTCACCATCAAGCAGGGCATCGAACAGGTGCAGGCGAAAAAGATCGTCGCGCTGCTGAAGGAATCCAAGATCAAGGTCGATGCCTCGATCAACGGCGACAAGCTGCGGGTCAGCGGCAAGAAGCGCGACGATCTGCAGACGGCGATCGCGTTCCTGCGCAAGGCAGAACTGGAAGTGGCGCTGCAGTTCGAGAACTTTCGCGACTGAACGCGCGTTGTTCGCGGCTCAGGCGCGCGCCGCGTTCCTTGCGATCAGCCCGGCCCAGCGCGGCATCAGCGGCAACGCAAAATCGTGGCCCATGCCCGGGATCAGTTCGAGCCGCGCACGACGGATCAGGCTGGCGCTGCGCTGGCCGCAGACCGGGCGCAGCAGCGGATCGGCCAGGCCATGAACCACCTGCGTTGGCGCCGTGATCTGCGGCAGCAAGCTTTCGAAACTGCCGGTGGCCAGAATCGCATGGGCCTGGCGCGCGAGCCCCTGCGGTCGGAACGCACGATCGTAAGCGCGACCGATCAGTTGATGCCGATACTCGTTCGACGTCGGATAGCCGGGACTGCCGACGCGCTGCAGCAGCGCCGTGGAACGGCGGATCACCGCCTCACGGCTGCTCGACCGCGGACCGTTCACCGCCATGCGCCACAGCACATCAAACCGTGCTGCCGGCAAACGCGGGTGATTGGTGCTCGACATGATCGACGTCAGACTGCTGACGCGCTCCGGCCGTGTGGCACTGAGAATCTGGCCGATCATCCCGCCCATCGATACCCCCACGACATGCGCCTTGCGGATCGCCAGAACATCCAACAGACCCGCCGCGTCATTCGCCATGTCGTGCAGGGTGTAATTGGCGGTGGCCGGCAAGCCGAAGCGGCTGCGCACCCAGTCCTGCGGAATCCGCGGTGGCACGCCGCGATCGGCATCGCTGGACAGACCGGCATCGCGATTGTCGAAACGGATCACGCGAAAACCCTGACGCACCAACAGCTCGCACAAGGCATCCGGCCAATGGATCAACTGCCCGCCCAAGCCCATGATCAGCAGCAAGGGCTCCCCCTGTTGCGGGCCGGCGTGTTCCCAGCTCAGTTGCAGGCCATTGACGCAGGCGCTGCCGGCGAACCAGCACAGAGACATGACAGTGGCGTTTCCTTTTCGTGAATCATTGATGACAGCACGAGAAGGTAGCAGTCTCGACGCGATGTTTTGTTACAGACCGCCGCGGATCGTTCGACAGGAACCACATCACCCGCCGCGTCACCGTTGGCGAGGCAAGGATTGACCCTAAACTGACATCATCATCCACCCGGAACCCACGCCATGCCCTCCTCTCCTGCACTGATCGGCACCCTTGCGCTGCTCGTGGCTCCCGCGCTGGCGCTAGCGGACACACCGGCGTTCGATCGCCCCGGCATCGCGTTTTCCACAACCACGCTTCCTGCCGGCAGCGTGGCCTGGGAACAGGGCTTGCCGGATTTCGAACACGTCTCGGACGGTGGCGATCGCGCCACGCTCTACAGCGCCAACACCATGATCCGTGTCGGGCTCAGCGAGCGCGCGGAACTGCAGCTCGCCAGCGCGCTGTACAACCATCTCGATGCCCGCATCGGCGGCACCTCGGCCAGCGAAAGCGGCTTCGGCGATACCCGTCTGGCCGTGAAATGGGCGCTGCCCGGTTTGCCACACGACATCTCCTGGGCCGCACTCGCTGCCATCAGCTTTCCCAGCGGCGAACGTCCGTTCCGCGCCGAGGAGCCGCAATACGATCTCGGCACCACCCTCAGCATCGATCTCGACGACAGCGCGTCGGCCGCGTTCTACATCAATGCCAACTACGACGATGGTGACCTCAACTGGACCCTGTCACCGACACTGGGCTTTGCCGTCAATGACACCGTGGAACTGTTCGTCGAAGCCGGCGCCTTCATCAACGATGGCGATCCCAATAGCTACGTCGCCGGCGGCGGTGTCACCTGGATGCTGACGCCTACCGTGCAGCTCGACGCCTCCGCCAACTTCGGACTCAACGATGACAGTCCCGACGTCAGCGGTGGCATCGGCTTTTCCGTGTTCATCCCGTAGCGGCAGCCGCCGCTTCCACTTTTGGCAGCGTCATCTCGACCTGCAACGGCTCACGCACCATCAGCGTGCGCACCGGATGTGCGAAGACGATGTCCTCCTTCTCGAAGGCCCGCATCATGTCGAGATTGATTGCCTGCTGCGTATCCATGTACTTGTTGTAGTCGGGGTCCTTCATCCAGTAAACCACCTCGAACTCCAGCGCCGATTCACCGAAAGTACCGAAATGCGCGCGATCGAAGCGCGCCAGCGCCTGCACCGCAATCGCATCCTTCACGATCTGCACCGCCTTCAACAACTGATCCGGCGTCGTCTGATAGCGCAGCCGGAAGTTGAATACGATGCGCCGCTCGTACATACGCTTGTAGTTGCGTACGCGCGCCTTGAGCAGATCACTGTTGGAGAACACCAGTTGTTCACCGCCGAGACTGCGGATTCGCGTGGTTTTGAGACCGACGTACTCCACGGTACCGAGATAGTCATCGACGATGATGAAGTCACCGACCACGAACGGTTTGTCGATGACGATGGACAGACTCGCAAACAGATCGCCCAGGATGTTCTGAACCGCCAGCGCCACCGCGATACCGCCGACACCCAGGCCCGCCACCAGCGTGGTCACGTTGACGCCGAGGTTGTCGAGGCCCACGAGTACCACCACCGACCACAGCACCAGCTGGCCAATGAACGCCAGTGCCCCGAGGCTGGTGGCAGCGCTGACGTCGGCGCTCACCGCACGCGCGCGGTAGCGCTCCATCCAGAAGCGGAATCCGCTGCTGAGCCACAGGCCGATCTGCAGGAATGCAGCGACGGTCGCCACGATGCCGATGATCCGGAATGCATGATCCGGCAGGATCAGGTACTGCGCACCGACATACACCGCGGGAAAGAAAATCAGGAACTGCCGCGTGGCGCGCCCCCCCGCGATCAGCGCATCGTCCAGCGAGGTGACGGTGCGCTCGGCAATCTTCGACAGGCGCGCGATGATCATCCATTTCAGCAGCGCCACGATCACGTTGATCGCCAGTGCCACCGCCAAGGCGGTCAACCAGTCGGAAACGGGATTGCCGAAAATCTCCATCGCGAAAAACGGATGGAGAAAAAGAGGGGAGTCCTGCATCGCGTGTCTCCTTGTACGCGGCTCCCGCGCAATGGGGGAGCGAATGAATGGTGCTGCGGAAAGGATCGCAACCTGGGTGATTTTTCTGCGGCGCGGCACGCTGCATCCGCTGCGGAATGCCGACCAGAGGCAGACCACGGTAGCGCATCCAAGTTTCATCGCGCCAGGAGCTGACGGCATCCGCTGACCGGACCCCGCGCGTCATCCCGGAGCCATTCAGGTGTCAGCAAGGCAGCGGTCGCCGATTTGCGCCGGCCGGCTCGACGGTCCAGCATCAACCATCACATCAGCTCACCGATGCCCCCATCCCCCTTTCCAGGAGATCTGAATCATGAGCCTGAAGATCGCGGTCCTTGTCGGCAGCCTGCGCGAGGATTCCTACAATCGCCGGCTTGCGCGCGCGGTGGAAAAACTGGCGCCCAAGGACTGGCAGTTCCAGCATGTCGGACTCGCCAAGCTGCCGGCTTACAACCAGGACTTCGATGCCGATTTCCCCGCCGAAGCGCGCCGGCTGAAGTCGGAAATCGAGGCAGCGAACGCCTTGTTGTTCGTCACCCCAGAATACAACCGCTCGATTCCCGGTGTGCTGAAGAACGCCATCGATATCGGCTCGCGCCCCTGGGGCAAGAATTCGTTTGCCGGCAAGCCGGGTGCGGTGATCGGCACATCGGTGGGCGCCACCGGCACCTCGATGGCGCAACAGCATCTGCGCAATGTGCTGTCCTACCTCGATGTACCGTTGCTCGGTCAGCCGGAGGTATTCGTGCATTTCAAGGACGATCTGTTCAGCGCCGATGGCACCATCAACAATCCGGGCACCGAAAAATTCCTGCAAGGGTTTGTCGATCGCTACGTGGCGTGGGTACAGCGCTTCCAGCACTGACACCCGGCTGCGCAAAGTAAAAAAGCCGACGGCAGAGTACCGTCGGCTTTTTCTGTGGCCGTGTCCGGCGCTACAGCTTGTGATAGACCTCGGCACCGCGTTGCTTGAACTCCTCACTCTTCGCCGCCATGCCGACCGTCAGCGCTGCCTGCTCATCAGCGCCCATCTTGGCGGCATAGTCACGCACGTCCTGCGTGATCTTCATCGAGCAGAAATGCGGACCGCACATGCTGCAGAAATGCGCCAGCTTGGCGCCTTCCTGCGGCAGCGTCTCGTCGTGGAATTCCTGCGCCTTTTCCGGATCGAGTCCGAGGTTGAACTGGTCTTCCCAACGGAATTCGAAGCGCGCCTTGGATAGCGCGTTGTCACGCACCTGTGCGCCGGGATGGCCCTTGGCCAAATCGGCGGCGTGCGCCGCGATCTTGTAGGTGATGATGCCGACGCGCACATCGTCCTTGTCCGGCAGTCCGAGGTGCTCTTTCGGCGTCACGTAGCACAGCATCGCGCAGCCGTACCAGCCGATCTGCGCGGCACCGATGCCGGAAGTGATGTGGTCGTAGCCCGGCGCGATGTCGGTGGTCAACGGGCCTAGGGTGTAGAACGGCGCCTCGAAGCAGTGCTTGAGCTGTTCGTCCATGTTCTCCTTGATCATCTGCATCGGCACGTGGCCAGGGCCTTCGATCATCACCTGCACGTCATGTTTCCACGCGAGCTGCGTCAGCTCGCCCAGCGTGTGCAGCTCGCCGAACTGGGCATCGTCGTTGGCATCGGCAATGCAGCCCGGACGCAGTCCGTCGCCCAGCGAGAACGACACGTCGTAGGCCTTCATGATTTCGCAGATATCCTCGAAGTGCGTGTAGAGGAAGTTCTCCTGGTGATGCGCGAGGCACCACTTGGCCATGATCGAACCACCGCGCGAGACGATGCCGGTAACACGCTCCGCGGTCCACGGGATGTAACGCAGCAGCACGCCGGCGTGAATGGTGAAGTAGTCGACGCCCTGTTCGGCCTGCTCGATCAGGGTGTCGCGGAAAATTTCCCAGGTGAGGTCCTCGGCCTTGCCGTTGACCTTCTCCAGCGCCTGATAGATCGGCACGGTGCCGATCGGCACCGGCGAGTTGCGC